>WRGQ01000001.1 GCA_009787115.1 Bacteroidota bacterium
GTGGATTTTATTAAACTAAATCTATTCTAAAATGTTTATATACAATAGATTAAAAATTATAACTTTTTTGACGGTAATTAACAGAATTGCAAGTTTCCGGTTGAAAATTTACAATTCTGTTACCAATAACTTACTTTACGGTATTTTTTATGTAAAAAATATATAACTTATAAACTATTAATTTTAATGATGAAAAAACGAACGAAAAAGATTTACAAATTATTTTTTAAGTACTTGCACGCTGTAGCGGCAATAGCGCTTTGTTGCACCACATTGAGCCTTTCGGCACAATCTTCCATGAAAGGAAAAGATTTTTGGGTGACGTTTGGACAAAACTTCATTTATACATCCGCTGAGGATGTAAATTTAGAATTAAAGATGGTGTCTGAGACTGCCACGACGGTAACGCTGAGTTTTACCGGTGCCCCCGGACAAAACACAACTGTTTCGTTAGCAGCCAATGTAGTTACGGCGGTACCGCTGAACGATACGCAAAAAAAAGCTATTTATAATTCAGTACTTGCAGGTGGCACCCGATCAAACCACTCATTGCATATTACAGCTCTAGACCCAATAATAGTATATACCGGCAATTTTCATACAGCATCTTCGGATGCTACTGCTCTTTTTCCTGTGCCAGTACTTGGAACGAATTATTACCATGCAGGGTATCGTCCAACGGTACCAATGTCAGGAAATTCCGCGGCAGAACGAGACGGATTTTTAATAGTGGCACCGGAAGGCGGAACGTCAATCTATTTAAATGATGCTTCTACGCCGGCAATAACACTTAACGCGGCGGGGGAGGTTTTTCGCTATTATGGAAATACAGGAGCAAACACTCCAATACAGAGTAGCGTAGCCGGTCTGGATTTAACCGGCATGCATATCACAGCTAACAAACCTGTTGCGTATTTTAGTGCAACTAGAGGTACAGGCGTACCGGTTACTTATCGTTTTGGAGATGTCTTGTATGAACAATTATTTCCGGTAGAAAAATGGGGAATGAGATTTTACGTACCATCTACCATTCAATCGAAAATGCGTATCCGTGTGATTGCTGCTTGCAATGGAACAAATCTTTTCATTCCCGACATTGTAATTAATAACTCCCCCACCGGCGCTGTACTGAAAGCGCAGACAGGCATTATGGGACCCATTGTTATGGAACCGGCAAATCCGACCTCAGTTACGGATCCTATTTCAGGACCCCGTTCTACCGGGTCGCAGGCTTCGCTAACAGGATTGCAGGCGGGGCAGTTTGTAGAAATAGATGTAGGCTCGGCTGCAAATGGTTGTTATATCAGCAGCAATCTGCCTGTCATGGTCGTTGTTTATATGGTATGTTCCGGCAGCTCAGGTGAGAATGGCTATCTTGGTCACGCTTATAATGCAATAGTAGATCAAGGCGACCCTTCCATAGGATGGGTGCCGCCCATGGAACAATATACTCGCAATGTAAGGATTTCACGTTTTGCTCCTTCAAACAACACAAATCTTAACTCCCATTATGCCCAAATAGTAACGCCAACGGCAACCAAACTCAGTACGACCGTAATCAATAATGGAAATACTACAACTTTATCTGATCCGTCGCAATGGAAAGATAACAATGGTTTGTCGTATTGCTCCTATCTACTTACTAATGATAATACTTACACCATAGACAATTCCAAGGGCGTCGTGGTGGGCGGTTATGGGTCTGGAAAGGTAGAAACCTATTATTATCTGGCGGGGTCGGCTTGCAGAACGCTTTCCCCTACTTTAATGGTAAATGGAGAATATTACGATTTTATGGACAGTGCAATCTATGCGAATTGCGATAGCCTGACTTTTGAGTGTTTATCCATAATGTGTTCAACCGTAATAACAGGTGATATAGACAGTGTTGTTTGGAAATTAAATGGTGTCGAACAAACTGATTATCGAGATACTTTGCTATGGAAAACAAGGCTTCCGAACGGGGACTATACCCTCGAAGCAAGAATTAAAATGAATACCGGCAAGACGTATGTATTGACGACGAATTTCACCATTGCCGGTTGCCCTACCATTACCTACGAACCTAACGATGGCGGCATTTTCGGTCGTGGTATTATGGATACTAAACTTACAGAATGTTACACGATACTTGGTATAAATGAAGGAATTGTACATTTTTCAAATCCGAATTTCATTTTTGTTGAGTGGAATACGGAACCGAACGGAAGCGGTATTTCTTATACCCCCGGAGACTGTTATGACGGAAACCATGATTTGGTACTCTATGCAATATGGAGGCGGGAATGTAATACCAAACCGATAAAAATCGAACATAGAGGTAAAAAAACAACTAATGCCCATTAGCGTTATGCACTCCTTGTTACGAAAAAGTTAAATTTTATCACAAACCTATAATAAAAAAAGATGTATAAAAAAAAACTATATATTTGCTTTCAAAATTTACTGCGGATGTATGGTGGATTTTATTAAACTAAATCTATTCTAAAATGTTTATATACAATAGATTAAAAATTATAACT
>WRGQ01000002.1 GCA_009787115.1 Bacteroidota bacterium
GTGAAAAGATGAAATCATATACATAGTGGTAAAATGACGAAATAGTAACATAAAGGAGTAAATAATGTTTTGTATAAACTGTGGAAAAAAATTACCTGACGATGCGAAATTTTGCTCTGGCTGCGGTAAGCGAGTAGAAACAAAAGAGGAAAAAATAATAAACACGGTTCCTATCTGTTCTTCTTGTGGTGAAGAATTAAAACCGGGCAATAAATTCTGTATCAAATGCGGACAGCCCGTAGAGGAAAGTAAAAACGAAGAAAAACATACGTCAAATGGACAAGTAATATTTACACCAACGAATCTAGTCTGGTTTGAGCAAATACCGGAAGATTCTCTTCTTGATGAAAATCTTTCATTGAGTTTTAAATACATTAGCGATTTTAAGGCTTTAGATTTTAGTAATCTAGATAATTGGATTAAAGGAGCTGAAATACTCGTAAATATAGTCGATGCAAGCCCGCTTCTTTTAAATTCTTATTGGGATAGAGGACTTTATCTTACATTTTTGTTTACAACTGGTATTACGGTGTATTCAAGTACAGATCTAAATAATATGTATAAAATAGTTAATAGCGATATGACAACATTAATTAATGCTCTTCCTCCTACTGGTAATAATTTTACGAAAAAATCCGGTATCTGCCTTGATCTTATAGGACATGGCGTCCTGTTTTATCTTAGAGCTTATTCGCAAATGTTGTTAGATAAAAATGATAAAGATAAAATCCGTGCTGATTTAGAAAAAGCATTGGAACTGGGAATAGGTTACAATGGAAAATTGTTTGGATTTATAGCTCCTGAGTTGAAGCAAAAAACTGAAGAAGAACATGCCAGACAGTTATTATATGTGCTTGAACATGGATTTTTTAAAAGTTTGTTTAAAAAATCTTTTTAAGGCAATTTGTATATTTTTTGATAATTACGGTACTAAAATAGGAGGATTATATGTCAGCGCTTGGTAATTTAATTTGGTTTGTTTTTGGCGGTGAAATTTTTGCATTGTTTTGGTTAATAGTTGCAGCTTTTTTTGCGGTAACCATAGTAGGTTTGCCTATAGCACGGGCTTGTCTGGAGTTTGCAAAACTTTCGGCTTTTCCTTTTGGAAAAACAGTTATCATGGAAACAGAACTGAAAGGAGTAAATAATGTTTCAGGAATAGCAAGAGTCATATACATAATTCTAAATATTATTTGGTTTCCTATTGGGCTTTGTTTAACCATTATTTATTTTGCGTTAGGAATTATTTCATTCATTACAATTATAGGTATTCCAGTAGGAATTGTATATGTAAGAATGGGACAATTCTTACTTTTCCCTATTGGAGCAAGAGTTGTAAGCAAAAAACAAGCGCAGGCATCTGCGACTGCGAATGAGTTGGAGAAAAGGGGATTAGTTGTAGTTGGTAATGGAGTTTCGGCAACACAGCAAAATATTACAGTGAATGTCGGACAAGTATCCGCTGAAAGTATAAGACCTGAAAGGCAAATTTTACAAACAAATCCAACAAATCAAATTTCAGCAATAGGATTTTGTGGTAATTGTGGCGAGAAAATTGTAGAAGGTACAAGGTTCTGTGGTAAATGCGGAACCGCTGTAAATGTATAACGCAACATTGTCAGACATTTGAAAACAAATCTTGAAGTTTTGCGTTGCAAAACTTCAAGCTAAAATGCGTAGCATTTTAGCACCGCTCGTATGAGCAGATAATAAACAAAAAGGAGTTATTTAAATGAAACGTTTATCAATTTTAGTAATTTTAATAGTCTTGTTGGCAGTTGTAGCTAATGCGCAGGTTCTAAATCAAGCTACAGTCCAATGGATCGAGATTGATAATTCAGGAGCTGAGCCATTTCTATGTGTTTTTGGGAATACTCCTGAAGATGTAACATTAATTGATTCACTAGTAGGACTTGACGGAAAAGAAGTATTTTCTTTGCGTGAAAGAGTAGAACAAACAAATCTTTCTAAAATTTTTATCAATGAAATGATACGCCTAAACGTAAGATTTTTAAGTATCCATACTACTCAAAGACGTTTTGATGCAGAGAAAGGTATTGTTGCTTATTTCATTGTTGATATTATTGAACGAGTAGGAAACAAATATTACCTTGTTGCATCATCTAATTTTTGACAATCAATACACGCAACGATGTCAGACACAAATTTTAATTATCAGCTCGTATGAGCAGATAAAAAACAAGAAGTAGATATTATCATAGGTAATGTGCCAATGACAGGCACGAATTTTGCTTAAATTCAACTAAAATAACATATCTTCGGGGTTGTTTTGTTGGCTCATTGCGTAAAAATGGAAAATACGGCATACTATAAACATGGAACTTGATTTTGAAATAGACAAAATCACCGAATCAATCGAAAACGTCGAGACAGGCGAAACGCTTGATACCCTTGTCTTGCCCGTAACAAGAGCCGATTTGGAGGAAGTAACCAAAAAGAACGGCTGGCTTTTTGATTGGAAAATGGAGCTTTCCGAACCTGAAAAACAAGTGTATAAACTTGTTACCGAGCAAGAACCGCAAACCATACACGGTATGGTATCGTTTGAAAAACTGAAG
>WRGQ01000003.1 GCA_009787115.1 Bacteroidota bacterium
TAAATGTAGAGATAGAAGGGTTAGATGGTAACTTGGTTTCCGGCGCTGTGGTTCTTGTATCGAATAGTGTTAACGGTGTTAATAAATGCGCTTATGATCCCGCTACATGTTCTTATAACGGTAAATATCCTATTCCCGCGGATGGTATTATAAATATAATAATAAAATCCATTCTTTCTCCTGTTCCACTTACCTACAGCATATTCGCCAAATACAATGGGTGAAATTGACAGTGTGGGTCTAAGAGGCGCTGTATGTCTCTTTTTTTCGTGGCTTTTCTGGAAACAAGGCGGTATGGAATGGCATGAATCAATCCCCGGAATCGTTCATGACCGTGGAGGTATATCGTTTTTAAGAAAGCTTGTCAATTCAAATTCTGTAGGTTGGCCTAGTATAGGTCAGGCTATAGGAAGAACAATGGATGAACTTTTTCTTGAATTTGTTAGAGATATGAATCGGCAAAGAGCCATGAATAAGCTATATACTTATAAAGTTGATCCGTATACCAATGAACCGGCTGAATTTTATAATAATATGGGGGTAATATTGTATCAGGGAAACTCACATAATATTGCTATTAGCAGTACATTGACCGTTGGCGCTCATCATAATACCTTGCCATGGTCATTCTTCTTTTTAGAACCAATGATAACAGAAAATGATTATACATTGAAAGTTTCATCAAGTTTAATAATAGGGAAAATATATTTTTCTCTTGTAAAAGGGAATTAAATGTGTTATTATAGAAGCATATCCGTGTAAGTCTATTCTTAACCGCAATCAAGACGGATAAAAGGAGAAAAACATAAGGCAATTATGTTCGCAAATAACACAGGTGTAGCTACTGATGTAAAATTTCTTGATGTAGTTGTTTTTTTGCGTTTTCCCTTGTATTTTTTGATTTAAAAAAGTATACTATCTAAAAAAGGAGTGTAATTTTATGGATTTAAAACTTATTTTTTTGGTAATTCTTGGGGTTGTATCGATTGTTTATCTTATAACATTATTTTTTAAAGCCGGTATTCTTCAATGCATATTGAAAGGTTGTCTTGTCCCGCTTATTCTGGCGGTATATCTTTCCGGCGCAAACACAATTCTTTTAACGATAATTCTGGCTCTTGTTTTCGGCTGGCTTGGCGACATATTTCTGCTGAAAATATCCAACTTGTTATGCTTCCGTTTAGGTCTTGCAAGTTTTTTACTGGGGCATATTCTTTACATAGTAACGATGATTACTTACGCCCAACCGTTTAACATTATTGTTTTAATTATCAGTATTATTGTCGCCATTGGTTATGGGATCATTTCATTTAAAATGGTTCAACCTTCACCCGATATGAGAATACCTGTTATAGCCTACGAGACAATCCTCCTTGCAATGGCAATTTTCGCATTACAGCTTTTCCTTGCGCAAGGCGGAAAGTTCGGCGCACTTGTATTTGCTGGAAGCCTTTTCTTTGTCGCATCAGATACCATGTTAGCGTTTGCTACATTCCGCAAAAAAGCGCTTAACGTTCCTGTGATGATTACTTATATCGCGGCACAGTTGCTTATTATTTTGGGGTTTGTGGCGAAGTAGAGGGGAGCAAATTGGATGAAGGCAATAAATTGAGAGTATATTTCTTAATTTTACTGATACTTTTTTTATTTATAAGTTGTGATTTTGATAGCGGTGTAGGAAGCAATATCACTAAAATCTATTCCCGTATTAACAATTACCGAGGGTTTTTCAGTAGTTACCATTGATAGCATGAATTACCATGAAAAGCATTACAATCTCAATGCTGTAATTGTATAGTTAGCGCTAAAAACACTTGACAACATCTTTACGTTTGTATGGTATATAATATATCATATGAAATCTGAAAAAAAAGTAAATAGTAAAAAAAGGAGTACTATTCGCTATGCCCCATAAACCCCTACAAATCCGCAACAGCACCGCCGAATTTCTCATATTCACCAAGCAAGCAGGAGAAAACGGCATAGAAGTCCGTGTACAGGACGGAACAATCTGGCTAAGCCAAAAGCTTATTTCTGCCTTGTTTGACTGTTCTACCGATAATATCTCTTTGCATCTGAAAAGTATCTACACGGAAGGTGAGATTTCAGAATCTGCAACTACCGAGGATTTCTCGGTAGTTCAAAAAGAGGGTAATCGGGAAGTTAAGCGAATGGTTAAACATTACAACCTCGACGCCATAATAGCCGTAGGCTATCGTATTAACACTAAGAGGGCAACCGCTTTCAGGCAATGGGCTACGGCGGTACTCAGGGATTATGCGTTGCGAGGTTATGTCATAGACAAAAAACGCATGGAGAACGGCGCTTTTCTTGACGAAGACTATTTTGAACACCTTCTTGCGGAAATTCGGGAAATCCGCCTAAGCGAGCGCCGCTTTTACCAAAAGATAACCGACATCTACGCCACAGCGATGGACTACAACAAAAACGCTCCTATAACAAAGGAGTTTTTCGCAAAAGTTCAAAATAAACTGCACTATGCAATTCACGGACACACCGCCGCAGAGGTGATTTACGAGCGTGCCAATTCCGCCAAAGAGCACATGGGATTGACCGCATGGGAAAACAGTCCTCAAGGTAAAATTGTTAAAACAGATGTTGCTGTCGCGAAAAAT
>WRGQ01000004.1 GCA_009787115.1 Bacteroidota bacterium
AGGGTTTGGATGGATAGCAGGATATGTGCTCTATTGTCCGCTAATCGAATATTTTAAAGATTTTGATCATTTTTATAGATACGAAAGAGGATTAGAATCCATTTTTGTTGCTACTATAGCATTTTGCGCCGGCATTGCGTTGATTATCGTTTATCTCATTGAACGAAAGGCATCTAAAGAGGCGAAAAAAGCGGAGTAGATTGAGTTGGGTATAACCCAATAATGTCAATGATTTTGCCCTGCACTATTTCTATCTCACAGTTGAAACTTTCAAAACTTCATATACTTTTGCGGGCAAAATTTTACTATTGATTTATAATAATTTAATTAACTAAACTTAAAAAATATGAAAAGTAAATTCTTAAATTTTCAGAGTGTGGTATTAATAGCTGCCTGTATTGCAACATTCTCACTGTTTTTTTCCTGCCACCCAAAAAGTAAAGAAAAACAGATTATTTCTTTTAAGATAATGAAGCCGCCTGCAACAGGAGTAATTAATGAATCAGCTAAAACGATTATAGTGCAAGTACCCGAAGATACTGATGTTACAGCGCTTGTACCTGTGATTACCGTATCGGATTTGGCTTCGGTAAGCCCCGCGTCCGGAATGCCCCAAGACTTTACCAATCCTGTAGTTTATACTGTTACGGCAGAAAATGAAAGTACTGTCAAATACACGGTTACTGTAACATCAGACCCGTCGGGCGGCGGCGGCGGCGGTAGCAACGAAACCGTTGAACTTACCTCACCCATAACCGAAAACACTACCCTCAAAGACTTGGGATTAGAAATTGACTATATCTATAAAGGTAATAGTCCTTTAGAAGTGACAAATTCAGCCACACTCACTATCAAGCCCGGAGTTACCATTAAGTTTGTTTATGAGGGAAATACCGGTGGTATTAAAATTACATCGGGCGCTACTATTATTGCTAGGGGTACCGAAAACAAACATATTCAATTTATTGGCGCTAATAATACAAAAGGCTCCTGGCAAGGAATAGAAATAAAGTCAAATACCAATAACCAGTTTACTTATTGTGATTTTCTTAATATGGGACATACTGAAAGAGATGATTATGGCGGATTGCAACTTAACACCGGCGCTACAGTAGGAGTTTCCTATTGTAAATTTACAAATGGTAAAGGTACCGGTATTAATGTGGACAGTTATGGCGGCGCTTGCCAATTTACTGTTTTCAGCCATAATGTTTTTGAAGGCTACGAAAGTTTTCCACCTGTCACGATTAGTGACTCTCCTTCTTTGTTGGAAAAATTTGATATGAGTTCCGATTTTACCAATAACACAAAAAAATATATCAAAATTTATCCAAAACCTGTTACAAAGAACGTTACTATCAATCAAACGACTGTTCCTTATTACTTTAGTAATGAAATTCAGAATCTTAACTACACTTTAACTATTAATGAAGGAGTTACTGTTTATGTAGAAAGAGCGAAAGATCTTATCGCTTCCTCTGCGACCCAAAATGCCTGTTTAGTGATTAATGGAACCGAAGCAAAAAAAGTGACAATTACTCGTCTGCCCGATGCAACAGACTATTGGAATGGTATTTATTTAGATAAAATGAAAGGATGTGTAATAACTAATTGTATCGTTGCATACGGCGGTAAAAATTCGGGTGCTATGATTAATCTCGGTTCTTCATCAGAAGTAACACTCCGTAATGTTGAAATAAAAAATGCTGAGGGTTACGGCATTAAATTTAGTAATTGCGACTATAATTTAACCCATACCAACGTAACTTTTGCCAACAATGGTAAAGGAAATGTTTTAGATTGC
Organism: Bacteroidota bacterium; assembly: GCA_009787115.1. Lineage (GTDB taxonomy): Bacteria > Bacteroidota > Bacteroidia > Bacteroidales > WCHB1-69 > WRNX01. The sequence continues at coordinate 1,805 of WRGQ01000004.1, forward strand.
CACGGAGATGTTTTAAATGGGTTGCCTTAAAAGCCTTCTATCGGTAGAAAAACTAAAACTTTTCCTTGAAAGGTTTTTGGAAATTTTTAATAATGAAACTGTATAAAAATAAATACCCAACTACTTAACATAGAATTTCAAAAAAAATATACCTTCGCCACCGATTTTAAAAAAGAAAATAATTAGTATTTTAACAACTTAATTAATTAAAAATGAGTAATGTAAAGTATGTTTATACCTTTGGAGGAAAGAGTGCCGAAGGTAAAGCCGACATGAAAAACCTGTTGGGCGGCAAAGGAGCAAACCTTGCCGAAATGTGTCACTTAGGTCTGCCTGTACCCGCAGGTCTTACCGTAACTACCGAATGTTGTACCGCTTATTACGCCAACAATTGCAAACTTCCCGATTCGGTAATGCCCGAAGTGTGGAAAGGAATGGAATTGGTGGAAAAAGTAATGGGCTTAAAATATGACGATGCCAATAATCCGTTGCTAATATCCTGCCGCTCCGGCGCCCGCAGTTCAATGCCCGGAATGATGGATACCGTTTTAAATATCGGGCTTTCAACAAAAACTATTCCCGGATTAATCAGGAAAACCAATAATCCCCGTTTTGTTTACGACTCCTACCGCCGCCTCATTATGATGTATGCCGACGTGGTAATGGAAAAGGCTGAAGGTTTGGATCCCGCCGAAGGAAAAGGTATTCGCAAAATTTTAGATGAAAAATTAGACGAATTTAAACACAAACACGGTTATAAATCAGATACGGAGATCTCTGCCGAAGAACTGTTGCAATTAGCAGAAGAGTTTAAAGCATTGGTGAAAAAACATTTGGGTGTGGAATTTCC
>WRGQ01000005.1 GCA_009787115.1 Bacteroidota bacterium
TCGGTTTGAATGTAACCGGAGAATTTGAATTTGTTTAACTTTTTTACCGTTGATGATAAATTGTCAACGGTCGTTTCTAATTGCTCCAATTTACTTGGAGTTGTTTCTTCTTTGGGCGAAGTTTCACCTTGTGCGAATGATTTACTCAAAGATACGCCCGACATCAACACGATAATAAGAATTGCTCTCAATCGGTTTTTACTCATTTTGAACTTGTTTACTTGCATTTCAAATTTTATTTAGTGATTATTAAATTTGCTGCAAAAGTAGCCTGCTCAAATTACAGAGGTTGTAAGGTTATGTTACGTTTTGGTTAATATTTTTTTCTTGATTTTTAATTCTTTGTTACAATATCTACGTTTCAATCATTTCTACCGCTTCGCTTAAAGGCGTGTTAAGAAAAGCGGATTCAAACGCAGACGAGATATGAATTGTTTGGTTTGCGAATTCAAAACCATTATTATTATTGTTTTTTTCTTTTATTCATTAACAAATTTTGAATAACTTAAGCGATATGTTTCTCTAATCCAATTCACTATCCCTTCTACATCAAACCCTACTGCTTTATGCAAATTAGCAATATCTCCGTGTTCAATAAAGGTATCTTTTATGGCTATCGGGACAACTTTTGCAGCATATTGTTTTTCAATGATATATTCTGAAACTTCGGAAAAAAGTCCGCCTACTACTGTACCATCTTCTACCGTAATGATGGTATGATGCGTATTGCATATTTCATCTAACATCATTTTATCAAAAGGCTTAAGAAAACAAACATTGATATGTGTTGGCATTATTCCTTCATTTTCAAGAATAGCAATGGCTTTTGAAACGTTGTTTCCCAAAGGTCCTAAAGACAAAACGGCAATCTCTTTGCCCTGTTTGAGAAGTTTTGACTTTCCAATTTCCAACTTTTCCAACGGTGTTTTCCAATCTGTCATCACTCCGGTTCCTCTTGGGTAACGAATAGCAAATGGACAGTTTCTTTCGGAGTAAGCGGTGAACATCAGATTGCGCAATTCTGTTTCGTTGATGGGCGAAGCAATAATCATATTGGGAATGGAGCGCAGAAATGCCAAATCTAAGACGCCGTGGTGGGTAGGTCCATCCTCTCCTACCAAGCCGGCGCGGTCAATGCAGAAAATAACAGGAAGTTGTTGCAGCGCTACATCGTGAACAATTTGGTCGTAACTGCGTTGCAAAAATGAGGAATAGATGTTGCAGAAGGGAATATATCCTGCCGCCGCAAGCCCCGCCGCAAAAGTAACGGCATGAGCCTCCGCAATTCCTACATCAAAAACGCGGTGAGGAAGTTTTTCACGCATAATAGTTAACGAACATCCGATAGCCATTGCCGGCGTAATCCCTACTACTTTTTCATCTTGTAACGCTAACTCCAATATCGTTTCTCCAAAAACAGTCTGATATTTCGGAGATTTGTTGTGTTCATCGGAAACTGTCATTTCTCCCGTTTCAGGGTCGTAATTTCCCGGTGCGTGGTAGGCTATCTGGTTCTCCTCTGCCAACTGCAACCCTTTGCCTTTTACGGTAACAATGTGCAATAATTTGGGACCGTTTATCTCTTTTAAATTGGATAAAATACGAACTAACTTTACCACATCGTGCCCGTCTGCCGGACCAAAATAGCGAAATCCAAGTTGTTGAAAAAGATTACTTTGGCTAACGATCTGTCCTTTGATAGCATTTCCCAGACGACTGAATGCCTGTACGATAAACTTACTGAAGTTGAAGAGATTCCATAGATTTTTTTTAAAGCGGTTATAAGATTTGGAACTTGTAATTCTCAACAGATACTGACTCATAGCGCCTACATTTTCATCAATGGCGATACGGTTATCGTTGAGAATGACCAGCATATTTTCGCGTGCGCCGCCGGCTTGATTCATGGCTTCAAATGCCATGCCGCCGCCCATTGCGCCATCGCCGATAACTGCAATATGGTGTTGGGAAGAGTTGCCTGCCAAACGCGCCGCAGTAGCCATCCCCAAAATGGCAGAAATGGACGTAGATGCGTGTCCTGTGCCAAAAGCGTCATATTCGCTTTCGCTCATTTTTGGAAAACCGCTAATCCCTTTATATTTTCTATTGGTATCAAACCGCTCTTTTCTTCCGGTAATGATTTTGTGGGCGTATGCCTGATGTCCCACATCCCACACCAATTTATCGTTGGGCGTATCAAATACATAGTGAATGGCAACGGTAAGTTCAATAGCGCCCAAACTTGCGCCCAAATGTCCGGGATTGTTTGCCGAAACCGTAATGATGAAATTACGTAATTCATTGCATAGTTGCGGTAACTTTTCAACAGGTAAACATCTTATATCTTCAGGAAACTGTATCCCTTCTAAAAGAGGGTATGGGGAGTTGGGTAACACGAATAGAGAAATTTAACGGGACAAAAGTATTTTATTTTTTGGGTTTTTGAACAGTCCCAATAAAAAAATTCCCAAAAGATATACTTCCACTTGACAAATGGCATTTCAATGTGTATATTTGCCGCGCAATTCACTCAGAGAATATTCTTCACTGTGGACGTTTCAAAAAAAACTTATAATTAACTAAAAATGAACATTATGGAAAAAGAAACATCACAACCACAACCCATTACTTTAGAAAGTTTTGTGGCAGCAATGTACGAAAACGATCGCTTTATCAGAGAAAAATTT
>WRGQ01000006.1 GCA_009787115.1 Bacteroidota bacterium
AATGAATAATTAACAATAGAGTTAAAATTATTCATTATTCGTTGTTCATTATTCACTAAATTGGGGGCGTAGCTCAGCTGGCTAGAGCATCTGCCTTGCACGCAGAGGGTCATCGGTTCGAATCCGTTCGCCTCCACAAAAAAAAAGCGGGGACTTTCAAAGGGTCTCCGTTTTTTTATTGTATAAATAGGATAAGTTTTTTGTGCTATTTTCACAGTTATTTTTTACGAAATTGGCACAGAAAATATAAGCGCTGTTTTATTACTTCTTTACAATAATTGCCAGTCAGCTAATTTCATATCGTCTGCCTCTAATATGGCGAGGTAGTTCAAATAGCGGGAGGAGGGTATTTTACCTTCCTCTACCGCTTTTTTTACGACGCAGTCAGGCTCGTTTATATGACAGCAGTTATTGAAACGACAGGAATTGTTGTAGGCTCGAATTTCCGGAAAATAATCTCTTATCTCCTCTCTCGAATATTGAATAAGCCCAAACTCTTTGATTCCGGGCGTATCAATAATAAACCCGCCTTGCGAAAGCGGGAACATCTGCGCAAAAGTAGTGGTATGTTTTCCTTTATTGTGAAATTTGGAAATCTCGCCAACTTTCAGATTCAAATCAGGGTCGGTGGCATTAATAATGGCAGACTTGCCCACGCCGGAGTGTCCGCTGAAAAGAGAAACCTTGTCTTTCATCATCTCTTTGATAAGATTTATCCCTTCATTCTTCAATACGGAGGTTTGAACCACATCATACCCAATGGATTTATACAGTTGTGAAAGTTCCTCAATAACATTCAACTCCTTTTCAGTATAGATATCCATCTTGTTAAAAACAATACAAACAGGAATTCTAAACCCTTCGCAAGCCACTAAAAACCTATCAATGAAACCCAGAGAAGTGCGCGGCTCTTTTAATGTTACCACCAAAAAAGCCATATCAATATTGGCGGCTATTAAATGATTGATTTTAGAAAGTTTGGTAGATTTTCTGTCAATGTAGTTTTTTCGTTTTTCAATTTGTGTAATAAAACCCGTGTTATCTTTTTCTAAATCAAAAACAACATGGTCGCCCACAACTGCGGGGTTAGTGTTTTTGTTCCCCTCTATCCTGAATTTTCCTCTTAATCTGCATGGGATTATTTCTCCTGTCTCCGTACGCGCGTCGTACCAAAGTCCTGTTGATTTTGTGATGATTCCCGTCATAAATTTTGAATTGTTGTGCAAATTACGTAAAAAAGCAATTCTATTCACAACTCTTTATATTTTTGCCCGCATATAAATTGACATCAATGTATATAAACAACGTTTACTCACGAGAGTTTCATATTTGCGGTTATGATGTAGATCACAATTGCCGGATTACCATTGATAAATTATTGTGTATGATGCACGAAACGGCATGGTCGCATGTAACTCATTTAAAAAGAGGCTGGCAGGAACTACAGGCGGAAGGCTTGTTTTGGGCATTGGCAAAGTTGCACCTGAAAATTCACAAATTGCCGAAATGGAATGATAAAATTCGTATTGAAACTTGGGCAAAAGAACGCGAATCTATTATGTTTATGAGAGATTACGAAGTTTTTGATGAAACCGGCGAACTGCTCTGCTGCGCTATATCCGAGTGGATGCTGGTGGACTATCGTCTTAATAAAATTGTGCGTTTGGAAAGGTTAAATACTCATCTGGATTATCCCAAAGATAGAGTGGCGTTTGAAGGTCGGGTTCCTCGTTTACCTCGCGTGGAGTTTCCGGAAAATTCTCATTTCCATACCGTGGTTTTATCCGATTTGGATATGAATCAACACGTAAATAATGCAAGTTATGTACGTTGGGTTGTTGACAGATTTTCATACGAACAATATAATCAACTCCAAATAAAAGAGTTAATTATCAATTATGTAAACCAACTAAAAGCGGGAGAAAGGTATTGTATTGCCATGCAGGAAACAAGCCCTGCTCATTTCAATGCTACCCTTTATGGCGAAGATGGGAAAGAAGTTTGTAAGGTGTTAGTGATTGGCGCTGTTTAGGTTGGTCTTATTTTTTCGATAATTTTACAGATATCGTCAAAACCTTCTTTAAATTAATTCCCCCTGGGTTTTTATATCAAAAAAAATATACTTTTACCACTCATTTTAAAAATTAATCAATCATTCATTTTATGTACACCAAATTTCAAAACTTCCTAAAAAAAGAATTAACTGACATTGAAAACGCCGGTTTATACAAAAAAGAACGCGTTATTGTTTCTCCGCAAAGCGGAAAAATTGCGTTGCAAAACGGCAAAAAAGTATTAAATTTTTGTGCCAACAACTATCTGGGCTTGGCAAACAATCCCAAATTGATAGCTGCGGCAAAAGAAGCGTTAGATACGCATGGCTACGGTATGGCATCCGTGCGTTTTATTTGCGGAACTTCCGATTTACATAAAAAATTAGAACAAAAGATTGCAGAATTTTTCGGAACGGAAGATACCATCCTGTATGCTGCCTGTTTCGATGCCAACGGCGGCGTTTTTGAACCGTTACTCAGCGAAGAAGACGCTATTATTTCCGATGCTTTAAATCATGCTTCTATTATTGACGGCGTACGTCTTTGTAAAGCAGTGCGTTACCGTTACGCCAACGCCGATATGGCAGATTTGGAAAAACAATTGCAAGCCGCACAGGCACAACGTTTTCGCCTAATTGTTACCGACGGCGTATTTTC
>WRGQ01000007.1 GCA_009787115.1 Bacteroidota bacterium
CCCCGAAAAACTTTTCATACCACTCCATATCTACTTTTTTGAAATAGTCGGTTGCGGTTTGTTCTACTTTTTCAATAAATTCCGATTGACCTACAAAAAAATCGTGAAATTTTGTTGTCGTGTAAAAAACGTTTAACAACTCCATAAAACGAGGCAAATAATCTCTGTTCCAACGACTTTCTAAACTATTTTCTTTCACATTTGGAATTAACGAAATTTTGCCGTCAATTATTTGTAAATGAACAGCCAAACTCATCGGGGCATCGTAACCAACTCCATAATTTTCACGATATGTTTTGCAATAATCCAATATTTCGTGATTTTTGTATGGTTCAAAATACTTGTCCAAACTATCCACGTAAATTGGAATTTCGTGAGTTACATACTCTTCCGCACCTGCTAAACGAAAAACAGTGCTTAATAACTCACAACGTTCATCAACTTTGGCTTTCAATTCAATTTTTTGTGCAAAAATGAATGAACTTACTACTAATAATACTGTTAAGAATGCTATTTTTTTCATACTCTCTATTTTATTGTTAATTACTTAATTTATAACATTATTTCCTAATTTTTTTTCTTTTTCGGGTTGCTGTCCTCTTGGGTTGCACACAACGTCCCAGCGGCTTGGCGCAGTGGCGGCTTCCACTGAACTTCTTACGGGGTAATAACGTTCAATTTCGCACAAAATTGTCTGCGGGTTACTGCCGCCATTGCGCCAAACCGCCCGTTGGGCGAAGGTGATTTTTACGATACATATTTTATTTTCAATTTTTTCTGCAAGTAAATTCTTTCTATAATGCAAAAAAACTTTCTTTTCAGTAATCCTTTCTGCAAATGCCATGCCACAACCCGATTAATCCAATTCATTGTCCTATGATGCAATTATAAATCTGTCAATATCGCTATTTATTATTCCATTTTTCTACAACCAATTGGGATTCAGCAAGTATTCTTTGCACAAAGGGTGTATTATTACACTTATCACAAATTTCAATTGCCTCTCTCGCATACTTAAGAGATAATTCTTTATTGTAAATACCATCTTGATAGAGTTCAGCTATTCCGACTAACGTATTGGCGAGATAAGGATATTCTGTCTCACTATTCTTTTTTGTTAACCCTCTCCGTATTTTCAATGCTTCATTAAAGGATTCTTCCGCTTTAGAATACTCGTGCATTTCCATTTGCAAAATTCCTATATTGTTTAAGAGGCTAGCTACATGAGTAATATATGCCTCTCTATTTTTTTTTGCTAACTCTTTCCGTATTTTCAAAGCTTTATTATAATATTCTTCCGCTTTGGAATACTCGTGTTTATCCTTTTGAATAGCTCCCAAGTTATTAAGAGTATCAGCGATATCAGGAAGTGATGCCTCATTATTCTTTTCAGCTATTTCCATTTTTATTTTCAAGGCTTCATTAAAGGATTCTTCCGCTTTAGAATATTCGTGATTATCTCTCTGTAAAATCCCTATGTTGTTCAGAATCGTTGCAAGCGCATAAAGATTTTGCTCGCGATCCTTTTCAACTAATTTACGTTGCATTTTCAACGCTTCCTTATAAGATTCCTCTGCTTTGGAATACTCGTGTTTATTATTTTGTAAATGCCCTATGTTATTTAAAGTATAAACTATATCAGGAAGGTATTTCTCGTCATTCTTTTTAGCTAACTCTTTCTGTATTTTCAAGGCTTCATTATAATATTCTTCCGCTTTGAGATAATCGTGTTTTCCTCTCTGTAAAGCTCCTAAGTTGTTAAGTGTCGTAGCGACAGCAGAAAGGTATTCCTCGCTATTTTTTATTCCCCATACCTTAAACAGATTCAAAGAACCGTTAAATGTTTTCAAAGCTTCGTTAAAGGATATTTCTGCTGCGCTATAATTATTATTTCCATGCTGTGCCAGTCCTAAATTATGAAGTACAACGGCTCTATCCTCTGGGGAAGTTGCAAGGCGTAAGCAGTGAGTATAATACACTATTGCTTCTGGGAATCTATTCAGGTTATAATAGAAATCTGCTATTGCATAATTATTATGGTAAGAAGGTAGTATAGCTACGGCTTGTTTGTAATGTTGTTCGGCTTCTGCAAATTGGAAGTTCGTGATATACAATTGAGCTTTACGTATATGCTTTTGAGCAGATTCTTCGTCACTTGCATTAGTGTCTATAGATTCGATGGCTTTCTGCAATTCGTCTTCTTCTAAATAATCTTTCACAGTTTGTTCCCATGTAGGGATATTTTTACGTGCAAGTTCTTCTTTCAACAACACAATAGTCTTATCACGAAGGGCTATTTCCTTAACCAACTTATCATCCGCAAGTTTAGTTGCCGTTGGAAGATCAATATTAATCGGTACTGGTTCATTAGAAAACGTTGTTGCATACAATATTCCAATTAGACCTAAAATAATAGATAAAACTCCTGCTATTAAATTACTCACTTCGGTTTTTCCTATAAAAAAAGTATAGATTAATATTCCAATCCCTACTATTGTAATAAAGGCAGCGACATATAATATCAATACGTTTAGTTTTATCTTTTTCATTTTCAACTATTTTAATTCCTACTCTAACGACTTCGCAGGTTTTGCCTTTCCGTTGGGATAAAGTACTTTTCAAAATCGCACCACACCACTTGCGCCCAACGTCCCAGCGGCTTGGCGCAGTGGCGGCTTCCACTGAACTTGCTGCGGGATAATAACGTGCAAATTCCCACAAAATTGTCTGCGGG
>WRGQ01000008.1 GCA_009787115.1 Bacteroidota bacterium
TCTATGGTTTTTTATCCTGAATTAGAACAGGAATGTATCAATCAAGGTATTGCCATTATTAAACAAGTGGGCGATAACGTGATTATTAACGATGCACATTTAAGAGTGTTTTGATTAGTGATTAGTTATAAAGTTGTAATATTTTCATTAATAATCTCCGCCACATCTTTTACCTGCAAATCTGTTCCATACATAAATGCTTTTTTGCACATCGGGCAGGCGGTAGCAATCATGTCGGGATTTTTCTTCAAAAGATTTTGCAATGCGGCATCTCTTATTTTCTTTTGGTCTTCGCTATCAATGGCAGTGTTTCCCAAGTTAAAACCGCAGCAGAAACTTTTCTCTTTTTCATTGCTGAGAGAAAGTAGTTTAACTGTCTGTTTAAGCACATTTCTGGGGGCTTTGTATATACCGCAACCTCTGCCCAATTCGCAGGGATCGTGATAGGCTACCTTTATTTCCTGTTTTTTGATGTTAATTTTCTTCTCTTTAATACACTTGTCAATGTATTCCGTATGATGAATAACCGGAATGGTAAGTTTATAGTCTTTTTTAAAAGTTTGGTAACAAATAGGACAAGAGGTTATTAAGAGATTGGCATTAGATTCCCTGATTAATGCAGTGTTTTTTCTACGGAGTTCTTTGGCTTGCTGTTCAAATCCTTGCTGTTGCAACGGGCGTCCGCAGCAGATCGTTTTTTCGGTGTCAATATGCCAATACTTTTGCCCTGCAACTTCAAAGATGTTTTTCATAGCGGTTACTATTCCGGGTGTTAAGTGCGACATACAGCCGGAGTAATAGGCAACTCTGCCAATAGCGTTAAATGGCTGAATAGTATCTACATACTTGTAATTTCCTGATGTGTCTAACTCTTTTTTATAACGTGTTTGTCGGCGGATTTTGGTTAATTCCAATCCGACGGGACAATCCGTTACACATCTGTCGCACATCAAACAGTTGTTGGCAATCTCCTCTTTCAACCTTTTGTAACGAATTTCACGAAGCAGGTAAATAGATTGTACATCAGGAAGTTTCAATTCTTTATTTAAGGGACAGTTGTCAATACATATTCCGCAGCGGGAGCAGGCGCTCAGTTCAAATTTGGTAAAACCGGTAGGTTTGTTATCTTCACGCAATCCTAAATTTCGGAAATAGATTAAAAAAGGCTCAGTGAGGATGTGCATATAGCGCGAGAATGGCAAGGACACAAAGAAAATACCAAGCGCTAAAGAGTAGAAAAGCCACCACGTGGTCTCTAAATACCAAAATGTATTGGCGCTTACGGTTGGAAAAATGTAGTTAATCAACTTTCCAAAATTTTCGGTAAGGAAGCCGCCGTTGTGGGCTCTGTTTGCCGTAACGCTTTCAGCAATAAGTCTTAAAGGAAAAATAAGCCACAGTACAATCATTGTAAACTTGTCAAAAAGAACGTGTTTGGCTCTTTTTTTCATTCCCACAATTTTGGAATAGATGCGTTTCACCATAGCGACGATGATTCCCGACAGCACAAAGCAAAGCAGCAAGTCCATAAGATGATTGAAAAGCATCTCTCCTTTAAATTGAGGGAGTTCTTTTCCGAAATATCTAAAAAATATCGGCACCCAAAGCGGGTGGCTGCCTTCAATAGCCGTAGTGGCTTCAAGCGCGCCCACTACTATGAGCAGAAACCAGCCTAAAGCAATAGAGGCGTGCATATATCCTAACAGGAATTTGTTTTTAAATACTTTACGATGAAAAAGAACTTCCATTATCATCTCCCAAATTGCCGGAATCAATTTCCACGACAGAATATTTTTGCGCAGGAGGGTGCGTTGCAAACGGTCGAAATGTCGTATCCATTTGACCCATTTTATAAAACAAATAGCAAATAAAATGAGTACGCCAATACAAAACGGAATGATAAAGGGATTAAAATAGGGATACATAATACTATAAATCGTTTTCTTTTAGTATTTTACGTAAATTAATGACCAAACTACGAAGGTTTACTCCGCGGGGGCAGAGTAAAGTACATTTTCCGCACAGCATACAGGATTTGACAGTTTCTGCCAATTCATCGTATATTCCGGCTTTAAACTTTGTATGGATTTTGCGAATATTAAAATCGGTAAACTGGCCTGCCGAGCAAGTTGCCGTGCAGGAACCGCAACGGATACAACTACGAAATGACGGTACCGCTTCTTCTAATTGTTTTAATAGAACACGGTCAATATCTAAATTAATCGTGCGTCCTTGGTTGATTTGAAATCCAAAATCTATCATAACGCTACAATTTCTTTTCCTGACCTAAAATTAATTCATTAAACCCGTCGAAAAAAATTCTTGATAACTTTCTTTTATATACTTTTTTATACGTATAAGAATCGGCTCTTCGATTTCTTTCAATGGTTACCGGATGTTGAAGCGGCAGAATGGGAGCAGATTTTTTCATTAACTTTCTTATCCTGCGTTTTCTTTTTTTAAACCCTACATTAGTTACCAAGTTCACATTGGGAGAGATACACAAACCATCGTTGTCCCAAATATGAAAATTATATTGATATTCCCAGTAATCAAGATTATGTTTGCGTAACACGTTATGAATACGATTACAAAACAGTTTTTCAAAAGGATTGCTTACATATTTTTCAATGACTTGCGTCACCTCTTCAGGGGATTTTTTAATTTCTAAACCAAATCCTTGCCAAGCCCTGCGCCAGGTGGCAAACCCCCAAATAAACGAGTATGCCGTGTAATG
>WRGQ01000009.1 GCA_009787115.1 Bacteroidota bacterium
TTTTCCGTGATGATTTCTGATATGACGGACATCGCTGTCGGTTATGAAGATTTTATGTATCTCTTTTCCTAAAAGTTCTGTAAGTTTTGCTTTCAGTCTGTCTGATAGAGAAAATTCGATTTTTGCTGATTTAAGATTTCCTGCCCAAGCAGTTTCAGCCATAGCAACGAGCAGAAATGATTCAGGGTAGGAAAAAGCAGGATTTTTGTTGTTTGATTCCATAAACAACTCCTTAGAAAGATTTGTACCAAGCCGTCACAAGACAGTTTAAAAAGTACATACCTTATATGGCGCGAGAGTGATGTTTTGCTTGACTGAATTTGAAAAAAAATTGAAAAATTTTTAAAGAATTTTTACCACGAACCAAAAAAGGAAGAATTTTAAACCACGAACCTCACGAACAGGGAGCGAGCCTAGAGAGATTAGAGATTTACACTGATAGGCGCGTAAGGTGAGAGATGTTTAGAAAGTGAATAGGGAATTTTACCGATATTTTTGGCTATATTAAACGTTCGTTTAATCTATACAGACCTTTTTACAAAGATAGCATTTTAATTATATACATAATAACATAGAATCTCATTTTATATCAAGTAAATTTATGAAAAAATACAAAATTTATATAAAATAAGCAGAAATTCATAAAAGACAAATAATAAATAATTGTCACAAAAAACAAAATTAACATAAAAAACGTTAAGGAAAACGAACATTTAATCTATACATAAATATAATACTTTTTACTGATAAAAAAGGAGTGCTTTCATGAAAATGATGGTTAAAAGTTTGGGCGTTGCAGTACTTTCGGCAATGTTGGTTTTTACATTAATAGGTTGTTTTGCGCCTTATGAGCCTGATGATCGTGATAGACATGATGAGTTTAAGGAAAGTAAATCTCAACCTATGGTCAGTGATTTTTACATCAGCGGAATAGGAACATTTTACTATAATGGCAGTCTTAGGACCGTTACTATAACACCCAAGTATGGAAGTTCTGACGGAACTATAACTGTTAAATACAATGGTAATACAACTGCGCCATCGGCAGTTGGTACATATACAGTAACTTTCGACGTAGCGGCAACGGCAAATTTCAATGCCGCAAGCGGACTTTCCGCCGGAACCCTTAAGATTGTAGACGGTATCTTTACAAACTTTGATGATTTATATGTATATTTGCAAAACAGACCTGCCAATACCGCAAGTAACCCATATATTGTTGCTCTAAATGTGAATGATGTGAGATACTTTTCAGAAGATACAGGTATAGGTACAAAACTTAATGAACTTAATAAATATGTTAGCATTGATATGTCTAACAGTACCTATACCTATTACTATGGCTATGACTATTACTATAATTATAATTGGTCTAGTGCTTTTTCAGGATGTACCAACCTTACCAGTATAACCTTACCGAACTACACTAAAAGTATTTCGCATTATGCTTTTTCCGATTGTACCAGCCTTACCAGTATAACTATACCGTCAGGCATTGAAAGCATGGGGTATAGGGTTTTTTACGGTTGTACCAGCCTTACAGCAATAAATGTTGATAACAATAAAGATGATAGCTACTATGGAAACTATTACTACAGTGATCAAGGTGTATTGTATGAAGCTTACTATGAAAAAATAGAATTGATCAAATATCCGGCAGGAAAAATAGGCGCCTTCACAATACCGGACAGTGTTACCAGCATGGGGGATGAGGCTTTTATAGGCTGCGAAAATCTCACCAGCGTAACTATAGGGAGCAACGTTACCACCATTAGGAATGCAGCTTTTTCCGATTGTACTGGTCTTACCAGCATAACCATACCGGAGGAAGTTACCAGAATTGAGAATAGTGCTTTTTACGGTTGCACCAGTCTTACCAGTGTAACCTTTCAAGGCATGATTACATCAAGCAATTTTAGCAATGATAACCCATTCCCCGGCGACTTACGTGCTAAATATATGTCCGGGCTTATGGGAACATATAAAAGAACGCCCGACTCAGATACATGGACTAAGCAGTAGAGGATAGAAAAAAGGGGAGTAGTTTTTCACTACTCCTCTTTTATTGTTCGTGTGGTTCGTGGTTAAAAATTCTTTTCAAAAAGGAGTAACAATTGCATGATACCCAACCCCTTAAAAAAATACTCACCTCGCTTCCCCGCCGCCGTTATCTTATTTATCTTCTCCTATCTTTCCTCGCCGGCTGTCTACTCACAGGATTTCTCCTCTATCGACCAAGACCTGGCGCAGTTGGAATCCTTAATAAACGATTCGCTAGCCAATACGCAAGAGCAGCAGAAACAGTTGGAAGCCTTGAAGCAGAACTTGAACGAGAGCGGGGGGGCAAAGGAAGCACCCGCAGGGTGTAGATGAAAAAATCTACAAGCCCCGGCGCTGAACAAAACACACAAGATGAATAAATGAGGCGAGATTTATCTCGCCGTCCGCGCCGCGGAATCGCCAGCTACGAGAACACAATCAAAGAGCAAGAGAAATTACTGGCGAGCTTACGGGAACAACTCAACGCAATGTCCGAAACCTACAAGACGCAGTCGCAATTATCAGCGAGATACGAAAAAAACTCAAAGTTCTGGAAGACTTTTACAATAGTGGCGATCCCGGTGACAGCGGTAATTAGCGGCGTGGTTGGCTTTGCGTTGAGCAGGTAAATTTTTAATCAGGACTAAAACCTATTTTCCGTTTTGTTTTTGGCGGCTCTTCCATTAAATTACTCAACTTGGTAACAACTTCGTTAATA
>WRGQ01000010.1 GCA_009787115.1 Bacteroidota bacterium
GAATATCAACAAATGTGCTATAAACCATATCTGAAAGAATTTCCGACTTCTGTATTTGATTTTGAGCCCTCAAAATTCAATCAAGCAAAGTTTGAAGGGAAAATGAAAAACGTTTATTTGAAGTCAGTAGAAAAATGAAGGTAATAATAAATACAAAAATGAGAAACATACCAATTTTGTTGTATTTTTGTACATTCATATACCAAACAAACAGTTAAATACGTTAATTAAAATCATTATGAGTTCAATAGCCGTCCTTATTCCTTGTTACAACGAAGAAAAGACCATTAAAAAAGTGGTTAAAGATTTCAAAGAGGTACTGCCCGAAGCCGTTATTTACGTGTATGACAATAATTCCACAGACCAAACGGCAACATTTGCTAAAGATGCAGGCGCTATCGTTTGTTATGAATATCAACAGGGAAAAGGCAATGTAATTCGGAGCATGTTTCGCCAAATAGATGCCGATTGTTATTTGATGATAGACGGCGATGATACATACCCGGCAAAACATGCACGCGAAATGGTGGATTTGGTATTGGAAAAAGGTGTTGATATGGTTATCGGCGACCGATTGAGTTCTACTTATTTTGAAGAAAACAAGCGTCCTTTTCACAATTTTGGAAATAAATTGGTACGCGGTTTAATCAACTTTATATGGAAAACCAATGTAAAAGATATTATGACAGGCTATCGTGCTTTCAGTAAGCCGTTTGTAAAACTGTTTCCGGTCATGTCGGGCGGATTTGAAATAGAAACGGAAATGACTATTCATGCGTTGGATAAACGGTTTTCTTTAAAAGAAATACAGATTGATTACAAAGACCGCCCCGAAGGAAGTTTTTCAAAATTGAATACCCATCGTGATGGAATAAAAGTACTTAAAACTATTTTCAGTCTGTTTAAAGAATACAGCCCTTTAAAGTTTTTTGGTTGGATAGCCGTTTTGCTTTTGCTTATAGTTCTCATTCTATTTGTTCCGGTATTTATTATATACCTTGAAACAGGTTTGGTACCTCGATTTCCCACATTAATTGTATCGGGATTTCTTACTTTAATTGCGGCTTTAAGTTTTTTTGCAGGCTTGATTTTAGACAGTATGATTTGCAACGAACGAAAATTATACGAATTGAAACGGAATAATCTTAAATAATTTGTTGTGAGTACGTTATTAAAATATCTAAAAGTATTTGCAATTTTGATTGCCTCGTTTTTTGCTTTTTCCGTATTATCTTGTTTGATACCAGGTAAATGTGTCCAAAAAAATATAGAAAAATCACTTCCTGAACTGCTGGAAGAGGGAAACTATCCAAAAGTCATTTTAAAAGGAAAACAGTATATGCAGGATAATTTTACCGATGCTTTAATTTTAAACATCGTTGTATCATCGGGTTTTAAACCACCCGTGCAGTCCGCAATGGAAAATACACATTTCTCCCAATATCCGGATGATACCGTTTTTTGTTATACAATCAAACATCTTGACTATAAACTAAAAAATATGGACTTATCTCCTAACGGCATTTATAGTCGTTATTGGTTTGGGAGTGCTGCGGTTTGCCGAATTTTACTGCTGATAATGAACTATCAAGATATAAAATGGCTTTTCTGCATTGTATCCACTTTATTACTATTGATATTTGCGGTAAAAATTGTTAATAAAGCGGGTTGGATAAAATCATTGCCTCTGTTTTTAGCCTTATTGTTTGCAAATTTCTTTGTTACACAATTCTCCATACAGTTTTTCCCTGTAATTGCAATTGCCTTAATCGGCGGAATAATAATGTGTGATCATGGGCAGAAACCTATCCCTAAACTTTCCATGCACTTGTTTGTAATAGGGATGTTTACAGCCTACTTTGACTTGTTAACAACTCCATTATTAACCTTGGGATTGCCCTTGCTCGTTTATATGATTTTACAAAGCGAAGAAGATAAATCAATGGGGAAAATTTTAATATCTATATCTATTTTGTGTTTAAGTTGGCTTATCGGTTTTGCCTGTGCGTGGACAAGCAAATGGGGATTGGCTGCTGTTTTTACAGATTCCAATGCCATCGGTGCCATGGACGCAATTATATGGAGAATAACAGACCGTGGTAGCCGATGGAGCGCTATTGTACGAAATGTTACCCAACTTCCTCTCGTATGGTTAAATACAGTATTGTGTGTGTATCTGCTGTTAACTTTTCTCAATTTCAATAAAAAAAGAATCAAATGGGCTATTGCATTTTTAATAGTCGGATTATTCCCTTATATATGGTATTTTATTCTGTCCGGACATTCTATTCCTCATTGGTGGTTCACGTATCGCCTGCAAATATTATCCATGGGAAGCGTTATGTCTGCTCTTGTGGCTTTAATTGATTGGGAACGACTCAACTCGAAACTCAAAACAATAAGAGCGTTTTTTACTAATTTCACAACCAAATAGTACTCTTTTATGAACAATAGTAAAAACAGATTTGACTATTTAGACATATTAAAAGCATTGGCTATTCTTTTTGTAATCATATATCACTTTAACAGTTTTCATGAGAATTTTTTAGAAAATAACAGCATTTCCGTATATTTCAATTTTTATATAAAAACAATATTCAGTACTTGTGTTCCAATATTCTTTTTTATCAATGGAGCATTATTACTAAACAGAAAAGAGTTAGATATAAAAAAACATCTGTTTAATTGTGTCAAAATATTTGGATTAGTGGTAATCTGGAGTATGATTACCATAGCATTTTTAACCTATATATGGACTGA
>WRGQ01000011.1 GCA_009787115.1 Bacteroidota bacterium
TTCTATCCAAATCTTCCCGTAATATAGTTTTGTGTTGATTCTTTCCTTGGATTCGTGAATATGGTTTTTGTATAATCATATTCTACCATTTCGCCGAGATAAAAATAGGCAGTTTTATCGCTGATACGCGCCGCTTGCTGCATATTGTGCGTTACAATAACCACCGTAAAATCTTTTTTCAATTCGGTGATTAATTCCTCAATCTTGGCTGTTGAAATGGGGTCTAATGCAGATGCGGGCTCGTCCATTAACAAAATGGAGGGCGCAATTGCCATTGCACGGGCAATACACAAGCGTTGCTGTTGTCCGCCCGAAAGTTCAAATGCCGATTTTTTCAGTTTGTCTTTTACTTCGTCCCACAGCGCTGCACCTCTTAGCGTTTCTTCCACCCGTTCCTGAATAAATTTTTTATTGCTGATTCCATTTACGCGCAATCCGTAAGCGATATTTTCAAAAATACTTTTGGGAAACGGATTGGGTCGCTGGAAAACCATACCCACATTTTTCCGCAACCGGTCAACTTGAATGCCTTTTTGATAAATATCTTGTTGGTCAATGATGATTTTTCCTGTCAGGCGGGTATTGGGAATAAGGTCATTCATGCGGTTGAAGAGACGAAGCAAAGTTGTTTTTCCACACCCCGAAGGTCCAATAAATGCCACCACCGAATTGGATTCTATGCTTATGGAAATCTCTTTCAATGCGTGAAAATCTCCGTAATAAAAATTTACATTTTCGACTTCTATTTTATTCATATTCTTTCTCATTAACTTGTTTTAACTCTTTTTGCAAAGTATCGGCGCAAAAGATGGGCTGTCAAATTTATCAATAGCACAATGATTATTAACACCAAAGCAGTTCCGTAAGCGATAGGGCGTTGTGCTTCCAAATCGCTTCCGCTGGTCGAAATTACATACAAATGATAAGGCAATGCCATACACTGGTCAAAAATGCTTTGCGGCAATTGTGGCAGGAAAAAAGCGGCGCAGGTAAACAAAATCGGAGCCGTTTCTCCCGACACGCGACCGACAGAAAGAATCAAACCCGTAACAATATTGGGCGTCCCCATCGGCAGAATAACCCTGAAAAGCGTCTGTAATTTTGTTGCACCCAAGGCACGGCTTCCCTCGCGAAAACTGTCGGGGATAACCTTTAACGCCTCTTCGGTAGTTCGGATAATTAAAGGAAGGCACAACAAACCCAGAGTAAGCGAACCTGCTAATATGGAGTTTCCAAAACTTAATTTATTGACAAAAAATGCCATTCCGAACAATCCGAAAACAATGGAAGGTATGCCGCTGAGATTATTGGTCATCATTCTGATAAATCGCACAAAAATACCTTTTGGAGCATATTCATTCATATAAATACCGCTCATAATTCCAATTGGAAAGGCAAAAATGGCACTACCGATTATCAGGCAAAACGTCCCCACTATGGCAGGGAGAATACCCCCTTTTGTCATTCCGTTTGTTGGGGCTGTGGTAAGAAATTCCCAATTGATGACACCTATTCCTTTTATAATAACAAAGGTAAGAATGACGACTAAAATACCTATTATGGAAATACTGAACAGGGAAACAACACCGAAAGCCAACCTTTGTATCAAGTTCTTTTTAGTTTCGTATCGCGGAGGGGTGTTCTTTATCTTATCCATCATCTTACATTTTATTTTTAGCAGAAACATATTCTACACAGGCATTGATAAAGAATGTGATGAAAAACAGAATAATTCCCAACAAAAACAGGATTTGATAGTGTGCACTTCCTGCTGATACTTCGCCCAATTCTGCCGCTATCGTTGCGGGAATCGTGCGTAAAGGTTGAAGAATACTACGAACCATAACGGCTGAATTTCCGGTTACCATCAAAACAGCCATCGTTTCTCCTATCGCTCTGCCAATGCCCAATACAACGCCCGAAGTAATGCCTGAGATGGAATATGGAATAACAATTTTATAGGTTGTTTGCCAGCGATTTGCCCCCAAAGACAAACTTGCTTCCCGCATGGCGCGCGGACAATTGCGCATCGCATCTTCCGACACGGTAATAATGGTAGGCAAAGCCATAATTGCCAAAATAATACTTCCGGTAAGTCCTGTTTCCCCCACAGGCAAGTTGAAAACCTGCTGTACCAACGGAACAACCACCACCAAACCAAAGAAGCCATAAACAACCGACGGAATGCCGGATAGTAATTCTATAACAGGCTTTAAAATGCTCCGTAGTTTTTCGTTTGCCACTTCCGACATAAAAATGGAAACCGATAGTCCAAACGGCAGCGCAATCAAAATAGCAATAAAACTCACCCACAACGTTCCCGAAATCAGAGGAAGCAGCCCAAACAAAGGTGCCGGCGTGGCAGTAGGAAGCCATTCTTTTCCTCCAAAGAGATCTGAAAAGGTAATGTTTCCGCTATCAATTTCTTTTCCGCTAAAGTTTTCCGATACATACTCTTTGGGTATAAAAGCGATGATACCTCTGTTTTCATTGATTAACTGTGAAATTTTATCGGGAACAAACTCAAAATTCTCTCCCAATTCCTCATCTGTAAAATAATTGGAAATATCATTGAGGCGAAAAACGATAATATCTTCGTCCTGTCCACTAAATGCTATCCAATTGGTTTTTTCGTGGTCGAAAATATCTTTTAAATCTTGCGGCGACAATGTTTCTATCGGATTTGAAGCGTGAATCGCAACCACATATCCCTCTTCAATTGTCTGCGACCGAAAAGTATTTACTCCGCCCGAAAAAAGAAATATCACAACCAA
>WRGQ01000012.1 GCA_009787115.1 Bacteroidota bacterium
TCTTCCGCTTTGCCGGTAAAAATTTCGTAGGGTCTTTCATCTTTTGTTCCGATAAACGCTATCCAATCTTCATTATCGTTTTTAAAACGGATAATTTCCGCTTTCAGTTCGTTGGGGCGTTTTAAGTTTTGTGCATCATCAACGGTGATTTGCGGTTTTTTCTTATCTTTTTCGCTTTCGCTGGTTAATACGCCGCTTCTTGAGCCTTCGCGGTAAACGGTCATTCCTTTGCATCCCGATTCCCAAGCTTTTACATACAAGGCGCCTACCGTATCCTGTGTGGTCTCTTCCGGTAAGTTAATAGTTACGGATATGGAGTGATCGACCCATTTTTGAACGTTGCCCTGCAATTCTACTTTTTTCAGATAGTCGGTATCGGCAGCTGTTGATTTATAATAAGGAGATTGTTCAAAAATCTCTTTTATTTCATCATTACTCATTGTATAGAGTTGTTCTTTGGTAACGCCTAAAGTTTCGGCATACACAAAGAATTTTGGATGGAACACGTGGTATTCTTCCCAGAAGTCGCCGTTTTGGTCGCGGGTAGTTTGACGATTATTTAAGTCGTTAGGATTTACTTTACGTTTTCTGTTGTAGGCAACTTTAAAAGCGGGTTCAATTCCGGAGGTAGTTTGGGTACAAATACTTACGCTACCGGTTGGGGCGATGGTCAGCAGGGCGATATTTCTTCTACCGAATCGTATCATATCTTCGTATAATTTTTCATCGGCATCTTTAATTCTCATAATGAAGGGGTTATTGGCTTCTTTCATACCGCTATAGACGGGGAAAGCGCCACGTTCGCGTGCCATAGTAACGGAGGAGCGATAGGCAGCCAGTGCGAGTTGTTTATGCACTTCGGTAGAGAAGGCAATGCCGTGTTCGGAGCCATAGCGAATATTCAGCGCCGCCAGCATATCTCCTTCGGCGGTAATTCCCAAGCCAGTGCGGCGTCCTTTTAGAGTTTGGCGTTTTATTTTTGCCCAAAGTTCTGTTTCCACACGCTTAACATCTTCACTTTCGGGGTCACTGATTATCTTTTCCAAAATTTGGTCAATTTTTTCAATTTCGAGGTCTATAATGTCGTCCATCAAACGTTGTGCATATTGCACGTGTTCTTTAAAGAGCGTCATATCAAAAGTTGCATTTTCCGTAAACGGGTTATTGACGTAACTGTACAGATTCATAGCGATAAGGCGGCAACTATCGTATGGGCAGAGTGGGATTTCGCCGCAGGGGTTAGTTGAAACTGTTCTAAATCCTTCCTCTTCGTAGCAATCGGGGATAGCCTCGCGGCGGATGGTATCCCAGAACAACACGCCGGGTTCGGCAGATTTCCACGCATTGTGAATAATTTTATCCCATAATTTTCGTGCGTCAATCTCTTTTTTAACTTTAGGATTTTGAGCGTCAACAGGATATTGTTGAATGTATGGTTTTCCTGATTTTACGGCTTCCATAAATTCATTGTCAATTTTCACCGAAACGTTGGCGCCGGTAATTTTGCCTTCGGTAAGTTTAGCGTCAATAAAATGTTCGGCGTCAGGGTGTTTGATAGAGATAGAGAGCATCAGGGCGCCACGGCGACCATCCTGTGCCACTTCGCGGGTAGAGTTGGAGTAGCGTTCCATAAAAGGCACAACGCCGGTGGAGGTGAGGGCACAATTTTTCACATGACTGCCCGCAGGACGAATATGAGAAAGGTCGTGTCCTACGCCGCCTCTGCGTTTCATCAGTTGCACCTGTTCTTCATCCATTTTCATAATGCCGCCGTAAGAATCGGAGCGATGGTTATTACCTATTACGAAACAGTTTGACAATGAAGCAATTTGATAAGTATTTCCAATACCTGCCATTGGACTTCCTTGCGGAATGATATATTTGAACTTCTTAAAGAGTTCATAAATTTTATCTTCGGGAAGAGGATTTGCGTATTTTTTCTCAATGCGGGCAAATTCGCGTGCTAACCGGCGGTGCATTTCATCGGGATTATGTTCTAACATCTCCCCTTTGTCGTTTTTCAACGAATACTTATCAATCCAAACGCCTGCAGCGAGTTCATCGCCATCGAAGTACGCAACTACTTCTTCAAAAACATCTTTTTTAGTGTAGGTTTTCGCCGGCATATTCACTACATTGGGTTGCTCAAATTGTTCAAACCGGAGCGAAGCAGTCATTTGTGTTGTAAGCGTTTCTAAGGTGGCTTCCCGTGTTTCCACCATATTCTCTATGGGAGTAGGGGTGTTTTCGATTTTTTTTTCTTTCACTAAGACAGAGGGGGCATCAAATTCTAAAAACGAAATCTCGTTACTCATAAAACTAATAATTTCAATATCAACAAATTAAATTTTTAAAAGAGATGGCATTTTTTGCTTTTTTTAAAAAGTTACACCAAGTATTTAGTAGAAAAATCTGAAAGTCAAATAGATATTAGCAAAGCAAGGGTGCCAACTCGACTCCGCTAAAATAAATTTTGGTTACAATCTTAATTCATTTCTTTATATGAAAAAATTAACAAAATGACGTTAATAATTTTTTTGTTTGAAAATTAAAGGATTGTAATTTTTTACGAAAAAAGAGTGAAAAAAATGCAATTTGTGTCAAAAAAAGTGTTTTGCAAATATTATCATCTCATCATCACATCACCTAATCATCTCATCATCACATCATTTAATCATCTCATCATCACTGCTTCTCGCAAAAAAAAAATTTGGGCTTTTTGCGGAGAGAGGGGGATTCGAACCCCCGGTAGGGTTATCCCTACGACAGTTTAGCAAACTGTTGGTTTCAGCCACTCACCCATCT
>WRGQ01000013.1 GCA_009787115.1 Bacteroidota bacterium
GCTTCGGTATAACAGGAAGCGTCTAAAACTTTCTGTTTCTGCAACAAATTCAGATCTATTAATCCTGCTTTTCCGTTATTTAACATGTATTCAATAAGTTCAAGTGTGGAAACATCTTTTGAATTGGCAGCAGGAAAACGGAACCCTAAAGTAACATTGGCTGCCTCAACTCCAAGCACCTCTTTAACGACAGGTGCTGTAATGGGTTGTTCCGGTTCGGTTTTAAATTCCGGCAGTTCTTTCTTTTCCATTTTCCCAAAATACTGGTCAATAATTTTAATGGTTTCATCTGGGTTAAAATCGCCCACCATAATAATTGCCATATTATTAGGTACATAATACGTTTCAAAATATTTTTTGATATTGGTGATAGAGGGATTTTTCAAATGTTCCTGTGTGCCGAGTGTGGTTTGCGTGCCGTATGGGTGATGCGGGAATAATGCAAGCATAAGCGTATCAGATACTTTCCAGCCATCTCTCGTCAGGCTCATATTATATTCTTCGTAAACGGTTTCCAATTCCGTATGAAACAAACGAAGCACAGGATTGGTAAAACGGTCGGCTTGAATTTTTGCCCAGTTTTCTATCTCATTTGAAGGAATATTTTCTGTATAAGCCGTAACATCAAAGGAAGTAAATGCGTTGGTCCCGTTTGCACCGATAGCCGCCATAAGTTTATCGTACTCGTTCGGAATGGCGATTTTAGAGGCTTCTTGCGAAACGCTGTCAATCTCTGCATAGATGGCTTTTCGTTGGGCGGCATCGGTAGTATTTCGGTATGTTTCAAAGAGTTGTTCGATTTTGTTAAGCAAAGGTTCTTCGGCGGCATAATCGGAGGTGCCGAAGTTTTTAGTGCCTTTGAACATCAGATGTTCAAAATAGTGTGCCAATCCGGTAGTTTCAGCGGGGTCGTTTTTACTTCCCACGTGCACGCCGATAAAGGTCTGAATGCGCGGTTCGTCTTTATTTACAGATAAATACACTTTAAGCCCATTGTCCAGTGTGTAAATTCGTGTTTGGGTAGGGTCGTTTTTTACAGTTTCATAACTGTATTTAGAACAACAAGAAGCCAATACTAATACGACAAGGCTCAGTTTCAATAAAAAAATAAGGTTTTTCATAAGTGAAAATTAAGGGAATGGTTTTTTATTAATAATTAAAATCTTTTCAATAATTTAAGTGCAGAATCTGTGTACGGGGGATAACGCAATGGCAGGTCAATGTTTTTAGATTTATGCAATATACTTTTATAGTGGGTAAAGGCGTCAAATCCGGCTTTGCCGTGATAACTGCCCATACCGCTTGCGCCTACGCCGCCAAAGGGGAGGTGTGAAACGGACAGATGCACAAGGGTATCGTTAATGCAGCCTCCGCCAAATGAAAGTTTTTGTATAAAATCATCTTCAGCATATTTCATTGTTGTGAATAAATATGCCGAAAGCGGTTTTGGACGTTTGTTAATGATTTCAATCATATCCTCCATTTTTGAATATGTGAGTATGGGCATAATGGGTCCAAAAATTTCTTCACTCATAACCGGTGCCTCCCACTTGACGTTGTCGAGCAAGGTAGGGGCTATTTGCAAAGTAGCGGCATTGGAATCTCCTCCTATAATAATATCCTCGCCATTGAGTAATTCCAGTAAACGATGAAAATGTTTTTCGTTGATGATTTTTGGATAATCTTCATTTTCGCATGGATTTGCGCCATACATAGTTTGGATGGCTGTTTTCATTTCGTTTATCAGTTTGTGTTTTACTGATTGATGTACTAAAATGTAATCCGGCGCAACGCAAGTTTGTCCGGCATTGACAAATTTTCCCCACACAATACGTTTTGCCGCTATTTTAAGATTTGCCGTTTCGTCCACAATGCACGGACTTTTGCCACCCAGTTCCAAAATGACGGGTGTCAGATGTTTTGCTGCTGCCTGCATAACGGTTTTTCCAACGGCTGTGCTTCCGGTAAAAAATATGAGGTCGTAATGTTCGTCCAGCAAGGCTTTATTCTCTTTACGTCCGCCTTCAATAACGGTTACATGTCCGGCAGAGAATAGTTCATCAACCATTCTCGCAATTAAAGAGGAGGTAGCGGGCGAATATGCGGAGGGTTTTATGATAGCGCAGTTTCCGGCAGAGATAGCCGCGATGAGCGGCGCTACCGTCAGCATAAAAGGATAGTTCCACGGCGACATAATCAGCGCCACACCGTAAGGCTCAGGATATAATCGACAGTGAGAGGGAAAGTTTTTCATATTTGAAGGAATATGTTTCGCCCTACTCCATTTGCGAAGGTGTTTCAGTGTAAAATTCAACTCATCAAGTGCCGCGCCTATCTCCGTAGCGAATGCTTCAAACGGTGGCTTATTCAGGTCGGTTTTTAGTGCAAACATAATTTCCTCATCGTGTTGACGTATCCATTGTTTCAAACTTTTCAATGCTGCAATCCGAAAATGTACTTCTTTGGTTTGTCCGGATTCAAAAAAATGGCGTTGTGTTTGTAAAATTTCAGAAAAATTGTTCATCATTTTATCCTTTAAATAAGTATTTGTATATTGGAAAGGCAGCGGGTTACACAATATTTTTCAACGTAAGTTACCGCCGCGAAGATAGTAATTTTTACAATGAATGTACTGATGATAGCACCTTAAAAAAATACTTACCTAAATAAAGCTGGGTACTCAAGCAATGAGTCGCGCCAAGTCGCAAAAAATGTAATTTCGCAGCCTTAAAAAAATAAATATGAGTTTATCGGAACAGGAAATTATTAGAAGACAAAAGTTACAGGATTTCACCAATCTTGGCATTGATTGCTATCCGGCGGCGCTTTACAAAGTGAATGT
>WRGQ01000014.1 GCA_009787115.1 Bacteroidota bacterium
TTTTTTTTAACACATTGATTATTAGAAAAATAATTTTCAAAAAAAGATTGACGAAACAAAAAATATATTTTTGCCGCGTAATTAAGGGAGCCGACAAATGTCATTCGTTACTTGCCACTTGTCACTTGTCACTCAAAAATAACAATTAATTCTAAAACAGAAAATATTATGAAAAAGAAAGAAGAACTTTCGTGGGCTGAAATCAAAGCGATGTACGCCGAAACCGACAGACAGTTTAAAGACATTGCCAAACGGTTTAAGGAAAACAGCAGACAAATTAAGGAAAATGCCATACAATCTAAAGAAACCGACAAAAAATTCGATCGTCTTGAAAAGATGATTGAAAGAACGAACCAGCAAATTGGAGGAATTTCGCGAAGCAACGGCAAGTTTTGCGAAGAATACTTTATCAATTCCTTTAAAGAAAACCCAACTTTTTTGGGTGAAAAGTTTGAACGCGTTGTTGAGTATCTTAAACCCGATCCGGTAGTGGTTAACGATGAATATGATTTGGTACTGCGAAACGGCAAAACCGTTGTGCTTATCGAAATGAAGTATAAAGCAGGTACCGATGATGTGGGGAAAATGTTCTCCAAGTTGAATTCATACCGCGCCAATTATCCTATGTTTAAAGATTACAAAATATATTTGTGTCTGGCTTCCTTCCGTTTTCCCGCAAAAGTTCGGGAATGTGCCGCAAAAGACGGCATCGTGCTCATTCAGCAAAGAGGAGACAAAATTGAAGTGATTAGCGAGAATGTGAGAACGTGGTAGTGACAAGTGACAAATGCAAATCATCACATCATCTAATCACTTTAATTTTAATAAAACTTATTTCTGATTTTTAACATCCTTAAAAGAAATAATAATATTACCCGATTATTTTCGTTAATCTAATTCATTTATAAAAAACTATGCGGCGCAGCCTCCTTATTGTAACCTTCATCTTTTTGTTCTGTGGCAGTTTGTTTGCCCAAATATTCCATTTTGGCGTGCCCAATTTGGAGGATTATGATATGGAACGCTTTCACTACGGTTTTTCGTTAGGTATTGATATTGCGGACATTAATATGAAAACAAAAACTAACTATACCAATCTAATTAGCAGCAGTGAAAATGAACTGATAGAAATTTACTCTCAACCGGTTCCTGCTTTCCATGTGGGAATTGTAACCAATATGAGGATGGGTAATTATTTTGATTTGCGTTTTGTTCCGAGTTTCTCTATTGCACACGATATTAACCTTTACTACAGATTTGCGCAGGAGATTCTTGATCCTAATCCGAGAAAAAGCAATTTTACTAATTTAATATTAAGGAAAATAGAATGTCATTATATTAATTTTCCATTATTTATTAAGTTTAAGTCTTCCCGAATGCACAATGTTCGTATGTATGCGTTTGGTGGCGGACAGGTAAGTTTGAATATGATGAGTACTAAAAACAACAAAATCTCTACATTATATAATGATGAGATGAAAGCAGATGTAATTCCTATCATAAAACCTTATGATATACAGGTGAAAGGCGGTATTGGATTTGATTTTTATACTACCTATTTTAAGTTCTCTACTGAGTTTAAAGTATCGTTTGGGGTTATTAATCTATTAGAAACTGAACGAAATATTAAAGATAAAGAGCATATCGAATATTATAAGTCAAGTTCGATTATTACCGGATTACAATCATTAAAATCAAAGACTTTTACGATTTCGTTTATTTTTGAATAGTAGTTTTTAACGGAATGTTTAAAAATTAAAATCTTTGATATTTTGTAAAAGCAGCACGAATTCTAATTCCTACCACCATCAAATTTATTCTTTCTGAAAACTTCAGCAGTGTAAGTTCCTCAAAGTCTTGCAGATTAATATAACTTTCGTATGATTTTCGGTTGTCTTTTTTAAGAGGATCGTTCAAAGCACAGTCGAAGAAGACGCCTGTATATACAAAAATGTTGTTGTCAATACGCCACTTCACACCGGCTTCACACGCAAATAGCGCCATTGTACCAAAGTCTAAACTTCCGTCAGTCTTGTTACCGTCCATTTTGCCTAACCCTGCAAATTTTTGTGTAGCAGCCCAATTATCCAATTCGGGAAAGTATGCGGCTCTAAAAAGTGTATCAACTCCCGCCGCGTATTTATTGTTAAACAAAAAGTGTAGTTTAACTCCCCCTTGAGCATAGAACCCTGCTTTTTGACTCTTGCTCAAATTCCAATATTGTTTTTGCCTTGTTTGAAACTGCAACATTACCGGAATAGTTACAAACATCGTTCTATGGATTTCAGTATAACCCATTAATTTGATATGTAAATCACAAGGATAGCCGGTGCCTGTATAACTGGGGGTAATAGAATATAAATTGGCTTTAGATTTAACATTGAGCATTCCAAATCCAACACCGGTATGAATGCCTACCTGCCGACTGAGAAAGCCTGTAAATCCAAATCCAAGTTCACTACTAAAACCTACCGAAGAGTTTATTTTAAATCCGGGTTTGTTAGTACTACGAAATTCTGCAAATAAGACTCCCTTTGTGGATGGCTGAAAACAGTAGGTAGAGATACCTCCATCGGCATAGACCGAAAATTCGTGGGGAGCCTTTTGAACTCTTTGCGCTAAAAGTGGTAAACTGCTTATTGCAAACAGTATTACACATAAATTAACGATGAAGGTTGTTGTTCGTTTCATTCTTTTTTTCATTTTAACTTTAGTTTATTGAACATTTTTTCTTTTTACTCTAAATTACGATTATTTTATAATCGTAATTCTCACCGTTTTATTGTTGTTTCTGATAATATAAACGCCAACGGGGAGGTTTAGGCTGAGGGTTTCGATTTCGTG
>WRGQ01000015.1 GCA_009787115.1 Bacteroidota bacterium
TAATTGCTAATTTTGCCGCGTGTTGCTCGTAGGAAAGTGTGTGAGAGCCGCAACTTCGGCAATATGCTGGGACGTTAAATGCAATGGCGAGACATTTTTTACGTTATATATTCAATATTAATTTAATAGTCTGCAAAAGGATGCGGACTTAAAACTAAAAAGTAACATGAAAAAACTTATTTTAATGGTTATTCCCGCATTAATTTGCGGAATGTTGTTCACAAACTGTGGTTCCGAAGATGATACTACGTCTATTAAAAATGGAAAATACACAGGGATTTTTACAGTGAAATATTCAGAAGGTGATTTATTTGGAGAGACAACACTTACTGGAGAGACAACACTTAAACTTAACAATGGGAAATACAAATGTACGGGAAATCCCGACAGAATTCCTGCTGGAGGTTCAGGTAAATACTCAATAAGTGATAATAAAATCATTTTTGAAGATGAAAATATTTGGACAACCGAGTTTGATGGAAGATTGATACTCGATGGAGAATATGATTATACTTTTGATGGAAAAAATTTAAGGTTATCAAAAGAGATTTATGAATACGATCTCCTAAAAAAATAGATTTCAATTGACAAATCTCAACAGGTCGCTTTGCCGCGTTTGCAATATCGTGTTTCCTACGCACAGAGCCACACACAAACACCATATTGCAAACCACACAGCCAAAAATGGCTACCGCCATATTTGGCTTCGGGCTTACCCGCGCTCCATTTCAGCCGCAGAAGTTAAACATCGAAACATCGTCATAGGAAAATATATAGGGGGAAGGAAGCCACAGCATTTAACGGGCATATTGCCAAAATTGCGGCACTACCGTCGTTTGAAAATAATTGCTATTTTTGCCGCGTGTTGCTCGTAGGAAAGTGTGTGTGAGCCGCAACTTCGGCAATATGCAGGGACGTTAGCGGTCATTATGGAGACAACCGAGTGTTAAACAAAAGATAAACAATAAAACAACAAACTATGTCATATTTAGGAATTTCAGTAAAAGAAGCGATAAATAAAATAAATAGCAGTGTAAATGGGTGGTATTTGCCCGCTATTCAGCGTCCTTATGTGTGGGGCAGTAGATATGAAAATGAAATGTATATCTGTAAATTATTTGATTCTATTTTAAAGGGTTATCCTATTGGAGGGCTGATTGTATGGAATACAGAAGAAGAAGTGCCATATCGAGAATTTATTTCAGATTATATTCCCGATGAGACACAAAAATTGGTTGATAGAGGATTGTATGGCAGAAAAGACAAATGGTTAATATATGATGGTCAACAGAGATTACAAACTCTTTATAGTTGTTTGAGGTATACTTTTAATGGTAAAATATTAGTTTACAATTTACTTTTCGATTTAACAAACGGAAATGACCCAGATGAAACAGGGTTTTCATTTGTGCAAAAAGACTTACTCATTGATTGGCATTGTATTAGAATGAATGAATTGTTCAGTCAATTACCCGATGCAGACAAAATCTCATTTCGCAAAAAAATTATAAAAAGTTATCCTAATATAACTGAAACGCAAGAAGATTTAGTTGAAAAAAGTGTAGATAAACTTTGGGATATTTTTGTAAAGACAGAGAAGCATTCTCTTGCATATTTTCCGATACAAACATCGAATGAGAAAATTGTTAATGAAGTTTTTGAACGATTGAATACAGGAGGGATGGCGTTATCATTAGCTGATCTATTGTTTTCAAAGATTAAAGCAGAAAATTTTGATTTTGAAGAAAAATTACAAAGTTGTTCCAAAAAAATTTACAATTCAACTGGAAAAGGATACTTATTCAGTGCATACAGCATTTTGCAATTATTACACCTTATTGTTAAAACGGGAATTAGAATTGACCCCAGAAAGGTAAAGGACTCGGAAACAATTGAATTTATTAATTCTTGGGATAAACTCGAAAAACCGTTAATTTCATTTTTTACTGATTATTTATGGGGACAGTTTAAGATAAACAATACTTCAATTATTCCGAGAAATCTTGCACTATTACCTATAATAATTTACTTTTACGAGGTTTTTAATAAGGATTTTGTGTTTAAGGATTTTAGCAGTGAAAATCTAAAGAAAATAAATCAATATTTCATTAAGTCACAAATAAACGATTGGAATCTGCAAAGTTATGCTGACAATTTCACAAAAATAATAAAAGAAAAATCATCTAGCACGGATGAATTATTTGAATTTCCTCTGGCAGAAATTGAAGACTATATTAAAGAACGTAAATTAAGAAATATTGAAATATACGAACAAACCTTTACAGGTTACGTTTGGTTTACTTTAAAGATTCTCACACCACATAGAACTTATCAGTTTGAACCAGATATGCAAGATCGTTTTAATCCTGAGATTGACCATATTTTCCCTCGAAAATTAAAGGACAGGACATCAGAGTATGATAGTAAAGTAGATATAGTATGGAATATGCAACCAACTAAAGGAGAAATCAATGGTTATAAAACAAATATTCATCCTAAAGAGTTCTTTACAGACAATGCAAAAAATAGTAAAGGTGAAACAATAATTGGAAGCAAGTATGTGTCCGATTATGATTTCATTTTTCCATTAATTGATGATATTTGGAATAACCCGATAGAATTTATTGAAAAAAGACGTGGTGAAATGATTGATTATTTGAAAACTAAATATGGCATTGTTTTTAAAACAAGTGAAGAATAAAGAATGAACAACGAACCGCTAACGGGCGGTTTGGCGCAAGCGGGGCAGTGGCTCGCCCGAAAGTTTGTGCGAATTTGGAAGTTTTGCGCCCGTCCGAACAGCAGTGAAAGCCCCGCCTGCGCCAAGCCGCTGGGACGTTAAGCGCAAGCAATTTTTTATGCTGGCAGTCCCTTATTTTGATTGAAAAAATATTTGTTTTACGCATGATTTTTTCGTCGTTGGAA
>WRGQ01000016.1 GCA_009787115.1 Bacteroidota bacterium
TGCTTTTTCCATCATTTCATGTAACAACATTCCTTTTGTATCTTCAATTTGGTGTTCAAGCGTTATTGCCAAATTTCCTTTACCACCAAGAGTTTTTTGTAAAATAGCGCTTATTATTACCCCTATTCTTTTGATTTCTCTTAGTAAATAATCTTCCTGTTCCATATTTCTTTTAAAAACACGCAAATTAACATGAAATTTTGAAAGCGTTCTGAAATCCGTTACGTTTTTTTTTATTTTTTTGCCAACGAAAAAAGATGGACATCAAATGGAGTTAAATACAAACTTATATCTGGGCGACTGCCGGAGGGAATTAAAGAAAATTCCTGACAATTCTGTTGATTTGATTGTAACATCACCACCATACGCAGACCAACGACAAGCAACTTATGGTGGCATAAGTGTTGATGAATATGTTGAATGGTTTTTGCCTATTTCTAAAGAACTCCTCCGCGTACTGAAACCCACAGGAACTTTTATTTTGAATATAAAAGAGAAAGTCGTTGATGGAGAACGGAGTACGTATGTTATGGAACTCATTCTCGAAATGAGGAAACAGGGCTGGCTTTGGACAGAAGAATTTATTTGGCATAAGAAGAATTGTTTCCCCGGTAAATGGTCAAACCGTTTTCGTGATGCATGGGAAAGGCTTTTACAGTTCAATAAAGACAAAAAATTCTATATGTACCAAGATGCTGTGAAAATCCCTATCGGCGATTGGGCAAAAGGTAGATTGAAAAATTTAAGCAAAACGGATAAAATTCGAGATAATGCAAAAAATGGTAGCGGATTTGGAAAAAACGTCTCCAATTGGTTGGGAAAAGAAACTGTGTATCCGACAAATGTAGTTCATTTAGCGACGGAATGTAACAATAAAAATCACAGCGCCGCCTTTCCGAGAGAATTACCTGAATGGTTTATTAAGTTGTTTACGCAGGAAAATGATACAGTGTTAGACCCGTTTATGGGTTCAGGAACTACGATAGAAGTTGCTAATCGAATGAAAAGAAATGCAATAGGAATAGAGATTGTTCCCGAATACTACGAAGAAGTTCAACAACAATTTGCCCCAATAGAATATTATGTAATGGAACCTGATATTGAATATGAAACAACTGAACATAAAAGACGTTACGCAGTACGTTGAAGCCAATATAGGCATATTTCACGAAAAACGAATAAAAAGTTTGGATAATTTGAAATTGGACAAAGTCCTGAAACGCAAAAATCCCTATTTGTTTAAAGCTAAACATACAACAACTTCAGAGCAGATTATCAGAGGTATTGTGGATGCCCATATTTCCTCTAACGAAGAGACAATTTTTGGTGATTGGTTAGAAGGATTAGCCATTTTCATTAATGAAAAAGTTTATAATGGGCGGAAATCAGGAATTCCAAATATTGACCTTGAATTTGACAAAGACGGTGTGAGATACATCATTACGATAAAGTCAGGTCCGAATTGGGGAAATAGCAGTCAAATTGCAAAAATGATTTCCGATTTTAAAACTGCCAAAAAAACTTTAAGAACAAGCAACTCACTGCTTAACATTACAGCAATAAACGGTTGTTGCTACGGAATAGACAACAATCCTGACAAAGGCGATTATTTTAAATATTGCGGACAAGAATTTTGGTCATTCATTTCGAGCAATGAAAATCTGTACATTGATATTATTGAACCATTAGGCAACAAAGCAAGAGAGCAAAACGAAGAATTTCAAAAATCTTATTCTCAAATGATTAACAAATTTACCAAAGAATTTTCCAATATTTATTGTAATGACAATGGAGAAATTAATTGGGAAAAGTTGGTGCGATTTAACTCAGGAATAGCGAAAAAATGATACCTGTATATAACGAATAATCCACCTAATATCCATACAATCTTAACCTCTCACCCCTTTAACCCTTACACCTTTAACCCTTAAATATGACATTTCAAATCTACAACACCCTTTCCAAGCAAAAAGAAACATTTGAGCCCGTTGTGCCCGACAGGGTTGGGCTGTACGTTTGCGGTCCTACTGTTTACGGAGAACCGCACTTGGGACACGCACGCCCCGCCATTACTTTCGACATTCTGTTCCGGTATTTGACGCACATTGGGTATAAAGTGCGCTACGTGCGCAATATTACCGATGTGGGACACCTGGAAAACGATGCCGACGAAGGGGAAGACAAAATTGCAAAAAAAGCACGGTTAGAACAGGTTGAACCTATGGAAGTGGCACAGTTTTACATTGATTGCTATCATCGTGCCATGGATAAACTGAATGTGCTACGCCCCTCTATCGAGCCCCGTGCCTCCGGACATATTATGGAACAAATTGAAATGGTTGAGAAGATTTTAGAAAAAGGATACGCCTATATATCAAATGGTTCTGTTTATTTTGATGTGCCGAAATATAACGCAGATTTTGGTTACGGCAAACTTTCCGGCAGAGTGTTGGAGGATATGATTGCCAACACCCGCGCGTTGGACGGACAAGACGAAAAACGTCACCCTGCCGATTTTGCACTTTGGAAAAAAGCCGCGCCCGAACATATTATGCGGTGGCACTCGCCCTGGAGCGACGGATTCCCCGGCTGGCATATTGAGTGTACCGCAATGAGCACGAAATATCTCGGCGAACATTTTGATATTCACGGCGGCGGTATGGATTTGCTCTTTCCTCATCATGAATCGGAAGTGTGCCAGGCTACGGTTGTAAACGGCAAAGAATCGGTAAAGTATTGGATGCACAACAACATGATTACGATTAACGGACAAAAAATGGGCAAGTCGCTGGGCAATTTTATTACGCTGAATCAGTTTTTTACCGGCGAACATCCGTTGTTAGAACGCGCCTACTCGCCTATGACTATCCGCTACTTTATTTTGCAGGCACATTATCGCGGCACGGTAGATTTCTCGAACGAAGCGTTAGGGGCTGCCGAAAAAGGGTTGCAAAAACTCTACGCCGCCGAAAAGTTATTGGATAAACTTCCGGCAAAAGAGAAATCGGACGAAAACATAACCGATTGG
>WRGQ01000017.1 GCA_009787115.1 Bacteroidota bacterium
AGATTGATTTTCTGTATTTTGGAATTTCCGAAACACTGTTTCGGAAATTTGAGAAGAATAAACGATGTAAAACTTTTTCATTAGTTCAAGGTTATCAACCGAAAACCCTCTCCCAAATTCTTTTGTCAATCGTTCCGACAATTCTATTAAAACCTGTTTGCCATATTGGGCACGATGTTGCCCTTGTTGTTCATCTTCCACAATCATACGACCAATTTCATAGTACGTATAAACCATTGTTTGGTTGATGTTTCTTACAACTGATTTTCTTGCTTCGGTAAGTAACACCCTAATATTATCAAACAATTCATTTTTATTTTTAATATTGCTCATAGACCTTGTCATTTTTCTGATTTTTATTCTATTCTTTTACACAACGGCACTTCATTTTGCTTTCTTTGAAGAAGTAAAAGGATGGATTTACCCAGTCTTTTTTGATATTCAGAGAATATGCGTCAGAGCTGAGATACTTCGTACTGCTCCAATAACCGCCATCTGTACCTGCCTGATGTATCTTCTCTTTGCCGTAACTCCAACCTGCTGCGGGCAGAAAAATGGAATTACTGCTTTTGCCGAATTTTCGTCCGTTTATTCCGTTTTGGGTTGTCCAAATGCTGCCTGCATCTGCAAGCGATTTCAATTCTTTTTGTGTAGGCAAACGCCAACTTGTCGGGCAGGCATTTTGCGCTTCTTCCCAAGTATAATCACCGCCGTAATCTTCGGGATTGCTTACAAAAGTTTTTGCAGTTGTGCCTGCATTTGCTGTTGCCCAAGTAATGCCGTTGATTTCTACGCCGACTTGAGTATCTGTATTTTTCACAGTTGAGACTTTATGAGGAAGTAATTTAGCAATTTTTGCCTGCTCCTGTTCGGGCGTCAGCGTTTCAGACTTACATTCGGTTATTGTTTCGGTGGGCATTACATTAGTCCAATCATCTGGCATAAAATTACCAAAATATAAATATTTTTCACCTACTAATACATCGAAAACATTGACTTGAAACTTATAACTTTTTCCGTCGTGGCGGGTAAGAACGCCCTGTTTTGTTGTGGCATTAAAAGTATAATGTCCATCATAAATTTCACCTTCTATCTCTTCTATAAAATAATTATTGCTAAAAAAATACACATAGAGAACACCCACAGAAAGTTCATCGCAAAAAGTTTTTCCTGCCAAATTGTAGTTGGCAGGTGCAGGGCGATTGGGTTTTGCCGTTGTTTCCGTAGCCGTTTCAGCGAATTTTTTCTCTGTAGCGGCAGTTTCCCCGCTTGCTTTCGATTTCATAATGGTGGTTTCGGAAATGCAGGGTTTGAGAAAAAGTTTTTCTACATTGGGCATTCCGTATCCCTGCTGACTGCCTGAAAGTCCGGGCAGCGTGTCCGATATTTCTATCAATTTATCTTTCAATAATTTAGCCCTAATTTTTGGCGAAGCGTTTTTTATTTCGGGGCAATATTCCAAAATAAGCGCGGCAATGCCTGTAATATGCGGAGCAGCCATAGAAGTTCCGCTTATTTTTTTATTTCCATCAATAATATCTACTGAATAAACACCCGAGCCGGGTGCAATAAGAGTAATTTCCTTTCCATACTTTGAAAAAGAGGCTACATTATCTTTTTCGTTACTTGCGCCCACAGCCACAACGTTATTTTTATAAGCAGCACAAGCGGCAGGGTACCCCACATCAGATTCAGGGCTATCTTTAGTAATATTGCCTGCGCCAGCCACTATTAAAACGCCTTTGATTTCCGCATAAGTTACGGCTTTTTCCAGCGTTAAAGTGCTACGTTTCTGTTCTAATGACATATTGATAATGTCCGCGCCATTATCAACCGCCCAAATTATTCCCTGAGCAATTGAAGAAGAATGCATCTCGCCTTCAGAATCTTCTACCCTTATATCTAAAATTTTTACTCCGGGAGCAACGGCAACTCTTTGATTGTCAATTTTTGAAATATCGGAAGCAATAATGGCGGCTACAAGTGTTCCGTGCCTTTTTGCGCCTAAGGGAACTACATCATAAGATTTAATAACAGGAATATGATATGCAATGCTGTCGAGTATTCCGTTATCTATCACCGCCACCACAATGCCTTTGCCTGTCAGTCCTTTCTTAACCGCCGCAGGTACGCCCAAGCGTTCGAGCGCCCAACTGTAAGTTTCCGTCCGTTTTTTATGGGCAATTCCTTCCTGAGCATTTGCAGTTGCAAAAGCAAAAATTGCCGTTAGAAGTAAAAAAAATCGTTTCATAAATTATTTAGAATTTAGGGTTGATTGTTCATCAATACCCATAGCAATAATCAGTTCGTTGGCGGAAAAATCAATGCGGAAACCTTGCCAATGCGTGTCCTTTGTGGGCTGTGCAGGTTTAAGACCTACCGCTATGGTATAAATATTGCGACTGACGGTAAGTTCACTAATCGTTACAGAATCTACCGCTACCTTATCTGTGCCGCCCATTCTGTCGAACTGAACAAATGCAACGTGTTCAACTGATGCCGTATCTGTGGCGCTTGTCCACATAAGCCGAAATGGAATTTCAGTTTTCGGCTCAAAGGCTAATGTTAGCACAAAATCCTTTACGATTGTGTCGTTAGACACTTGCCAATCGGGGTTTTCGATTGCAAAATTTTCAGCGAGCAATGTTGTGCGCGCTACCTCTTTTCCATTGTTGGAACAGGCAAACAATAAGGAAATAATAATTGTTGCCGATGTAATGAATAGAATTGTCTGTTTCATAGGTGTAAAATTAATATGTTAGGAAATTTATTTTATGTGTGTTTCGCAAGGAAGAACGCCCCCCGCGATAAACGCTTTCAGTATATACAGTTCACTTGGCTCAAGGTCGCCCGAAATGCTTACTTTGCCGTTTGTTATTGCATCACGCACAACAGGCGAGGCAATAATTCTGTCGTCAACACCAAAGATAAGCGGTTTTTCCGCATTCTCTTTGGTTAAGCGAGCAAATGTTTCGTGATATTCCTTTTTAAACTCTATTGTTAAGTAGTAAATACCATACGGCGCCCAATAA
>WRGQ01000018.1 GCA_009787115.1 Bacteroidota bacterium
CGAATGAGGAAACTAAGATTGTGGGGAAAATTTTGCTTCCCCCGCAGGGTGCGGGCAAAGTGAAAGAGGGACAATTTGTAAACGTAAAGTTCGATAGCTATCCGCATTTAGAGTTCGGGATGGTGCGCGCGGAAATCATTACCGAAGATTTGCGGTTGTTAGATAAGTTTTTGAATCCGATAAGGGCGGTGATAAAAAGGTAAATTTTGAAACAGGTGCAATAATCAGAGCCGTTCCAATTTTACGGTAAAGTGCCTCATAATAGGCGCTTCCCAAACAATTTTCACACCGCGGGTAATCTTTTCTCTTCTGTCGAAAACATTCTTTAAAGCGGCAGCCACAACGTCCATATGGTTGTTTGTGTAAGTTCTTCTGGGAATAGCCAGACGTAAAAACTCCATTCCGCCGAAACGGTTTTCACGGGTAATGGGGTCTCTGTCTGCCAAAATATAACCGATTTCACATCCGCGAACACCGGCTTCGAGATATAGCTCAACAGTTAGTGTTTGAGCAGGAAACTCCTCTCTGGGGACGTGGGTGAGTACTTTTTGCGCATCAATAAAAATAGCGTGTCCGCCGGCAGGTCTTTGGTATGGGATACCGTACTCATCTAATTTCTGCGCCAGATATGCCACCTGTTTAATGCGCGTTTCCAAATTTTCAAACTCCGTATTTTCGTCTAATCCTGTGGCAATGGCGCTCATATCACGACCGTTCATTCCTCCGTAGGTAATATATCCTTCGTAGATAATACATTTCACTTTTGCCTGTTCGTACCAGTCTTCCAAATTGGTAGCAATGAAGCCTCCCATATTTACCTGGGCGTCTTTTTTAGCGCTCATAGTCATCCCGTCTGCATAGCGAAACATCTCCAAACAAATCTCTTTGATAGTTTTGTTTTCATATCCTTTTTCGCGGGTTTTAATGAAGTAGGCATTTTCGGCAAAACGTGCGGAATCGAACAAAACAGGTTTGTTATATTTTTTAGATACGGCATAAACCTCTTTCATATTTTGCATCGAAACGGGCTGTCCTCCGCAGGTATTATTCGTTATCGTAACCAAAACGAAAGGAATCTTACCCGCATTATTAGACAAACAATCTTCCAGCATCCGAATATCCATATTGCCTTTGAATGGAATTTCCAATTGAGTATCCCGCGCTTCGGCAATGGTACAATCCACCGCAAACGCTTTTCTCGATTCAATGTGTCCTTTGGTCGTATCAAAATGAGAGTTTCCGGGCACAATGTCGCCCTCTTTTATTAAACAGGAGAAAAGTACATTTTCAGCAGCACGCCCTTGATGTGTGGGTACCACATACTTAAAACCTGTAATGGTAGTAATGGTTTCTTTCATTTGAAAGAAAGAGGTGGCGCCGGCGTAACTCTCGTCGCCTGTCATCATTGCCGCCCACTGCCGGTCGCTCATCGCACCGGTACCCGAGTCGGTCAGCAAGTCAATGTAAACTTTCTGCGATTCTAATTGAAACACGTTATAGTGTGCTTCTTTGATCCATTTTTCACGTTCTTCACGCGTACTTTTTTTGATGGGCTCAACCATCTTAATTTTCCAAGATTCTGCAAAAGGGATTTCCATAGTGATTAGTGATTAGTGATTAATTTTTTCTGCTTTATAGTATTTTTTGTTTCAGACTTAAACATTTCTTACAATATTCACAGGCGATAGTGTTTTTATCTGCTCTGATTTTTTTGGTTTGTTTGCCGTTTTCGTCGTACCAGTACCAGGTACCGTCGCAATTGCCCTGATCATAATGGCCTTTATAGTATGGATTCCCATTTTCTCTATAAACAATGTATGGTCCGTGTTCGATACCGTCAATATAAAAGGCTTCAACCTGTATTGAGCCATCCGGAAAAAAGGCGTACCATTGTCCATCTCTTTTTCCCTCTTTCAATCCTCCCCCCAAACGTTCCTGCTGGTCGGGATAAAATTCGGCAACCCCAATCTGTTCCTGAGTTTGATTCCCATTTTCATCTACTTTATAATAAAGAACCACTTGCGGGGATTCATCTTCAAAAGAAGCCACAACAGTACCGCCGGGGGTATCCAGATCAAATACCGGTTTAGGAGTTCTCTGCTTGTTATTACAGGAGATTAATAAAATAAATAAACAGCATACCATTAACCCTTTGTAAAATAAATGAGGGGTAATAAAAACAGTTTTTTTCATAATAAAAATAATTTAGAATTGCAATTAATTTTTCAAGGCTGCAAAAGTAGATTTTTTTGTGAATTTTTTTTTTATATTTGCAGTTCTAAAATTCATAGTCATTGTACTATATTTCAATTAGATAGGACATTACTATTAAAATATATTAACAATTAATCTACAAATCAAATGAAAAAACATTTTATCAAATCAATTATTTTCTTAACATTTTTACTGATCTCAACAAGCATTTTGTATGCTGTTCCTGCAAATCCGGATCCGGTTATTATCACCCAACCTGATGGTACGACTTTAACCGTTTTTGTCAGAGGAGATGAGCGGATTAACTGGTACGAATCTATGGATGGTTATACCTTATTACACAATAAAGCCGGATATTTATCATACGCGCAATTAGATGAAACCGGTAATTTGCAATCCTCCGATTACATTGCTACCGATGTTGAAAAAAGAAACATAGTCATCTCCTCTTTTTTAAACACTATTGAAAAAAACTTGTTTTACAGTGAAATACAAGTTCAACTCAAATTAAAAATTTGGGAGATAGAAGATGCAGCCTTAAATTCGCCCAAAGGAACCAGCGACATACTCGGCGAGTATAAAACAATATGCGCGTTTGTGCAGTTCCCTGAAAAGGCTATGGTAAAATCAATGGAAGAATTTGACGGGTTGTTTAATGAAGAAGGCTACTCATTAAACGGTGCAGTGGGTAGCGTTCGTGATTACTTTAAGGAAGTCTCTTATGGTCAGTTTGGCTTAACGATTACTTTGTGCGGCATTTATACGGCGCCAAAAGATGAATACTCCTATGCGGGTCAAGGGGGGTCTGAGAATGTAAGAGAACTTGCCAGATGGATAGCGCAACAAGTCATTCTAGAACC
>WRGQ01000019.1 GCA_009787115.1 Bacteroidota bacterium
CGGGTAAGTCTCCTACGATCTGCTCCCTTTTAACTCCCCCAGGACAGGAATGTAGCAAGGGTCCATTGGTTGTAGCGATGCGATAGAAGTAGCTTACCCTTCTTTATTTCGTGTAATATGTTTCTTAAAATCTACCCGCAGAACCCAAACCCCAAAGCCATTCAACAGGTGGCGGACTGTTTGCGTGATGGCGGAATTGTGATTTTTCCCACAGATACAATTTATGGTATGGGATGTGATATTTATAAACCCAAAGCCGTAGAAAAAATTATCTCTATTCTGGGGGAAGAGAAAAAGAAAAATACACTCTCTTTTATTTGTCACGATCTCAGTCATTTATCAGATTTCACTACCCCTATTGAAAATCATATTTTTAAAGCAATGAAACGTGCACTTCCGGGTCCTTACACTTTTATATTAAATGCTAATAATCAAGTACCTAAAATGATCCACGGAACTAAAAAAACAGTAGGTATTCGTGTGCCTGATAACAGTATTATTCGTGCCATTGTAGAAGAATTAGGACATCCTGTTTTCTCTACATCCGTGAAAGATGATGACGAGATTGTAGAATATACCACTGACCCTGAGTTGATTTATGAAAGATATGGCGATTTGGTGGACATTACGGTAGATGGCGGATATGGAGATAATATGCCTTCTACGGTTGTAGATTGCACTTCGGGAGAGATTGAGATTATCAGAGAGGGAAAAGGGGATTGCACTATTTTTGAGTAATTAGTTATTAACCTATAAAATTGAAAAAAATGAATGAATACACAAAAACAACAGCATTAGTAGCCAAAGGAAAAACTAAAGAGATTTGGGGAACAGACAACTCAAACGTGGTGATTATGAAAAACCTTTCTAACATTACCGCAGACAACGACCCTAAAAAGACAAGAGAGTTTGAGACCAAAGCCATTTCAGCCACGACCACTACTTGTCGTGTTTTTGAACTCTTGGAACAAGCAGGTATTCCTACTGCATACATCAAGCAACTTTCGGAAACGGAAATTATTGCAAAGAGTTGCAATATGATCCCTCTTGAAGTAATTGCCCGCCGATACGCGGTGGGAAGCTATCTTAAACGTCACCCTGAACTAAAGAAAGAGGAAGGGATATTGCCACACAGATTCCATAGGTTATGCTTTGAACTCTTCCTGAAAACAACCGGCGGTGGATTGACAATTGACGGTGAGACCTTGATTGCAGGACTTACTCCGGACGAAGATGACCCGTTTATTGGCAATCCTTACGATGCCCAATGGATGCTTCTTCACCCAAAAACTACAGATAAAACTCCACTCGGATACGTGGACAGTCGTAAAGTTTTACCACAACATATTGAGATAAAACAAATTGAAGAACTTACTCGAAAAACTTTCTTAGTATTGGAAGGCGCTTGGAACAATCTGGGATACAGGCTTATAGACTTTAAACTTGAATTTGGTATGACCAACGCCGGTGAATTGGTGATTGCAGATGTGATTGATAACGACAGTTGGCGGTTACGGACACCTGACTGGGAAGAACTGAGTAAACAAGTATTTCGGGAAGGACATCCACTCAACGAAGTGGAAAACAAATATGCCCGTGTGGCACAACTTGTATCTCTATTCCATATCCCAATGCAAACCATCGTTTGCTGGCGCGGCTCTGAAAACGACAAACTTCCGGAAATTAGCAATATCGCAGGACTGACAATAGAGCAGCCTGTGATTTCAGCGCACAAAAAACCAACATTTGCAATGGAAGAGTTGGAAAGATTACACACGGTTTATCCTGAAGGAGGCGTAATTATTGCTTTGGTAGGAATGAGTAACGGACTTGGTCCTATACTCTCTGCCAGAACAGACTGGCCTGTTATTTCTGTTTGCACCACCGCCAATGAACATCCTGAAGATGTATGGAGCAACCTCAGAATGCCAAGCGACGTTCCCAATTTGACTGTTCTTTCTCCGAAGAATGCCCTGTTATCTGCCTTGGATATTTTGGGACAAAAAAATCCGGTAATATATGCGTATCGGCGTCTTGCTATTGAAGCGTTGGATAAGTAAAAGTTTTTTTTTTAAAAAGAAAATAATTTTGCCGACAAGATTACGTTTGTTGAATTGCATAAGATTTTAGACTATGTTTTGTAAACGTTTAACTTTTTTCATTCTTACTTTTTGGCTTTGCGCTTTCGTCTCCGCACAGGAATATAGTGCAAAAGCAAAATTGGATTCCGCTCATATTCTTATTGGTGATTATTTGAATGTGAATTTGGAAGTTACCGCTCCCAAAGGAAAACCCGTAATTATTCCTCAACTCAATGCCAAACTGCTGGAAGAAGCGGAAGCCCCCTTTGATTGGATTGCCAATTCAAAATTTGATACGATTGTCAATAACGATTATTACACGTTAAAACAAACCATTACTATTACGGCATTCGATTCCGGAAACTACGTCTTTCCTGCTATTCCTGTATTTGACATTGATTCACAGATAGTAGCACAAACCAATCCCCTGTTTTTTGATGTCTTTACGGTGGCTGTGGATACTACTGCCGCGATTAAAGATATTAAGGATATTTCTAAAGTCTATTTCACTTTTCACGAATTATGGATGTATGTTAAGAAATATTCTCTATTTATTTTGGTTGGTTTGCTGGTTATCGGATTAATTGTCTATGCAGTTTGGCGCTATCTGAAAAAGAAACGTGCTCAAAAACCGGCGCCGGAAGTTAAACCTAAACCTAAAATTAAACCCCATATCATCGCCTTAAAAGAACTGGAAAAACTACGACAAAAGAAACTTTGCGAACAGGGCAAAACCAAAGAATATTACTCCGAACTCATTGATATTGTAAGAATATATATTGATGAACAATGGGATATCGGTGCGATGGAAATGGTGACCTCCGAAATTATGGATGCACTGAAAAACACAGAAATTCACGAACAAGTACTGAAACGATTACATCAAGCCTGTACAATTGCCGATTTGGTAAAATTTGCCAAATATACTCCCCTCCTCACCGACCACGACATAGCATTTAAAGATTGTAAAGAATTTGTGGAACGAACAGCAAAGATTAGTGATTAATGATTAATTAACTTTAAACTATACATTTTGAACTTT
>WRGQ01000020.1 GCA_009787115.1 Bacteroidota bacterium
CTTGGCGCGATTGAAACGGAAATATTCATATCCGCTATTTCCGCCAGCAAAGCCAACTATACCGAATGGCGGCGCGATAACCTTTACAAGGGTATGTCCGTTGAAGAAATAGCGCGTTCCGCCGCAGAACGCTTTCCGCAGAAATCAGTTGATGTGGATAATTAAGCATAAAATTGGAGTTTGTATGGTGAACTGGGAAACAAAGCGGCTTGGTGATGGTGTTCTAAAAATAGGACACGGTAAAAACCAACATGAAATTGAAAAAACAAACGGTAAATA
Source organism: Bacteroidota bacterium (assembly GCA_009787115.1). Taxonomy (GTDB): domain Bacteria; phylum Bacteroidota; class Bacteroidia; order Bacteroidales; family WCHB1-69; genus WRNX01. Next base: position 280 of record WRGQ01000020.1, read on the forward strand.
TCCTATTCTTGCAACGAGCGGCAAAATAGGGCATACCGATTCTTTTCTTTACGACAAGCCGTCTGTTTTAATTGGTCGTAAAGGTACTATTGACAAACCACAGTATATGGATACGCCGTTTTGGACCATTGACACGCTGTTTTACAGCATAGTCAGTGAAGATCATTCAGCAAAATATCTATACTACTTGTTTTGTACAATTGATTGGAACAAACACAATGAGGCTTCAGGTGTTCCAAGCCTATCGACAAAAGTTATTGAGGACATAGAGGTAGCTCTCCCACCCCTCCCTGAACAACGCCGCATAGCCGCAGTTCTCTCCGACACCGATGAACTCATCGCCACATTAGAAAAATTAATCGCCAAGAAACGTGCTATCAAACAAGGTGCAATGCAGGAACTGCTGACGGGGAAAAGACGGTTACCGGGGTTTAGTGGGAAGTGGATGGAAAGGAAGTTAGGGAATATTGTAGAAGTTTTCGATAATCTCCGTATTCCAGTTGCTGAATCGCTTCGTGAAGATGGACTAATCCCATACTACGGTGCAAATGGAATACAAGACTATGTTAAAGGTTATACGCACGATGGAGAATTTGTTCTTCTAGCTGAGGATGGGGCAAATGACTTACAAAATTATCCTGTTAATTATGTATATAGTAAAGTATGGGTTAATAATCATGCTCATGTTATAAGTGGGATTTCAGGCGTTACCAATACAAAGTATCTTTCCTATGCTTTAAGAACTATTGATTTTCAAAGCATATTGGTTGGTGGAACGAGAGCGAAACTCAATGGTTCTGTTATGCGCGGAATTGATATTACGCTTCCAAAGGATATAAAAGAACAAACCGCCATTGCCTCAATCCTCTCCGACATGGATGCAGAAATTGACACATTAACGGCAAAACTGAACAAACTTCGCAATATCAAGCAAGGCATGATGAGCGAATTACTGACAGGCAGAATCCGGCTATTGGAGCAGGAAATGAGATGATAAGTTGTATTTTTCTACCCTTTGCTTCTCAGTTCGTTTGGTTCGTGTGGTTCGTGGTAAATAAATATGTATTTTTGAACTTACAAGAAATAATTGTTAGTTCAGAAGGAGGATACCGATAATGGCAAAAATTAACGAAAGCGAACGCACCGCTCAAAACAGAGTTGTACGGTTCTTCCAAAAAGAACTTAATTACAAATATTACGGTAATCTGCACTTACAGATAAATTCTAACATCATTGTCGAAAAGTTAACGGCGTATTTAAAAGAGCATGGTTGCAAAGCAAATTTGATAACAAGAGCTATTGACGAACTTGTCAGAACGGCGGGTAATTTACAACAGGGTCCTTATAAAGCTAATCAGGACGTATATACGCTACTTAAATACGGAGCAAAGGTAAAAGAAAAACCCGGCGCACCTGAAAAAACAGTTTATTTTATCGACTGGGAACGTCCGGAAAAAAATGAATTTGCCATAGCAGAAGAAGTAACTATAAAAGATAAATGTGTACGCCGTCCCGATCTTGTAGTATATATAAACGGTATTGCTGTCGCCGTAATAGAACTTAAAAGATCAACTGTATCGGTATCGGAAGGCATAAGGCAGAATATATCCAATCAGAACGAACATTTCAATGAGCCGTTTTTTACCACAAGTCAATTTATAATGGCGGGTAACAGCAGTGAAGGATTGCGTTACGGCACAACTAAAACGAATGAAAAGTATTACATGGAATGGAAAAATGACACCGCCAATACCGCGGCGCAACCTCTTGACGGATTGTCTCTCGAAATTTTAGAAAAGTGCAGTCAATTCCCCGATAAACTCGATTGGCAAATTTACAGTATGTTCCATAAATGGCGTTTTCTTGATTTAATTCATAATTTTATTATTTTTGATAAAGGCGAAAAAAAGGTTTGCCGCTATAACCAGTATTTTGCCATAAAAAAAGCGCAGATGCGTATTCCAAAAAAACAAGGTGGTATCATTTGGCACACACAAGGAAGCGGAAAAACACTTACAATGGTTTGGCTGTCCAAGTGGATATTGGCAAATAATCCCAATGCCCGTGTTTTAATTATCACCGACCGAGAAGAATTAGATGATCAAATGGAAAAAGTTTACAAGGGTGTAGACGAACAGGTTTACAGAACAGGCTCCTGTTCCGACCTTATAGAAAGATTGGACAAAACCGATAAAAGGCTTATTTGTACATTAATTCATAAATTCGGCGTACATAGTAAAGAAGAAAATGAAGAAATTAAACAAAAAAGATCCGTTGAACAATTTATAAAAGAATTAAGAGCTTCTTTACCGCAAAATTTTAAAGCAAAAGGCAATATTATTGTTTTTGTCGATGAATGTCATAGAACCCAAAGCGGACTGTTACACGAAGGAATGAATACAATTCTGCCTAATGCCGTTTTTATCGGCTTCACAGGAACGCCCCTGCTTGTTAAAGATAAAAAAACAAGCGTCGAGGTTTTCGGCGGCTATATTCATACTTATAAATATGACGAAGGCGTTAAAGACGGTATTATACTTGACTTGCGCTATGAAGCAAGAGACATTGACCAAAAAATAACTTCGCAGGAAAAAATAGACGAATATTTTGACATCAAAACACGGGGGCTCAACGATTCGGCAAAAGCTAAATTAAAGACCAAATGGGCAAATATGCAGACGATGTACAGTTCCCGTAACCGTTTGGAAGTAATAGCCGGAGATATTATTCGCGATTTTGACGTTAAAAGGCGGCTTATGAATGGTAATGGAAATGCGCTTCTTGTTGCCGATTCTATTTATTCCGCTTGTAAATATTATGAGATTTTTCAGTACAAAGGTTTTAAAAAGTGCGCTATTATCTC
>WRGQ01000021.1 GCA_009787115.1 Bacteroidota bacterium
TGTATTTTATGATTATTTACAGGTATCATTTTACCAGGAAATTCTGTTAATACATGATTTAAGTATTTTTTATTCAAATAATACCTCCACTAATTACGATTATAAATTATTTATTATTCATAATCAATAACTTTTAAATCTCATATTTTTAGATCATTTTAGCCCGTATTGCGCCTAACGATTTATATACGCAAAAGGTTGCGTATCAATTACATATTTCAGTAGAAAAGCAAACCAAAAAACAGGAAACATCCAAATGAGGTTCCTTGCCGCCTTGAGATAATTATGAAAAATTGCAACGTTTCATCTGGACAGAGGCAATGAAGCTGGAATATGCAGATTAAAATTTTCACCGCTAAAAACAGGAACGCCAAAATCAAATGTAATATCAAGCTGACTTTGAACATTGGCTGAATTGCGTAAATTGCTGAAAACACGGAATAAATCTGCGTAATATACGACCAGCCCGAAGGCAACAGGCGTAACAGATGAAGCGGCAAGCGCCCCTTTATTTGCCAACGTGTTTTGTATAAACGAACGATTGTCTATTTGATAATTAAAAGTAATTTTGGGCTGCGGCAATTCAAAAGGATTGGGATTTTCAACATTAAAACTGACAAGCCATTCAACCATTGTTAAATCCGTTTTTTCTACTCTCATAACCGGAGCGCTGATTTTTGGAAGCTGCGGTATAGGAAGATTTCCTTCATGTTCAAGATGCCAAATTTTGTCTCCCAATAACGGAATTGCAAATTTTATATTAAATACAGCTTTGTAATCAGTTTGTTTTTTCCCCTTTAGTGAGGCAAAAGCCTTAAAAATATCAAGATAATTAAGGTTTACGGGTATCTCCACAATTGAAGAGTTTTTAGCCTTTATTTGCTGATTATCTTTTATAACACCGTTAACAAACGAATTGGTATTCAGAAATACTTCCCAGCCGACTTCGGGAAGCGGAATAGTAAAACCATTCGGATTTTCTACCTGTACTTTGCACAGAAGCTGCGCGCCGGATAAAATGTCTAACTTGGCAATCTGTACAGAATGAAGAGAAACAACAGGCTCTTGCAGTATGGGTACTGTTGCGCATGTTGTAAATAGAAAAACGAAACAAAAAACAAGGAGCGCTATTACACTGCGCATTTGTTTTATCTGGTCGCTTTTGCTACATCACAGATACGGCGCGCCATGTTTTCGAGAGAAACCTGTTCCATAACATGACCCAACTCATAGGCAACACGGGGCATTCCGTATACAACGGCGCTTTTTTCATCCTGTCCCAGAGTCATACCGCCTTCCTTGTAGATGGTTCCAAGATGCTGGGCTCCGTCCCGTCCCATACCGGTCATAATGACTCCCAGAGCGTGGTTGGAATAACTCATAGCGACTGAAGCGAAAAGTACATCCGCCGAAGGTCTGTGTCCTGAGACTAGGGGAGCGTCTGAAAGATGAGCTACGCCGTTCGTCCCTTTTCTTTCTACTTCCAGATGTTTATTACCCTGAGCAATAAGGATTCTTCCTGGCAGTATTGCATCGCCTTCTTCAGCTTCTTTAACATTAAGAGGACAGATACGGTCAAGGCTTTTTGCAAATTCATTTGTAAATCCGGGCGGCATATGCTGTACTACAACAATTGGAACCTTCAGATCCGTATCCAATTTTGCGAATACTACACGCAAAGCATCCGGACCGCCTGTGCTGATACCGATGGCAATTATTTCTGTTTTTGCCGGTTTGCGTAACTGGGCTGGAGGCTGTGCAGGGGTAACAGGAGGCGCAACAGCCAAATTAAAATGAACAGCGATGTCAGAGGTTTTTTCTGCTGGCGTTTTTGGCTTGTATTCCGAAGGGGTAAGAACTTTTTTACCCTGTGATTTACGGTATGAGCCACCGTAACCGAGCAGCATACCTGTAAGCGTATCTTTTACTTCATGTATATCTCTTGATATAGAACCTGAAGGTTTTTGAATAAAATCACTTGCCCCCAGCGCAAGGGCTTCCATTGTAATTTCCGCGCCGCGTGCGGCGATTGATGACAAAATTACTACAGGAATTGTAATTCCCTGTTTTTTTCGTTCTTTTAGAAATTCAATACCGTTCATTTCAGGCATTTCAAGGTCAAGAACAATTATATCGGGATTAACACGCGGAATTTTCTGCAAAGCAAATTTGCCATTCATTGCCTTGTCTGCAACTGCCAAACCCGGTGTGTCATCTACCATATGACCTATAAGGTTTCGCATTAAAGCTGAGTCGTCTACAATTAAGACCTGTATTTCATCACCCACCGATTTCTCCTATATATTTTTTCTGTATAAGGTTGCCCATTCAGTTTTTACAAATTCAAACTTTGTTTTCATTCCAAAAAGCGATTCAGAATGCCCGATAAATAAAAATGATTTTGCCGCCATTGAATCATAAAAACGGTTCATAACCCCTTCTTGAGCGGTTTCATCAAAGTAGATGATTACATTCCGGCAGAAAACAATGTCAAGATTTCTTTGCTGGGAGTCGTTTTTTAAATTATGATAGTCAAATTTAATTTTTGCCTGAATACTTGGAATAACTTTATAGCCGCCCTCTACTTTGGTGAAGTATTTGGGCAAATAATTATCCGGAATTCCGACAATACGGTTTTCCGCATAAAAACCTTCTTTGGCAGTCATTAAACATTTAAGTGAAAGATCACTGGCTAATATATCATAACTCCACGATGAAGGCAGAATTTCGCTCAATAACATAGCAATAGTATAAGGTTCTTCTCCTGTTGAACAACCGGCGCTCCAGATTCTAATAGTACCCGGAATTTTTTTAATTTTCATTACTTCTGGAATAACATATTTTTCAAAAGCATCAAATTGCGCCTGATTTCTGAAAAACCTTGTCAGGTTGGTTGTTATAGAATCCAAAAACCCTTTAAGCTCTTCTTTGTCTTTTTTTATTTTTTCAAGATAAGAAGATACAGAATCAATCTTGTTTTCGCGAAAGCGTTCTTTTAACCTGCTTTCCAGTATTGAACGGTTGGTTGGTGTAAATGTAATTCCGCTTTCCTTATAAATAAAATCACGATACAACTCAAAATTGGCATCGTCAAGGAATAATGTTTCTGCCATATCTTAATTTTAAGTGACTATTTTAAATGTGTCAATTGGATAAATTGATTTTTTAACCTATATTTAAG
>WRGQ01000022.1 GCA_009787115.1 Bacteroidota bacterium
GGAACCAACAGCGCATTAATTATTAGTAAAATTTAATAGATAGTATATGGAAAAAAATGAAGTTGTACGCATTATCAATCAATTTTTAATTGATGAAATTGAAGTTGAAGAATCGTTAATCAAAGACGATGCCCGATTAAAAGAAGATTTAGGTATTGACAGTCTTGATTTTGTAGATGTTGTTGTGATTATTGAACGTGAATTTGGCTTTAAAATTAAAGCGGAAGAGATGGCAAATATAAAGACATTAGCCGATTTTTATAACTATGTTTACGACAAGGTAAGCAATAAATGATATTAACTTTTGTGGTTAATTGCTGTAAAAAATATTGCCAAATTAAATATTAGGGATCTACCGTCCGTTGGAAAAAACAGTAAGTTTTTTCTTTTTTCCCCCAAAAAAAATCCTTGCAGATTTTCCGTATCTATATTTTTTTATATTTGCGCCCCCTTAAAAATAGTATATGTACAAATGGGTGTTGAGGCGAATTTTAAGTTGTGGTATGTTGATTTTTAATGGTTTATAAAAATGTTTTTGTGTTGTTTAAAAATATGGGTTGGTAAAAGTTGTTGATTTTTCTTCCAAATTTGATACAATCCAAATTCTAAAAGTTGAAAATAATAAAAAAAAATAGTTGAAAAATGAAAAAAATAGTGAATTATTTTAAGTCAACTTACGATGAGTTGGTACACAAAGTAACGTGGCCCTCAATGAAAGATCTTCAAAATAGCGTTATCGTAGTGTCTATTGCTTCCCTTATCATTGCACTTGTAGTGTTTCTGATGGACAGTTTCCTTAACGCAGGCATGCATGTCTTATTCCCTGCTTCTTAATTTTTCATCTTAGTTGGTATTTTTATCCTATACACTTTGAATATGGCAGAAATTGAAAAAAAGTGGTATGTAATTCGTGCTGTTACCGGAACAGAAAAGAAGGTAAAGGCGAACATCGAAAGCGAAGTTCAGTCTTCCCCTTATCTTAAAGATATGGTAACGCGCGTACTCATTCCCACAGAAAAAATTTACCAGATTCGCAATGGTAAAAAAGTAAGCAAAGAGCGTAATTTCTTTCCGGGATATGTTTTCGTTGAAGTGATAATGACTCCGGAAGTTAAGCCTATTTTGCTAAATGTTGTGGGCGTGCTTGGTTTCGTAGGATGCAAACGCAAAATGGATGACCCTATTCCGTTGCGTCCTATTGAAGTAACCCGAATGTTAGGTAAAGTTGATGAACTTCTCGAACAGGACGCTACGTACGCAACTCCTTTTATTGTAGGCGAAGAGATCAAAGTGATTGACGGACCGTTCAACACTTTTACCGGTATCATTGAAGAAGTGAATACCGAGAAAAAGAAACTGAAAGTTATGGTGAAAATTTTCGGTCGTAAAACTCCTCTCGAATTAAGTTTTATGCAAGTTGAAAAAACGTAATACCAACGTCAATTAGTTACAAACAATTAAAAACAAACAAATGGCAAAAGAAGTAGCTGCACTAATTAAGTTACAAATCAAAGGAGGCGCTGCCAATCCATCGCCACCCGTTGGACCCGCTCTCGGGGCTAAAGGGGTGAACATTATGGAATTTTGTAAACAGTTTAATGCCCGTACACAGGAACAAGCCGGAAAGGTAGTTCCCGTAATCATTACTGTTTATAGAGATAAGTCGTTTGACTTTATCACCAAAACTCCTCCGGTTCCTGTTCAGTTAATGGAAGTTACCAAAATTCAAAAAGGTTCTAAAGAACCTAACCGAACAAAAGTAGCGAATGTTAGCTGGGATCAAGTACGTACGATTGCCGAATCGAAAATGGTTGACCTTAACTGTTTTACCGTTGAGTCAGCAATGAGTATGGTAGCCGGAACCGCAAGAAGTATGGGAATTACCGTAAAAGGTGGTACTGACCCTTTTGAACAAAATTAATCATTAAGTAATAACAAAATCAACATGGCAAAAATATCTAAAAAACGCAAAGAAGCTCTTGCCAAATTCGATAAGACAAAGGTGTACGCTTTGGGTGAAGCTGTGGAAGCAGTGAAAAATATCACTTACACCAAGTTTGATGCCTCTTTCGACATTGACGTCCGCTTGGGCGTTGATCCCCGAAAAGCCAATCAAATGGTGCGCGGTATTGTTACCCTTCCACACGGAACAGGTAAAGTTACCCGCGTACTCGTACTTTGTACTCCGGATAAGGAAGATGAAGCTAAAGCTGCCGGCGCCGACCACGTAGGATTAGACGACTACGTTGAAAAAATTAAAAAAGGTTGGACCGACGTTGATGTAATCATTACTATGCCCAGCGTGATGCCTAAAATAGGAGCACTCGGTAAGATTTTAGGACCTCGTGGCTTGATGCCTAATCCTAAAGCCGGTACCGTAACTATGGACATTGGCAAGGCTGTTGCTGAAGTAAAAGCCGGTAAAATTGACTTTAAAGTTGATAAATACGGCATTATTCATTCCGGAATTGGAAAAGTAAACTTCCCCTCCGACAAACTCATGGAAAATGTGAAGGAAATAATGAGTACTATCATTAAACTGAAACCTACCGCCGCAAAAGGTACTTATGTAAAAAGTATCTATTTGTCAAGTACTATGAGTCCCGGAGTTCAAGTTGATGTGAAATCAGTATCTTAACCCTAAATGCTAAATTAATCGTATGAAACAAGAAGAAAAAAGTATCATTATTGACGCAATCGCAAAAGATTTGGCTGATTATCCGCATGTTTATATTACCGATATATCCGGATTTACTGTTGACACCGTAAACCAATTGAGAAGACAGTGTTACCGTAGAAACATTAAATTGAAAGTGGTGAAAAACACACTTTTAAAACGTGCTATGGAACAGTCTTCCGTTGATTATTCGGAAATCTACCCTGCCTTAAAAGGCGTTTCTTCCATTATGCTTTCCGATACCGGAAATGCTCCCGCTAAATTGATCAAAGAATTTCGTGTTAAAAACAAAAAACCTTTGGTAAAAGCGGCATTTATTGAAGAATGTACCTATTTCGGCGATGATCAGTTGGATTATCTCTGTGCTATCAAATCCAGAGAAGAACTTATCGGCGAACTTGTGGGCTTACTACAATCTCCTGCACGCAATGTTATCTCTGCCCTTCAATCGGGCGGCGGAAAACTTGCAGGAATTGTTAAGACATTATCCGAACGCTAATATTAATTACGAATTAACAATTACGAATTA
>WRGQ01000023.1 GCA_009787115.1 Bacteroidota bacterium
AGTTGAACTCGTGACCTCCGGGTTATGAATCCGACGCTCTAACCATCTGAGCTACCCCGCCGTATTGAGGCAGCAAAAATATATTATTTTTGCAAAAAATTTATGTTATGAAAATTCCCCCATCAGAATTACCCTTACAGCCCACCGGCGCTATCTATCATCTCGGCATTCATCCCGAAAATTTATCCGATAAAATCATCCTTGTGGGAGATCCGGGGCGCGTTGCTAAGATCTCTGAAAAATTTGATACTGTTGAGTTTACAAATTCTCACAGAGAATTGACTACGCATACAGGATACTACAAAAACAAAAGAATTTCGGTTATCTCTACCGGTATGGGAACAGATAATATTGATATTGTAATGACCGAATTAGATGCTTTGGCAAATGTGGATTTGCGAAAAATGGAAGTGAAACCGGAACACAAAACACTTACTTTGGTGCGCGTAGGAACGTGCGGCGCTATCCAAAAAGATATTCCTGTCGGCTCGTTTATAGCTGCCCAATATGGGTTTGGATTCGACGGATTATTGCAGTTTTATAAACATAACTCGCAAGAGTATGAGGATTTTGTGAAACATTTTGTAGAATTTTCCGGCTGGGGCGAACGCCTTCCTTATCCTTATTGCTATCCTGCTGACAAAATGCTGTTGGAAAATATTGCTTTTGATATGGTGCATGGCATTACGGCAAGCGCTCCGGGCTTCTTTGGTCCACAAGGCAGATATGTGCACGCCCCGTTAGCATTTCCCAATATGAATGAAAAAATTGAAGATTTTGTTTATCAGGAAAAACGGATTACTAATTTGGAAATGGAGTGTTCCGCTATTTATGGATTAGGAAATATATTGGGACATAGAACATTAACAGTTTGTCTCGCCATTGCCAACCGCGTAACCCATCACTTTCTCAATGATTACAATAAAGAGATGGAAGAATTGATTACAAAAGTATTAGACAGAATATGACAGATATCACCCTGCTAATTTTAGCCGCCGGTATGGGCAGTCGCTATGGCGGTTTGAAACAGTTGGATTTTCTAGGACCTAACGGAGAAACTATTATGGATTACTCTGTAGATGACGCCATTGCAGCTGGATTTACAAAAGTAGTGTTTGTCATCAGAAAAAGTATGCAAGAAGTTTTTGAAGCGCAAATTTTATCGAAATACAAACATAAGATAAAGTGCGAATGTGTGTTTCAAGAATTGGATATGCTGCCTGCCGGATTTCAAAAGCATCCTGAACGAGAGAAACCGTACGGCACAGCACACGCCATTCTTGTGGCTCAAGATGCTATAAAAGAACCGTTTGCCGTAATCAATGCCGACGATTTTTACAGCCGCAAAGCCTTTGTTGCTATGGCTGATTTCTTGCGACAACCCAACAACGATGTGAAACCGGTGTTTGCCATGATTGGCTATCGGTTGAAAAACACGCTTTCCGAACATGGGACGGTAGCCCGCGGTGTGTGCCAAGCCAATGAAAACCGAGAATTAATTTCTATTACGGAAATGACTAAAATTCAACGGGAAGGAGATATAATTTTCAATACAAATGAAGAGGGTAGGGTAGCACTCACGGGCGAGGAACCGGTTTCTATGAATTTCTGGGGTTTTACACCCTATTTTTTCACTTTTTTAAACACTCTTTTTATTCAATTTCTGAAAGAAAACAACGATAATCCAAAATCTGAATTTCCTATCCCTGCGGTTATCAATCATTTTATAGACAATCATTTAGCAACCATAAAAATTATTGATTGTGATGCGGAATGGTTTGGAGTAACGTATCGGGAGGATAAGTTGTGGGTAATGGAGAGATTGGCGATGCAACATTGATATTTACCAATTATGATGAAATTAACAAAATAATGAATAAAATAGTAGTACTTATTCCTTGTTATAACGAAAGTAGCGCCATTGCAAAAGTGGTAGAAAGTTACAAACAGGCGCTACCGGAAGCCGAAATTTACGTATATGACAATAATTCGACCGATGGAACTGACGAAATCGCACGCAAAGCAGGCGCTATTGTGCGGTATGAATATAGACAGGGCAAAGGAAATGTTATTCGCAGCATGTTCCGCGACATTGAAGCAGATTGTTACCTGATGACAGACGGAGACGATACCTATCCGGCAGAAAATGCAAGAGAAATGTGTAATTTAATACTTGATAATCGTGCGGATATGGTGATTGGAGACAGACTTTCATCTACCTATTTTCAAGAAAATAAACGCCCCTTTCATAATTTTGGAAACAAGTTAGTACGCACACTGATAAACAAACTTTTTGAAAACAATATTCGTGATATTATGACCGGATACAGAGCATTTGCACGAAGTTTTGTTAAAAATTTTCCTGTTTTAAGTAAAGGTTTTGAAATAGAAACCGAAATGACCATACACGCTTTGGATAAAAACTTTCTGATAAAAGAAATCCCTATTGCCTATCAAGATAGAAAGGATGGCAGCGTATCAAAATTAAATACTTATAGTGATGGTTATAAAGTTATTAGAACTATTTTAACTTTATTTCGCGATTATAAACCTTTGTTATTCTTTTCCTCTTGTGCCGCAGTTGTCTTTTTGGTTGCACTGATCTTGTTTATTCCTATTCTAATAGATTTTGCACACACGGGGTTAGTGCCACGTTTTCCCACCTTGTTTGTTTCTACTACCTTCATTGTTATAGCAATTCTACTTTGGGTTTGCGGATTAATTTTAGATGTGGTTGTTAAAAAACACAAACAATTGTATGAGTTGTTAATGAATAAATAAGTGATATATGAAACATCAAAAACAAGTTAAGAAAAATAAAATCTTTGACCAGATGCTTAAATATTTACCCATTGTATATTTAGCCATTATATCAATCGTTTTTGTAATCAATTACAATCAAACATTCGACGAAAAAGTGAACTTGAATGGAGATAATATTTATTATTATTCATTAGGGAAAGCGTTAAGCGAGGGTAAAGGTTTTACGAATACAATCTTTTTAACAGATTCGCCGCATACCCATTTTCCACCCGGTTATCCTTTTTTTATTGCTTGTTTAATGAAATGTGGCATAAGTTCTATTCATGGTATAAAAGTTGCCAATGGATTTCTTTTATATGCTGCACTTATTCTGTTTTATTTTATAACGGCTCATTTTGCAAAAAATCGTTTTGTAGCATTTATTACGGTTCTTTTCACGGCGATGCAGAGTCACTTATTGGGTTTTGCCTGTATCATGATGAGTGAAATGCTGTTTATATTCTTCTTATGCGTGGTATTGTTCATCGTATTACGTTTTCCACCCGAAAAATTGTTTGTTGAAAAAAGCAAACGCTGGAGAGATATTTTACTGTTATGTGTAATAGCCCTTTCTTTGAGTTATATCTATTTTATTCGTACGATGGGATTGACACTTATGCTTGCACTGATAGCCTATTTTGGAGTTTTTACCATGCAAAAATTTATCTTGTTATTAAAAAATCGCAAACA
>WRGQ01000024.1 GCA_009787115.1 Bacteroidota bacterium
CCCCATTTAAACGCCTATTTTCTCGGCTCCGTTGGCAGGCGACTTGTAAAAAAAATTCTTTTCACAACAAAAGAGGAGTTCATTATGAAACGAAGTTTCAGGGATATACTTATGTTAATCCTGTTCATTGGGATTCAAGCAACCTTTGCCCAAAGAACCACCGAACCTGCGAATAAGGTTGGTAGCGGTTCATTTATAGACTATCGTGACGGCAAGGAATATAGGACTGTCGCAATAGGAACGCAAACTTGGATGGCGGAGAACCTAAGTTATGACGCAAGCGGTAGCATATGTTACGATAAAAAGCCTGCCAACTGCCAAAAATACGGTAGATTGTATGATTGGGAAACAGCTAAGGGGTATTTTAAAGTTTGTCCAAGCGGATGGCATTTGCCAAGCGACGGCGAATGGCAGACCCTTGTAGATTTCGCGGGTGGCAATACTGCTGGAAAGAAGCTAAAAGCAAAGAGTGGTTGGTATAAAAATGGCAACGGCACGGACTCTTTCGGATTTTCGGCTCTGCCAGGTGGCATAGGTGATATTGCCAATCGCTTCAACGATGTCGGCACCACCGGCAATTGGTGGACTGCCACGGAGGACAATGCTTCCAGTACTTACAGCTGGAGCATGGGCTACTACGCTGCGGATGTGAACAGGCACAGCTACTACACCGCAGATGTGGGAAGGTACAACTTCCTTAAGTTCAGTTTTTTTTCCATACGTTGCATCCAAGACAATTATAATAACGAAGAAAAATCGGCACTAGTAGGTATATGGGGTAAAGTAAATGAATGTTATAAACGAATAATAGAATTTTTAAATGATGGAACTGGAAGCTTTGACGGGTGGGATATTAAATGGAAGGTAAAAAATGATAGTTTATATATTTCCCGTCAAATAGCATCTGATACAATAACATTTAATTATAAAATATCAGATTCAACACTTACTCTTAAATATAATGAAAACCTAGAAGAATTTAAAAGAATAACAGCAAAGGAAGCGGCGACGGAATTTGGAACAAGTAGTGCTAGATATGCAGTCGGTCCTTGGAAAGCACTTCAGGCTGCTTACTATGCGGAAATGAATAAATTCGGAGATTTCAAAGCTATTGCATTTAAACCGCCTAGTCACCTATATTTTTCTTACGAAGGTAAGATAAAAGATGGTATTGCATATCTTAGTATAAAAAATAATGTAAAAATCGCTGATTGTCAAATAGGAAATCAATGGAATGTATCAATGACTAAAGATAATGATATTAAAGTACAACTACCGAAAGATATAAATTGCAAAGAAATTATACCTTGCTTTGATTCTAAGAGGTTAAAATAGGAGGTTTTATGCCATTGAAAGCAACTCAAAAGAAACTCGCTCTGCAAAAACAGATAGCGGAATTGAAAAAGAAACTCGCTTTGCAAAAGCGGATAGAGGATTTGGAAATAAAAAATCAGAAACTTGAACAGAAACTAAAAAACATCTCCCAACTGCCAACTAATACACATCTCGGTACTTTTGACAAAAATAGCCGTTCAATACGTGAACTTTTCGGCAATACTCCAACGGACACCCCAAAAGTTCAGAGGTGGGTTGATTTTATGAGAAATGAAATCAAAACTGGTAAACGTTCCACAAATTGGAAAGGGATGTTGCATAAATGCGATATATTGCAACACCACACGTACCGTGTTCGATGCGCATCAAAAGAAATTAGAAATTTAGCAGCGGTTTGGAATACTCTTCCTCTTTCTGGTAAAGAAGAGAAAATTATGCCGAAGCAAGAAAAAAATAATTATAAAAAAGTAGCAGAAAGTGACAAATGGATGAACCCTATATTGACTGCATTAAAAGAATTAGGTGGTTCTGGAACCACAAAAGAAGTTATTGAAAAAATTGTGAAAAATGAAAAAGTTCCTGATGAAATTAGAAAGGTAACACTGAAAAATGGCTCTTCAAAATTTGAGAACCAAGTATATTGGGCTAGGCTGTATTTGGTATATGAAGGATTAGTAGATGGTTCAAAAAGGGGTGTATGGACATTAACTCCATCTGGCAAAAAAACAACATTAACGGAAGAAGAAGCCAGTAAAATACATTCGAAACATGATATAATATTAAAAAACTTGAAGTAAAGAATTTTTCATTCAATAAAAGGAGTTCAGTATGAAACAAATAGTTTGCGAAATGTGTGGCGGTAAAGACTTAATCAAACGAGACAGCGTATATATCTGCCAAAACTGTGGTACAAAGTATTCAGTTGAAGAAGCCAAGAAAATGATGGTTGAAGTTGATACTAAACCAAAAAAAAGTAGAGATTTTTCATTTTTAACTAAACCACTTTGGCGTACCGATGATATCGGTTGTGGTTGTTTACCTGTAGGCTGTTTTTCATTTACTGCAACTCCCATATTCATAATTGGTCTTGTTGTGTTAATGATTATTGGTGCAATAGCTCCAAAAAATAGTTCTACTTCGGCGTCAAATTCTACTTCAACATCAAATATAGAAGATCAAAAGATTGAAGCACGTGTACAATTAGCACAAGCAATAAAAGCGAATTTAAGAGATCCAAAAAGTTATCAGAATACGGAAATAGATGTCTATACTGTTGAGGAATATATTTTTGTAAAAAATACATTTAGAGGCAAAAATCGTTACGGTGGATATGAAATATGCACTTTTGTAGCAAGATTTAATTTTAACACTAAACCTGCGGAATGGGCAATTACCAATAATCCTAAAAGTGATAGTGGTTGTCGTGAAATCATGATTGCCTTGCCATAAATTACCTATTTACGCCCATAGCGAAAGCAATAGGCGATTAAAACAAATCCGAGTGGGAGCCTGTACGCACAGCAGTCAAAATAAGTACATCGTTATCAACGGAATATATGAGAAGCCAGTCCGGTGTAATATGGCACTCACGACATCCGCTATAATCGCCATACAACGGATGGTCACGATGCTTGGCATCCAGCACTTCCTGATTTTGCAATTTTCTGATAACTGCAAGCAATAAGGACATATCCTTTCCCTGCTTTTTCATTAATTTTCTGTCTTTTCTATATCTAGAAGTAGTTTCAAGTTTTAGCATTATTCGTTTTCTTCCGCATCAAGATCTGCTTCCATTTCTTCAACAGTATTGTAGCGTTTAGTCTTTATTTTTCCAGCCCTTATATCTCGAACTTCCTGCATAGCAGCCAATGTCTCGGCATTGTATTTAGGTTCGTCATAGAGAGGATATATTACAACTTCGATTTCACGCCCAACGTATTCGTTTGGTATAATAGTATCAAGCCTATTATCCTTCGGAATACAAGTAGTGCGGTATGCTGTAGTCATATTCATAGCATAAATATACAAATTAAACCCAAATCCCATAAAAAATGCACATTTTTGCAAACACTTGTTTGCAAAAGTCACTTTTTTGGGCTTTTTTTCCCGTTTTCTCCGTCTAAGTATATAGACAAGGAGAAAATATGGCTGAGACACATCTTTTACGCGGTTTAAATACCGAACAAAAACAGGCGGTT
>WRGQ01000025.1 GCA_009787115.1 Bacteroidota bacterium
TTTCAGTAGATACAGCCGTTGATATTGCCAAAGAATCTGCCGATGTAATATTGTTGGAAAAAGATTTGATGGTGTTGGAAAAAGGTATCATTGAAGGCAGAAAAACCTACGGCAATATGATTAAATATATCAAGATGACGGCAAGCTCCAATTTCGGAAATATGTTCTCAGTATTGGCAGCCAGCGCATTTTTACCGTTCTTGCCGATGCTTTCTATTCATATTATCTTCCTTAATCTGATTTACGATATTTCATGTACCGCTATTCCATGGGACAATGTGGACAGAGAATTTCTCAGAGTTCCGCGAAAATGGGATGCTTCATTGGTCAGTAAATTTATGTTGTGGATTGGACCGACAAGTTCGGTGTTCGACATTACCACTTATCTTTTGATGTATTTTCTCATCTGTCCGCAATTCGTATCGGACGGACTGCTGTTCAATCAAATTGCCGAAGGTACGCTTATTCAATCGGGAATGTTCGCAGGTCTGGATATGAAAATGGTTTATATTGCGATGTTTCAAGCCGGTTGGTTTGTTGAGTCTATGTGGTCGCAAACATTGGTTATCCACATGATACGTACACCTAAAATACCGTTTATCCAAAGCCGTGCATCTTTGCCGCTTACCTTGATTACCTTTACAGGGATCGCATTCTTAACCATGATACCGTTCACCAACTTTGGCTGGTCAATTGGTTTGGCACCACTGCCAACGGTTTACTTTGCATGGTTGGTATTGACAATATTCCTGTATATGTTGCTGGCAACGGCTTTGAAAAAAATATTTATCAGAATTTACGGAGAATTATTGTAACGAATGTAAGATACTAATCGTTCAATGTCAACATAAAAAAATGTAGTAATATGGCAAAAATAAACTATCACATTCACACCGATGCCATAAAACATAATCTTATCCCTGTTGAACTTACACCTCCGCAGTCCGAACGGTTGATAAAGTTAAACCAAATTGCTATTCAACAAATGTGCGTGTTGGAAAATATTGAGAATCGAAAATTACTAAAAAATTAAAAGTATGGGAACAGAAAAAATTGACAGAAAATTCAAACGAGATACAATGTTTTTCAGATCTTTGCGTTTTTAAAAAAGTTTATAATAAAAAATGATAAAGAAAGTAGTTTATTATACAGCGCTTTGGGTTGCCAACATTCTTTTATTGGTTCATATTGCGTTGCCGCATCATCATCACGGTGAGACGAAAATCTGCTTTTTTAATTCTTGTTGTAAAGACAGTGAAGAAGAACATCATCACGAACAAGACGAAGTTCCGTCTTCAGGGAAGTGTTGCACTATTGATAATATTTATTTTTCAACAACTAACGATACGAAAATTGCTCGTTGCGACCACGAAAATTGTAGTTGCGGACAGTGGCTGCATGCAGTTGTTCCAACCGTTTTGAATACCTGCAGTTTCGTTGAAAATCCAGCGACACATTTCCGAGAGAAACCGTATATACCTCTCTTTTATGCCGCCTTTGTATCTCAATCCGTTGGATTGAGAGCGCCTCCCGTGTGCTAATTTTTTCCGTTTTTTAATCTGAACACGATTTCTATAAGATTAAAAAGATTGTCAAAAAAATCTTGACAATTCCGTAAATCTTAATAAAATCTAAGTTCAAGACAATCAATTCTAATTATAAACAGTTAAAAAATCAGCATTAAAATGAAATCTTTTAAAATATTTACAATAGCAACAGCAATCACATTAGGTCTAACGGCTTGCGGAGGCAGAAGTGCAAACCGTCATTCGCACGACCACGAAAATTGCACAGAGCACAACCACAACACCCATACCCACGCGGACGGTACGGTACATTCCGACCATGCGCCTGAACAGGAAAGTTTCACAGTGGAAGCCGACAGTGTTACGGTCAATCATAGCCACGACGGACATAGCCATAACCATTAAATCGTAAGAAAATGAAAAAATACAATATAATAATGGCAATGCTCATAGTATTTGCCGTTATGGGGTGCAACCACAAGCATTCTCACGAACATAACCACGCCCACAACGAAAGCCTGCAATTGTCGGCATACAACGCCGATTTTGAATTGTTTGCAGAGGCAACGCCCTTTGTGGTTGGCGAAACAAGCGAAATTCTCGCTCATTTTTCCCATTTGGAAAATTTTAAACCGTTGGCAGAGGGCACTGTAACGGTTAGTATGATTATCGGAACGGACGGCATTCGTCAAACACTCGAACAGCCGACACAGGCAGGGATTTATCACTTTTCCTTACAGCCGAAAACGGCAGGAACGGGCAAATTGGTATTCGACATTAAAACGTCCAAAGGCACTTCGCAAATTGTTGTCCCCAATATCACGGTTTACGATGATGAACACGAGGCACACGAAGCCGCCGCCGAAGCCGCAGTAACGAGCAGCAACGGCGCAACCTTTACCAAAGAACAAAGTTGGAAAGTGGATTTTGCCACAACCGAAGTTCGCCGTCAGCCTTTCGGACAGATTATTCGCACAACCGCGCAAATCCAACCCTCGCAAGGCGATGAACGGACAATTCCCGCCAAAGCGAGTGGCATTGTATCGTTTGCAAACAACAATGTGATTGAGGGAACAGCCGTAAGCGCAGGACAATCCCTGTTTTTTATTGACGGTAGCGGAATGGCAGATAATAATTTATCGGTGCGTTATGCCGAAGTCGAAAGCGAATACAACCGCGCCAAAACCGAGTACGAGCGCAAGCAGGAGTTGGCAAAAGTAAATATCGTTTCACAAAGCGACCTGCTGAAAGCCAAAACCGATTTTACCAATGCCGAAGCCGCATACAACAACCTGCGCAATAATTTTACGGCAGGAAAGCAAAGTATCAGTTCGCCCATTAGCGGATTTGTTACCCGCGTATTGGTGCGCAACGGCGAGTATGCAGAAGCGGGACAGCCTGTTTTAGTGGTATCGCAAAACCGCGACCTGCTGATAAAAGCCGAATTGCAAACCAAATATTCGGCAGTGTTGGGCAACATTGTTTCGGCAAATATTCGGCAGATGAACAGCAACAACACTTTTACGCTTGAAGAATTGGGCGGGCGCGTACTGTCGTATGGAAAATCGGCAGACATAAACAACCCGCTTATTCCTGTAGTATTTCAGGTAAATAATAAGGCGGGACTGCTGGCAGGCAGTTTTGTGGAAATGTTTATCAAAACCAAAAACGATAAACAAGCCCTTGTTGTTCCCAACGAAGCGATTATTGAAGAAATGGGCAACTATTTTGCATACGTGCAACTCACACCCGAACTTTTTGAGAAACGCCCAATTCAAAAAGGTGCAACAGACGGAATCAGTACCGAAATAACGGAAGGAATTGCAGAAGGCGAAAGAGTGGTAAGTAAAGGGGCTATGTTGGTTAAATTAGCGCAGTCTTCGGGCGGATTAGACGCTCATGCAGGACATGTGCATTGATAAATTAAAAATTAAAAATTAAAAATTAAAAATTAAAAGAGATTAGAGTATGGCAAAATATAATATTTTACAGGAAAAATCATTTGCATTTGCTATTAGAATAATAAATTTGTATAAACATTTGAGCGA
>WRGQ01000026.1 GCA_009787115.1 Bacteroidota bacterium
CTTTCTGCCAACTTTGAAAGTTTCCGCGACCCTTTTATCATTATGCTCACAGTGCCTTTAGCGCTTATGGGCGCTTTAATATCTCTCAGTATTTTTGGGCAAACAATGAACATCTTCAGCCAAATTGCCATGATTATGCTCATAGGGTTGGTTACCAAAAACGGTATTTTAATTGTTGAATTTGCCAACCAGAAAAAACGAGACGGAATCCCGTTCCAACAAGCCATTATTGAAGCCTCTATTTCCCGTTTTCGTCCTATATTGATGACCAGTTTATCCACAATACTCGGCATTTTACCGATGGCGATAGCCACCGGCGCCGGCAGCGAAAGCCGCGTAGCAATGGGAATTGCCGTTGTAGGAGGTATGATTTTCGCTACCTTACTCACATTGTTTGTAATTCCTGCAATTTATACCTATCTTTCTTCTAAAAAGGTGGTGAAGATTGAGGAAGAAGAATAATTCTTTCGCAAAAATCAAACTTATTGACGAAAACTATCAAAACTTGATTTATAGGTCAAATTTCATTAAAAAACGAGTGCAGCAGCCCCCAGTATGGCAGCGTCATTCTCGCTGAGTTGTGAGTGCAAAATGGGAATATCGTTTTTATAAAGAAACAGTTTATGTTTTGTAAAAGATTCTTTTATGGGTTTCAGTAATATATCTCCTGCTTTCATAATGCCTCCGGCAAAGAAGATGGCTTCGGGCGAAGAGAATGTTACGACATTTGCAAGCGCAATTCCCAACCATTCGCCTGTTTTTCTATAAGTTTCAATGGCTATTGCATTGCCGTTCAAAGCAGCGTTTGTAATAATTTGGGGGTCTAATTGTTCTTTTGGGATTTTTGCAAGTTCGTTTTCGGGAGATTGCTGCAGTAGTTCTACACAGGTTTGCGTAATACCTCTAATAGAAGCGTACATTTCCAAACAGCCGCAATTGCCGCAATTACATTTTCTGCCGTAGGGTATTAAAATGGAGTGTCCTAATTCGCCGGCAAAGCCGTCGGAGCCATACAGCAGTTTGCCGTCAATGATAATGCCGCTGCCCACGCCAGTGCCTAAGGTAAACATCACCACATTTTTCATTCCTTTCGCACCGCCGTAAATCATCTCTCCGTAAACCGCTGCATTGGCGTCGTTAGTAACTACAACGGGAATATTCAGTTGCGCTTCCAACATCTTTTTTAGTGGCGTTTTTCCTCTAAAATTCAAATTTGCTGCATCATCAATACTACCTTCATCAAAATTGCCGCAAGGGGCGCCAATCCCTATCCCAACAATCTGTTCTACATTGTTTTCCAAAATCATTTGCCGGATGGTAAATACGATATCGTTTACAAATAGTTGTGCATCAAAATATTGCGTAGTATGCAAATGTTGGCGGGCAATAATTTCGCCAGTATCATTCACCAACCCGATGTCCGTATTGGTGCCGCCAATGTCAATGCCAATGCTAAATTTGAGTAAATTCATTATAGAGGTATTCGTGATTAGATGATTATTCGTAATTTGTTCACAGTGGGACAGGCTTATTCAGACTTTAAAAAATCTACGACCCTGTTTTCATTCAATGAAATATAGTTATACCTCTGTACAATAGTTCCGTTATCGGAAAACAGAATTAGCGGCATACTGCCTGAGGTTACAGTCAGGAATGTGTCCACACGAAATGTAGTATATTCAATCAACGGCATTCTTTGTTCAGCAAAGAAGTTATGAATAATGCTATCCGGTGTTCCTGTCCAGAATATTGCTTTTACGTGTTCTTCGGAAAGGTGGTGGTTTTTCATAATGAGGTGCAATTTCAGGGCGGCGTGCTTACAATATCTGCATCCGGCTGAAAACATACAGATGATTTGTTTTCCGTCGGTAAATTCGACTTCCTTACCGCTATTCAATAATGCAGATTCATATACAGGAACATCAATTTGTATTTTGTCTTTATGAACGATGGAATATAAGTAGTTTGGTGCATTAACAACCATTAAAACGGTGATTGTAATGATCCCTAATGCAATCATTACCCAAGTGTGCCATTTTTTGTATGTAGAAAATTTGGGCGAAACAAAAAACAGACAGAGCAACAGCACTACATTCTTGGCAATAGATTCTGTGCGACTCAACACAATTGCCGTACCAAAACAATGACAGTTTATTATATCCACATCAAAAAGTCGGGGTAGCAAGAGCAAATATATGGTGAAGCCGGCAAGAAAACCCAAGGCACAATAATAAGCAAGACGGACGTGAATATTAAGAATGAGCAAAATACCCAAAACCAACTCTGCCGTAACCAACAAACGGGTTAAGGTTTCCGTTACCGAAACAGAAAACAGATTGTGTTCAAATATGTATAAGTCAAACAGATCAATAGAGATGTATTTTAAAATTGCGGATGCCACAAACACCAAGCCTGTAAAAATGCGCAAAACAGTGGAAAGATATTTATTATCCGATCTCATTTTGATTATGTAATTTTCTCTCTCAATTTGTAAACAGGTTTAAAATTTTAATTTTTGGCAAAAATAGAATTATTACAAACATTCTATTACAAATCCTCAAAATAAAAGAACACTCCGCCCCCATCAAAGAACTTTCCATCATACAAACTAATCAAATAATAACCGTTTTCGTGTATAAACGTTTCCAATTTTGCACCATCGGAGTGGTGCTGCGAGCTGCCGATAAGAAAAACATTGCGCTCGGAAACACCCATGCACCCGCCGATAAACCCATACGAATGCCCCGGCAATATAATCTCTTTGGGTGAAATATACAAACAATTTAACCCGTGTTGGGATAAAGTTTTCTCAATACCCCTGTCGGAAGTGATAAAACTGTTGTTTTTCAAAGGCAATAATGAACAACGTGTATATGCCTGATTTACATGAATAAAAATCTTATCTTTAGCGTGTTGAAGAATGGTTGCATCTGTAAATTTTCTATGGTGAATGAGATATTTTTCAGTCATTACCACATTATAACATGTTGAGTTTTCTTTGAGATTGCCCACAGAGGTTGTGCCTGTTATCAATGGCAAACCTTTTGTTTTCAAATAATTGATAAAATATGGAGGCGTATTAGGCGCCACAATGGTAAATGCTTCTGTAGGAAAGAAGAAAATATCCGGATGACCGGCAATCGCTTGACAGGTAATATTTTCTGAGAGAAACGGCAAGCACTCTCCATATTCGTTAAGTTTTTTTATGGCTTCTTTGGGTAACCGTTTATCGTGAATGATAATCATCGTTTTATATAAATATTATATTCATAACCGGTAAGATTGTCGTTTGTTTGAAATATAACCGAACGAAAATTCTCCAGCAAATATTTCTTGTTTGCAGATTGATAGCCGACAGCAGCATTTATAGATTTTGGAGGTACTTCAATCACTAATTCTTCACCTGTTTTGTGCATTAAAACATCGTCCCAAATCTCTTTCCATATAGCGCTTAAAACCAACTCTTTGAAAGAGACGTGAAAAGGACCGGCAACCAAATCGTTTCCTGTGAGCAAACCTTCGGAAGGGTGTAAACCCATTCTTAAAACCGTTACGTTGTTTTTTTCAAAAAGTTTTAGCAA
>WRGQ01000027.1 GCA_009787115.1 Bacteroidota bacterium
CATATTATTTCACCAACATTTTCATAATCAAGCGCATGCTTTAATTTTATTGTCATCATGTTAAAATTGGTATTATTAGTTACGCTTCAATCGGCGTTGCTCACGGCATCGCAGGTATTTTTAAAAATGGCGTTGAATGCTTTCGGTAAATTTCAATGGTCGTGGATATTTTTTAAAACGGTTTTTACCAATCTACCGTTTGCACTCAGCGGAATATCTATAGCCACTGCCTCAATCATTTGGGTGTATGTATTAAAGAAATTTGAATTTAGTTTGGCATATCCGATGATCAGCATCAGTTATGTTTTTGGGTTGCTGGCAGCCTATTTCATATTTCACGAGCCTATTGTCTGGACGCGATGGCTGGGGGTGGCAGTTATTATTGTGGGGGTTATATTGCTGGCGCAGAAATAGACCCGAACCAAGACGAGCCCTTTGCAAATTTAAGGTTTTATAGAGCGGTCTGGATAATAAAAATATAACGTTTCTACATATTTTCAATATGTAATTATATTTTTGCGGCAAATTTGTAAAACTTCGCTTGAGCAAAGTTGTCAGGCTATATTAAAAATAATGATATGAACATTTTAGAAAAATTAGAAGCAATTTATAAAAGGTGGTTATCTATCGGCGAGGAGATTGCGCAACCCGATGCGATGACGGATATGAAACGGTATATTAAATTGAATAAGGATTATAAAGATTTAACCGCCGTAGTGGATGCCTACAAAGAGTATAAAAATGTACTCGAAAATATTGAAAATACAAAAGAACATCTGGTGAACGAGAAAGATGAAGAGTTTCGGGAAATGGCAAAATTAGAACTTGATGCTTTTCTAATACGTCGTGATGAATTGGAAGAGGCTATCAGGCTGTTGTTGCTTCCTGCCGACCCGCAAGACAGTAAAGATGCACAAGTGGAGATCCGTGCAGGTACCGGCGGCGACGAAGCCAGCATCTTTGCAGGAGACCTCTTCAGAATGTACGAACATTACTGCGATA
Organism: Bacteroidota bacterium; assembly: GCA_009787115.1. GTDB lineage: Bacteria > Bacteroidota > Bacteroidia > Bacteroidales > WCHB1-69 > WRNX01. Next base: position 1,003 of record WRGQ01000027.1, read on the forward strand.
AAAAAGGTTGGAAAGTGGAAATACTCTCTATGACGGAAGGTACGGTAGGCGGTTTCAAGGAGATTGTTTTTGAAATTTCCGGCGACGGCGTTTACGGGTTAATGAAGTATGAATCGGGTGTTCACCGCGTACAGCGGGTGCCCCAAACCGAATCGCAGGGGCGCGTGCATACCTCTGCCGCTTCCGTAGTAGTACTCCCCGAAGCCGACGAGTTTGACGTAGAACTGAAACAGAGCGATATCAGAAAAGATACCTACTGTTCGTCCGGTCCGGGAGGACAATCCGTAAATACAACCTATTCCGCCGTTCGTCTCACACACATCCCCTCAGGAATTGTTGTGGCGATTCAAGACGAAAAATCACAACTCAAAAACTTGGATAAAGCTATGCGCGTACTGCGAACACGGCTTTTTGAACGTGAGTATCAAAAATGGTTGGACGATGTAGCCTCCAAACGCAAAACTATGGTTTCCACCGGCGACCGTTCCGCAAAAATCAGAACTTACAACTACCCGCAAAACCGTGTTACCGACCACCGAATAAACCTCACTATGTACAACCTAACCGGTTTTATGGACGGCGACATTCAAGACACTATTGAAGCGCTGCAAATAGCAGAAAACGCAGAGCGGCTGAAAGAGGATACGGAAGAGTAAGGTACTAAGTCTTAAATAACCTGCACCTCGCACTCCAATCCCACCCCAAATTTTTCAAATACCGATTCTTGAATGTTAATAGATAAATTCATAATCTCTTCCCCTGTTGCATCTCCATAATTAACCAAAACCAATGGTTGGTGAGGATAAACGCCGATATTGCCTTCGCGAAACCCTTTCCAGCCCGAAATCTCAATTAGTTGCGCTGCTGCCAATTTTATATGGTTTTCATCTTCTTCAAAATATGTTAATTGTGGATAATCTTTTTGCAATGCTTCCCATTTATCTTTTTTAATCACAGGGTTTTTAAAGAAACTTCCTGCAGAACCAATTCGTTCTAAATCCGGTAGTTTTCGGTTTCGTATCTCTTTTACTTTTTCCTGAACAAACACCAAATCTATTTTAGGATGATTTTGTAATTCATCATTCAAAGCCTTATACGAAAAATTATATTGTTCATTCTTAGACAATTGAAAAACAACAGAAGTAATGATAACGCTGTTTTTTAACTCATTTTTAAAGATAGAATCTCTATACCCGAATTTACAATCTTCTTTTGAAAGACTCTTTTCTTTTCCCGTTGCAATTTCACGAACATTCACCGTTTTAATCACATTGCCCACCTCAGTACCATACGCGCCGATGTTTTGGACGGGACAACTGCCCACTTTTCCCGGAATGCCCGATAAGTTTTCTACGCCAAAAAACCGGTTTTTTACACAAAAATCAATAAAATCATCCCAATTTTCACCGGATTTTACTTCAATTTCAACAAAATCTGCATTTTGTTCTTTAATTATTATTCCTTTTGTGTTAATATGAATAATAGTACCGGAAAAATTTTGAGTGAATAAAATATTGCACCCCCCGCCAAGTATTAAAAAATGGGTATCAAATATTTTATTATCAAACAGATAATCAAGTTCCTCTTCTTTGTTAATGCAAATAAAATCATTGCAGGTAACATCAATATGAAATGAGTTAAAAGATTTCAATGAGAATGGTTGTAAAGCGCACTGTTTAAACATTTTGCCGCGTTCTTCAAAATTGGTATATTGGTCATAACTTGCGGCAGCAGGAGAGAGCAAGCAGATTTTCCTTTTTTGCGTATTTTGTATCGCAAAATGGATAATTTTTTGCATATTATCTTCCTCAATGCAGTTTTTGATAGCGGACAGATTTTCAAATTTGGCTTTCCATTCGGTGTGCATTCGTTTTCCGGCAGGTCCCATAAAGACAATGTTTTTTACCGGATTTTTTTGTAAAAAATTGTACAGAATTTCATAATCAATACCTCTGTCAAAGCCGCCGAGCAAGAGCGTATCTACCTCTTTCAACGTTTCCAAAGCAAAAATTGCGGCTTCAGGAACGGTGGCAATCGAATCGTTGTAAAAACGGATGCCGTGCTTTTCTCCCACAAACTCCTGCCGATGCTCTAATGGAATAAACGAAGCACATGCACTTTCTATCTCTTTATCGGTAATTCCGAATAATTTACAAGTGGTAAAAACAGCATTATGTTTTACACGATTTGAGTATGGATAATAATTACGCGTGAAATTATGTTGGGCTAACAACTTTGTAATCCATTCATCATCTTCATTATACACTAAAATATCTGTTTCGTTTTGATATTTCGTAATGTTCAATTTTGCCTGCATATAACTTGAAAATGAGTTAAAATGGTCTAAATGTTCCTGATACAAATTAAGCAGTACCGCAATGTGGGGCGAGTGGTGCACAAATTCTAACTGATGCGCAGAGAGTTCTGCTACTACAATTGTTTCTTTATCAATCTGTTCAATAATATCAAAAAAAGGGACGCCGATATTTCCTGCAAGCACGGTTCTTTTATGATTTTGTTGAAGAATATGATAAATTAAGGAAGAGGTTGTACTTTTTCCCTTGGTGCCTGTGATTCCAATAGTTTGGTTACCATAAAATTGTAAAAACAGTGCGGTTTGTGAACTGATTTTTTCCGGCTCAATAAAATAGTTCAGATTTGCAAAACTAATTCCGGG
>WRGQ01000028.1 GCA_009787115.1 Bacteroidota bacterium
TTACTGCAATCAGGGGCAGCTACAGCCTTAAAATCTGTTATGGGTTGACAATCAATAGGGACATTCGGATCACCTTCAATTCTGAAATAAGTAGAATATAATTTTGGATTGATAGATGGTACTGTACTTGCGTCAATCCATGTTGCTGCAGAATATCCTGTAAACAGAGCCAGTTTATCATAATAATGATAATTAGCGCCTATTGACGTTTTGCCTCTTAATATATAAATACGATTATTCAGTACGTCACTATTGGTAGCAACAGATATATTTTCATAGGAGGCTGCTATTGTTATCCAATATTTACCTGCTCCCGGTAATTGGAACGGTACAGGCAGTACAATTTCCGCGTCCAAAATATCGGCAACCTTAATAGAAGTATTTCTATAAATTTCCTGTCCGGGTTTACCGTTATCATCTAAATAGAAAACAAGCGCCATTTTGTCGGTAAAAGTGGGATCTGGATCTAAGTGAAATCCTTTTGAATATACTTTTTCAATAATCCATTCGCCGTCTGCATCGAAGTCATCGGCAGGCCAAGCCCAATTGTCATTACCACCCCAATAGGCGGCAGTTCCTCCCGGAATGGTTCCTTCCGGTACATTAATATTGGTATTATCCCACAAGACTACACCGCCTTCTCTCGCTTTTGCTACAGCATTCTTTTTCTCTACAGAAATATGCTTAGTTTTAACGATTTTGGCATCAGCCGATATATCGTCATCCGGTACTACAGGTGTGAGATTGATTTGTGCATTTAAAAATGCGAACGATAGGAATAATCCTAAAATAAATAAACTTTTTTTCATATTTTAATAATATTGGTTAATAATTTTAAAGTGTTTGTAATACTTCTTTTAATGAAACGTGCAAAAATAGATTTTTTTTTGATAAATATTATTTTCAATAAAAAAAAATAACCCAAAAAGAATTAAACTTTTTTATTTCAAAAAAAATCTATATTCGCCGCCCAAAAAACCGATTATTATCCTTTGACTTAGAAAAGGAATTATTAATTGAAAATCAGTCTTTTGTAGGTGAAGACAAAAGGCGCAAAACAAAAAACAAAAACGAAAAATGAACACATTAAGTTACAAAACCATCGCTGCAAACGAAAAAATCGTTAAAAAAGAGTGGGTTGTTATTGATGCTCAGAATGAAATTGTAGGTCGCCTCGCTACCGTTACGGCTCGCATTTTAAGAGGAAAAACCAAAACCTATTTTTCTCCCCATTTTGATTGCGGTGACAACGTGATTATTATTAATGCCGATAAAGTAAGATTTACCGGAAAAAAAATGGACGATAAAGAGTACGTTCGCCATACCGGTTATCCGGGCGGACAACGCTTCAGAACTCCAAGAGAATTGTTAAAGAAAAATCCAATCGGGATTTTGGAACACGCCATCAAAGGGATGTTACCGAAAAACAAACTGGGAGATCAACTATTCCGCAATCTATATGTATATGCCGGACCAAATCATCCGCACGAAGGTCAAACCCCAAAAATCATTAACATTAACGAAATCAAATAAGCATCTATGGAAATAACCAATACATTAGGAAGAAGAAAAACCGCTATAGCCCGCATCTATTTGAAAAAGGGAAGCGGTAATATTACGGTTAATAATCGTGATTATAAAGAGTATTTTCCGTTGGCTACATTACAATATGTAGTAACCCAACCTTTAGTATTAGCCGAAGTGGAAGGTCAATACGATATTAAAGTGAATTTGGATGGCGGCGGCATCGCCGGTCAGGCAGAAGCATTGCGCTTAGCAATATCCAGAGCATTGGTGGAAATCAACCCCGAATATCGTCCCGTGCTGAAAGTAAAAGGCTTGCTTCGTCGTGACCCCCGTATGGTGGAACGTAAGAAACCCGGCCGCCCAAAAGCACGCAAACGCTTCCAATTCTCGAAACGTTAAAAACAAATGGTTTTTAATTTAAGATTTAAAATTTAAAATTTAAAGATTTTTTATCTTAAACCTTAAATTTTAACCCTTTAACTTTAAACCTTAAACTTTAAACTTTAAATAAAATTAACCTTGTTTAGTATCGAAATTATTAAGACCTTAAACGCTACTTAGTAATTGCTTTAATGAACGTAAACACAAAAAAACATGTCAAAAGTAACCTTTGAAGAATTATTGGATGCCGGCTGTCATTTCGGGCATCTCAGAAGAAAATGGAATCCTGCTATGGCGCAGTACATTTTTATGGAAAAGAATGGAATTCACATTCTTGACCTCAACAAAACCTTAGTAAAATTAGAAGAGGCTTGTGCCGCTGCAAAGCAAATCTCAAAATCGGGTCGCAAAATCTTGTTTGTGGCTACCAAAAAACAAGCGAAGGAAACTATCGCAGAACTTGCTAAATCGGTAAATATGCCTTACGTAACAGAACGTTGGCCTGGCGGTATGCTCACCAACTTCTTTACCATTCGTAAAGCGGTGAAGAAAATGAGCGATATTGACAAATTGATGGGCAGCGTGCAGTTTGATAATCTAGCTAAAAGAGAAAAACTGCAAATTCAACGTGAACGTGCCAAACTGGAAAAGAACTTAGGCTCTATCTCCGATTTGTCCCGCCTCCCTGCCGCAGTTTTTATTGTAGATATCTTGAAAGAACATATCGCTGTGGCTGAAGCCAGAAGATTGAACATCACTACATTTGCTATTGTGGATACCAACTCAAATCCCAATTTGATAGACTTTCCCGTTCCTGCTAATGACGACGCTTCAAAATCTATCGCTGTTATTGTAAAAGCCCTATGCGAAGCCATCGCCGAAGGCGCTGAAGAACGTAAATTAGATAAAGAAGCCAACGATGAAGACGGTGGAGACGATATCATTGATGTAGATACAATCCTGGAAGACGAAGAAGAACAGGCTGCTAAAAAAATCGCTGAAATAAAAGGCGTTAAAAAAGTAAAAGATGTGGCTACCGATGAAGATGCCGCTACGAAAAGAAAACGTATTCCCGTCAAAAAAACTCCCGCTAAAAAATAATTAACCTGTAAGTTTAACAATTTAAAAAATTAATGATATGGCAATAACTGCTGCTGACGTAAACAAATTAAGACAAATGACCGGTTCGGGTATGATGGATTGCAAAAATGCACTTGTAGAAGCTGATGGCGACTTTGATGCTGCGATTGATATCCTCCGTAAAAAAGGTCAAAAAGTGGCTGCAAAACGCGCCGACCGTGCTTCAAATCAAGGTCGCGTGGTAGCTAAAATAAACGCTGAACACAATTTCGCTGCTATTGTGGTGATTAGTTGTGAAACCGATTTCGTGGCTAAGAACAGCGATTTTATCGCTTTCACCGATTCAATTATTGATGTTGCTATGGCAAATAAAATCAAAACCCGTGAAGATCTTTTAATCCAAAAGATCAATGGCATTACTGTTGAAGATATGCTTATTGAGATGACCGGAAAAACAGGCGAAAAAACAGAACTTCCCGCTTATGAAGTCATTGAAGCACCTTGCGTATCTGCATACAACCACAACGGAAATCTGTTGGCAACCATCGCCGGATTCACCAAAGGTGGAGAAGCAGTGTATGAAGCTGCGCACAACATAGCAATGCAGATTGCGGCAATGAATCCGCTTGCCGTAGATCCTAAACAGATACCGCAAGCCACTATTGACCACGAGTTGGAATTGGCTCGCGAAATGACC
>WRGQ01000029.1 GCA_009787115.1 Bacteroidota bacterium
AACAGGAATGTATCAATCAAGGTATTGCCATTATTAAACAAGTGGGCGATAATGTGATTATTAATGATGCACATTTGAAAGTGTTTTAGCAGTGTGACAATCGTGACGAGTGACAGACGCGACACGTCTTCCTGCGCGGGTGGCAGAGCACATCTCACGCAACTTATAGATGCTGTAGTTTTTGCCGTAGTGTTTGGTAATCATTGCCAAGCACGTGGCGCCGCAGTCCATAGTGTCGGGTTGGGAAAGGTGAGAGAAAGGTATTGGTATTACGAATTAAAAATTACGAATTAAAAATTACGAATTACGCACTTTAAATTTTAAATCTTAAATTTTAAATCTCTTACCGCTTTTAATTTTTTAGCGCTTCGGCGCCGCTTACAATTTCGTTCAGTTCGTTGGTAATGGCGGCTTGACGGGCATTGTTGTATTTGAGTTTCAATTCTTTTAATATTTCGATAGCATTGTCGGTGGCTTTTGCCATAGCGGTCATACGCGCCCCGTGTTCAGCTGCTACCGAATCTAATAACGTTTTGTAGAATTGTATTTTTAATATTTTTGGAAGTAATTCATTTAACAATAGTTCCTGACTTGGTTCAAAAATAAAATCTTTGTTTTTAATGTTTTCAGATGGTGTTTTCGCTTCGTGTATTACCGGCAAATAATTATCAACCGTAATTTTTTGGGTGGCCGGATTGACAAAACTGTTATATATCAATTCAATTTTATCCAGTCTATTGTGAGTAAAATTATCAATTAATTCGGAGGCGAGTTTGGAGGCTTCTTCATAATTGGGGTTTTCCGGCAACGACTCGTTAATATGGATAATATTGTACTCTTTTTGGAGTTGTTCGGCGCCCTTTTTTCCGATACATATCAGTTTCAGTTTTCCTTCTTGAAACTGTTTGTTATATTTTTCGTGTATTAAACGATGTACTTCTTTGATAATGTTTGAATTAAACGCGCCGCACAAACCTCTGTTAGAGGTTATTACTACCAATACTACATTTTCGGGTTCGCGTCCGGCAAAAAACGGATGTTCTTCGGAAATCTCAATAGAGTCGAAAATATCTTGCAGAATAGTATTGAGTTTTTTTGAATAGGGTCTAAAATTTACAATTGCATTTTGTGCGCGGCGCAACTTGGCTGCCGAAACTAACTTCATCGCCGATGTTATTTTCTGCGTGGACTCAACAGAAGCGATGCGGGTGCGGATTTCTTTCAGATTGGACATATATTTCCGGTTTTTCCTATTTGTTCTAAAAAGATAAAACGTAATTTTTCATTTTTATTTTTTTTGTCATCGAAACAGTAGTTAGTAAGGGCAGTCATATCGGATTCAGTGAAATGAAGCGGTTTGTAAAATCGTAAAATAAATTGCAGAATCTCTTCATACTCGCTCCATGTAAGCGCACCCTGTTTATGAGAAAGATATGCTTCGTAGCAAATGCCCATAGCAACCGCGTAACCGTGCGAAATGGTGCGTTTTTTTTCTGCATACAACCTTTCAATGGCGTGCCCTACGGTGTGCCCGAAATTAAGAATTTGTCGAACCCCCTTATCGTGCAAATCTTCTGTTACTAAGGTTTCCTTGAAACGAATGGCTTCTTCAATCCACTCATTTTTAATGATTTTGTAATTTATTTTTGTTAATAGTTTCAGCTCTTCCCACAACGCTTTATTCCCGATGAGGGCGTATTTTATCAGTTCTGCAAATCCGTTTAAAAGTTCTTTCCGAGGTAATGTTTTTAGAAAATCGGTATCTACAATTACTTTTTCGGGCAAATAAAATGTTCCGATTACATTTTTTTGATGTTTCAGGTTAATGCCGTTTTTTCCGCCGTGTGCAGCGTCAATCATCGCTAACAGCGTGGTGGGGACATTCACGAGCCTGATACCGCGTTTAAAGGTAGCCGCAATCATCCCGCCGATGTCACAAATAATGCCACCGCCCCAACTGATTAACAAACTGTTTCTGTCAAATTTTTGTTCCAACAAAAAATTCCACCCAAAAACTACCGAGTCAATATCTTTGTTTTGCTCCTTTGCTTCTATAGAGATATAGTGCACTTCTGCTACTTCCTCTAAAAATTGAAAATAATCGGGATACAACTGCCACACCTTTTCATCACACAAGATAGCAATTTTTTGGATTTGGTTTGCGGAAATGTAATCCGATAGATTCATAGTTTTGTCAAAAAATTCCTATTATTATTTTAATGGTGCAAAAATATGTTTTAAGCCCACATCGCCTCCTGCTCCTCAACTTCTCTTTGTAGTTTTTTCGGTATTTTGTCCACACAATGGTGGCATTTCATCTCTATGGAATACATTCTGCCGATGCAGTAGTTAGAGTGTTTGCACTCGCTTTTTTCAATTTCGCCGGTTTTTATTTTGTTAATAAAATCGGTATCGTGAATAAGAGGTCGTGCCAATTGGAAAGCCACAAATCCTTCGTTCAGTACCTCTTCCATTTTTGATTTTGCAATCATACCCCCTACATAGATTAAGGGGATTTTTAGTTCTTTTCTAAACACTTTTGCGGGTTCAAGAAAATAAGCTTCTTGGTAGGGAACAGTTGGGATTATTAGTCTGCCCATCAATCTAATTCCAATTTTCAGCCACCAGAAGCGGAGAGTGTTCATATAATATGCTAATGTTTTCAGCGGCATAGCGCCCCGAAGTATCTCCATGGGTGCTTTGCTCACAAAACCTGCGGTGAGTACTAAGGCGTGTGCGCCGGTTTTCTCTAACTCTTTGGCAATTTCCAAACACTCTTCCATCGTCAATCCGCCTTTAAAACCGTCGTACATATTGGTTTTCACCACCACAGCCATATCATCGCCGGCAGCTTGCATCACCTCTTGCATCACCATTTTCATAAACTTCATTCTATTTTCGAGCGAACCGCCAAACTCATCTTTTCTTTTGTTGGTGTAAGGGGATAAGAACTGGCTGATGAGGTAGCCGTGTCCGGCGTGAATCTCTACACAGTCGAAGCCTGCTTTTTTGGCAAGTTTCACCGCTTTTCCGAAATCGCAGACTAAAACTGATATCTCCTCTTTTTTCAGTGCGCGCACAACGGTTGGAGAGTAGATATTAATACCGCCTGATGCGCCCACCGGCATTTGTCCGCAAGTGTACCAGTGTGTCATATTTCCGCAGTGTCCTAATTGAATGGAAACTTTTGCGCCTTCGTTGTGAATGGCATCTGTAAGTTTTTTCAGTTCCGGCACAACCTCTTCGCGCATATAGAGTTGTCCGTCAAAAGAAACGCCGCTTTTGTTTACCGCAGCATAAGCGATGGTAGTCATACCGATGCCGCCGCGTGCTACGGCAGTATGATAATCGGCAAGCATCTCCGTGGGATTGTTGTCTTTGCACATATTTTCAAACGCCGCCGAACGGATAGTGCGGTTGCGAAGTTCAAGAGGTCCTATTTGGCAGGGGGTAAAAATGGGAGACATAAAGATTGGGTTTTTAATTTAGTTGGCGAAAATAGTGTTTTTAAGGTTTAGAGGCATCAATACATTCAATATTATACCTCAAGTTGTAAAAAGAGGTCACGTCTGTCACTCGTCACGATTGTCACACCACTAAAACACTTTCAAATGTGCATCATTAATAATCACATTATCGCCCACTTGTTTAATAATGGCAATACCTTGATTGATACATTCCTGTT
>WRGQ01000030.1 GCA_009787115.1 Bacteroidota bacterium
TCTGTGGAAAGATTGTGCAACTTTGCTACAAAGTCAAAATACTCTTCTGCCGTTAAAAAATCTATCAAAAATCCCTCATCTAAAAAAGAACCGACCTTCGATTTCCATTCGTCGTTGCGAACAATCGGTTGATTGTCTAAAGTGATTTCCCCTTCTGTGGCTTCAATCAAATCAAGAATGAGGCGAAAAAAAGTGGTTTTTCCGGCGCCGTTATTGCCCACTAAACCAAAACTTTGCTTGTCATAAATGGTCAGATTGGGAATGTTTAATACACATATTCCGTTGTATTCTTTTTGCAGGTGGGTTGCGGTAATCATATTTTTAAGATTTAAGATTTAAAATTTAAGATTTAAGGTTTAAAGGGTTAATCATTAATCATTAATCATTAATCATTAATCATTAATCATTATTAACGTTATTCTGTTTGGCGAAAGCCTTCGCACAATGCATATTTTCTTTTATTAAATTGATTTACACATATTGTAATTACTTGTTTTTGAAACAGAAGCCCGGCAACTCCAAGTACAGCCAGCGCAATCAGGGCAATGTTTGTTTTGGAAAACAAGGCAAATATTCCAACAAGTATTATCGGGATAAACATCAAAGGAAACATAATCAGAAAGTTTTTAAATGTTGTGCCCTGATAGTTTAAGACAGAGCGTTGCGACAAATCTATGCGTCTGTAATTATAAGTAGCAAAATAGGTTAATAAAAAAGTATTGATGCCGCAATTGTACAACAAAGCAGCGATATGGAGTATGGCAATCTCCTTTCCAAATAAAAAATAGGGTAGGGTGAGCACAAAACATACGATATTTCCTGCAAACATAAGATAATAATTAGCAGTTAGATATGCACGTATGGAAATATTATTTGTCATTAAAGAGTCGAAATGTGAACTGTTCCAACTGATAATCCATTGACCAAAAAGTAGCGTTGTCGCTCCGGTCATGAGCATGGCACAGAAAAACAGGAAACCGGGTCTGTTTGCGTACTGTTCGTTGGTGTAAAAAAGCAATCCGTAAAGTAGAAACAGCGCAACAACGTATAGCAAATTTCTGGTTCGTTTGTGCCTCCATATCAATTTTAATTCTAAAGCCATCATTTCGCCGATAGCCCCAAAACGATTTAAAAAAGAAAGATTTGAATTGACATAATTTTTTTCTGTTATTAACTTTTTTTCAAAGGTTTCCGCATAAAAATTATCTGCAAAAAACCGAAGATTTAATAAATAGGCAAAAACAATAGCCAATGCGGGAATGAGTAATCCAAAGGGGTTCAATATAATATAATCAAAGATAACTCCGGAAACTTTGTAGAGTGAAAAAACACGATAATACTCTAAAACGATTACAATTCCGAAAAAAGCGAGTACACTAAGAAATCCCCAAAAATTAGAGCCGAATTTTCGTTTGAGTAAAGAAGCCATCAACGAGTTGAAACAAACAATAAAAAAGAAGTTCAGAATAAAACGGAATGCGGTAAGGGCATTATAATCTACCGCAATCGAACGTATTGCAAAAGGAATTATGGTAAAAAAGAGTATGTAGTTAATGGGATTTAAAAGTGGCGAAAAGAGTAGATAATTTACTATAGTATTGCGTTTTATCGGAAGTGTTTGATAGGTTTGAATATTGATGGTTGCCAATTGTTGCATCATGTAACGTATCACCAAGCCCACAAAAAGTATATAAATTGTAATTTTGTTAAACATTTGTAACGGAGTTATTTCAGTGGTGGTTCCTTGAAGCATTTCGTGCAGAAACAAGCCCAGCGTGAAGAAAATCAGAATAAAATAGAGCGCAGCAATACCCAGCAATATGTTTACGGTTAAGTTTTTATAAAATCCTCGTGCGCGAAAGGTTTTAAGCCAATGATGTTTTAAAAGGGAAAAAAGAAACATTGAATTTATAAATTTGTGATATTTAAAAACTTTTGCAAAAATAGTAAAAATGTTGCCTCAGCAGTATTTTAGCACACAGATGACACAGATTTTACAAATAAACACAGATTTAATTTTACTCATTCAAGTTTTCCCTGTAACAATTCCCCCACCACAAAAAAACTCCCACCAATAAAAACAACGTCATTTTCTTGGGCGTTACAAGTGGCTTGTTTATAAGCAGTAAGAACATCAGGAAGATTGAAGACATTAAGGTTTGCAGAAGATAGTTTCTGAAACAATTCCTCTGCCGGCAAAGCGCGTTCAATAGTGGCTTGGCAGGCGTAGTAAGTTGCATTTTTGGGCAATAAGGGTATTATCTTATCAATATCTTTATCATTAACAAAACCCAGAATGATGTGCAAATGGTTATGGGGTAATGCTTGCAGTTGTTTCATTATCAGTTCAATTCCGGCGGGGTTGTGCGCAACATCGCAAATGGTTAATGGTTTTTCTGCAATAACTTGCCACCTGCCCATAAAACCGGTGTTTTTGTAGAGGTTTTTGATGCTCATATAAACGACTTCGTCTAACGAAGCCGGTTGCTGTTGTTTCAGAAACCTATTTAACCACAAAGGGCACAAAGAAAGCACAAAGGACGCAACGTGAAATTTGTTGATATGCAAATATTTGTGTTCTTTGTGAAAATTCTTTGTGAACTTTGTGGTTAATGTTTTTTGACTTTTCAGCATCATCTCATCAATAACTTCCACACATTTTAAAAACGTTCCGATATTTTTTCGTTGATAATCGCCTCCGAACTGTAGATTGCCGGTGTATTCTTCGGCTAAAAAAAACGGGGCGTTTTTTTCTTGTGCCACTTGTTCAAAAACAGGAAAGGTTTCGGGATTATACTCGCCAATTACCACAGGGGTGTTTTCTTTAATGATGCCCGCTTTTTCGTAAGCAATTTCGGCTAAAGTATTGCCCAGCATTTGAGTGTGTTCTAACGAAATGTTGGTAATTACCGAAAGGGTAGGGGAGAGGATATTCGTAGCGTCTAACCTGCCGCCCAAACCGGTTTCAATAATAGCAATATCAACATTTTCATTTGCAAAGGTATCAAAGGCTAAAATAGTTGTCATTTCAAAAAATGAGGGCGATATTTTGGTCAGTTGGGGGTCGTATTTTTCAAAAAAATCTATCACTTGTTGTTCGAAAATCTCTTTGCCGTTGATTTTAATGCGTTCGCGGTAATCTCTTAAATGGGGCGAAGTAAACAATCCTGTTTTACAACCAAGTTCCTGAAAATAAGATGCTAACAGATGCGCCACAGAGCCTTTTCCGTTTGTGCCGGCAATGTGAATGGTTTTGAGTTTTTTTTCGGGATTTCCTGCCATGACGGCAAGTTGTTCAATATTTTCTAATCCCTCTTTGTACGCCGCGCTTCCAATGCGGTGATACATGGGGAAGGATTGGAAAATATGAGCAATGATTTCGGGATAAGTCAAGGTAGTGATTAATGATTAATGGTTAATACCCAAATATCTCCTCCAAAGTTACTTTCTTTACACTCCCAAATTTTTCTTCCAACTCTTTAAAATTTATATCGCTCTCTTTGGCAGAAATCATATACACTTTCTTTTTGTCTTTAATGTATTGATGATTAAATTTAATCACATCATCTAAAGTGAAATTTTTATAAGCGCTGTATAAAATTTTATTGATGTCGTAGTCTATTCCCATTTTTTGGGCGGCACGCCATGCATTGAAAATAGCGGTTTTTTGAATTCTGTTGGTTTCAATGGCTTG
>WRGQ01000031.1 GCA_009787115.1 Bacteroidota bacterium
TTTTTCTGCTGCTTCTATTGGTAAAATTACACCAAAACGTCCGTTTTCTGAAAGGAATATCTCAACGGCGTCAATAAGTTCATTCAAAGATAATGTAACATTATGTTTTGAAATATTTTTGCTTATTTCCGGTGATTTCAAACTATTTTCAAAAAAGGGCGGGTTGCTTACAATCATGTCAAATTTTTGAGTAGTTTTTTGCGCAAAATCCACTATATTTTCGTGAATAAATTGCACATCATCTTTCCATGGGGAGATTTCTGCATTTCTTTGTGCTTCTTTTACCGATTTTTCGTCAATATCCACTCCGATAATCTTTGCATCTGTTCTTTGGGCAAGCATAAGCGAAATGACCCCGCATCCCGAACCTATATCCAAAACTGTTTTACAATTTTCGGGAACAGGCATCCATGCGCCCAGCAATACCGCATCCGTCCCTACCTTCATAGTGCTTTCCGAATGACTGACTGAAAATTGTTTAAAACGAAACATTTTTTAGTGATTAATGATTAGTGATTAATGATTAATGATTAGTGATTAGTGATTAATGATTAGTGATTAATGATTAGTGATTAATGATTATCGTGACGAGTGGCTATAGTTTAATTCGTAATTCGTAATTTTTAATTTTTAATTTTTAATTCTTAATTCTTAATTTTTAATTTTTAATTCTTAATTTTTAATTCTTAATTTTTAATTTTTAATTCTTAATTTTTAATTCTCCATTCTCCATTCTCCATTCTCAATTCTTTCCGAGTATTCCGTAGAAAATCATATCTGCAACTTTTCGCATAAGGATGATTGTGTCGGGGTATCGTTTTCTTATTTCTTCATTTTTAAAAGCACGAATGACATAATTGATAAATCGTTGTAAAAAATCTATGTCCAAGTCGGCGCGTATTTCGCCACGCTTTTGCGCTTCCGTAAAACAGTTATGCGTGAACGTTTTCCAGTGTTCCTGTTTGCTTTCATAATGTTGTCGAACTTCCACAAAAGAAGGGTCGTGGATGTCTGCCAAAAATTCGGGAGTCATCTTTTCCAATTCGGCAATATTATAATTTGTGATTTGAATTAACTTTTCGGAGAATGGTAATTCGCTATTGTTTATGGCAAGAATTTCCTGTAAATTTTCTTCGTAGATATGTTCTAACAATTTAATCAGAAGGTTGGTTTTGTTCTCATAATATACATAGAAAGTGCGCCGGCTTACCTCTGCTTTATTACAAATATCTTCAATACTGATACGTTTAAATCCGTGCTTAAAGAAAAGTTCTTTAGCGGCTTCTAAAATTTCGATAGGAATATCTTTTTTTGCCATAACTTTACAAAATGACGGCGAAAATAACATTTTCTATATATAAATACAGTTTTTGCGCAAATTTTCTTAATGGTGTGCGGTGAGTGATGAACGGTGAGCGGTGAGAAATCTTACGGTCTTAAAAAATCGTGTTAATTTGCGCCCAATTATAGTATGAAACAATTCCTGTCCTTTGTAAAAAAAGAGTTTATGCATATATGGCGCGACAAACGCACCATTCTTGTAGTTATTGGGTTGCCCATTATGCAAATGATTCTGTTTGGTTTTGCAATTTCTACAGAAATCAGAAATGTGCGCTTCGGGGTGTTTTGCCCAAAAAATGATGTAGTTACTTTAAAACTGGAAGACCATTTTAAAAGCAATCACTATTTTACTTTCGTTGAAAATATTACCGACCCAAATCATTATGTTGATTATTTTAAGCAGGATAAAGTAGATATGATTTTGGTGTTTGAGAATAATTTTGAGTATAAACTTATGCATCAAGGAACTGCTAATATTCAGATACTTACAGATGGTATTGACCCTAATAGCGCTACTGCAATTGCCAATTATGCTCACCGGATTATTCAAAAATATCAACAGGAAACAGCCATTCAAGCCCCTAATGGAAATTTTATTGTTCCACAAATCAAACTCCTGTACAATCCGCAAATGAAATCGGCTTTTAATTTTGTTCCGGGTGTTATGGGGTTGGTACTAACGATTATTTGCGCTATGATGACAGCCGTTTCCATTGTTCGGGAGAAGGAGCGCGGCTCAATGGAGGTGTTGCTCGTTTCTCCGTGCAAACCCATTTATGTGATGATTGCCAAGATGTTGCCTTATTTAGTTATCTCAGGAATCATTATGTTACTCATTATTTTGCTTTCCATTTTTATGCTGGGGGTTCCTATGGCAGGAAGTTATGTTACTTTTTGTCTCATATCGCTTATCTTTGTGATTGCGATGCTCGCTATGGGCTTGTTGATTTCCACGTTAGTTGACAATCAGGTAATTGCTCTGTTAATTTCAGGTATGGGATTAATGATGCCTACGGCATTACTATCCGGTATGATTTTCCCGATTGACAACATGCCTTGGCTCTTACGCGCCATATCCATATTTTTACCGGCACGTTGGTTTATAGCCGCCATTCGCAAAGTGATGATTGAAGGCTTGGAATTTGTGTATATCTATAAAGAGTTTATTATGCTTTGCCTGATGACGTTAGTTCTACTGATTATCAGTTGGAGGAAATTTAAAATCAGGATGGAATAGAGTTTATTTCCCCAGCGTTGCCACCATCACCGCTTTGATAGTGTGCAAACGGTTTTCCGCTTCGTCAAATACGATAGACATCGGCGATTCGAATACATCGTCCGTAACTTCCATAGCCTCAAGACCGAATTTTTTGTGGATATCTCTGCCAACTTCTGTTTCCAAATTATGGAATGAGGGGAGGCAGTGCAGGAATTTCACTTTTGGATTGCCGGTAGTTTTCACCACGTTCATATTTACCTGATAAGGTTTCAGCAATTTAATACGCTCTGCCCAAACTTCTGCGGGTTCGCCCATAGATACCCAAACGTCAGTATATAAGAAATCTACGCCTTTTACGCCCTCTTCTATACTTTCGGTAAGGGTAATTTTAGCGCCGGTTTCTTTGGCAATTTCGCGACATTTAGCCACTAATGCTTCTTCGGGCCAACATTGTTTTGGCGCAACGGCGCGGAAATCCATACCCATTTTTGATGCGCCCACCATAAGACTGTTACCCATATTGTTGCGGGCATCGCCGAGATATGCAAAAGAGATTTGATGCAACGGTTTGTCACTGTGTTCCTGCATGGTTAAAAAGTCTGCTAAGATTTGAGTAGGATGAAATTCGGTGGTTAATCCGTTCCACACGGGTACGCCGGCGTATTTGCCCAGCGCTTCTACAATCTCCTGTGCATAGCCGCGATATTCAATGCCGTCGTACATTCTGCCCAACACGCGGGCGGTATCTTTCATAGATTCTTTTTTGCCCATTTGCGAACCGGCAGGTCCCAAATAAGTTACGTGTGCCCCTTGATCCAAAGCGGCTACTTCAAATGCACAACGTGTTCTTGTTGAGTCTTTTTCAAACAAAAGCACAATGTTTTTACCTTTTAATTTGGGTTGTTCTGTGCCGGTGTATTTTGCGGTTTTCAAGTCGGCGGACAGTTTTAATAAATACTTAATCTCTTCGGGAGTGAAGTCTAACAACTTTAAAAAGTTTCTGTTTCTTAAATTAAATGCCATATTATTAATATTTTATAGGGTTAATATTCTTTTTTAAATGCGGGTGCAAATATGTAAGTTTTTTTGGAATTTCGGATGAAATTGTTTTAATTTGAGTTATACCAAAGTGATTTATATTTCATTTCAAAATGGGTCAAAAAAAATATATTTATAAGCGCAAGTAGTTTTGACGATGCTTCTGTTAATTTCTTTGGCGGCATTATCAATAAACAA
>WRGQ01000032.1 GCA_009787115.1 Bacteroidota bacterium
ACTATTTGTATCTGGTGAAATTGACACATTTGCATTGGAATATCACCAAATAAGCCAAATAAGCCTTGTCTTCCATCGCAAATAATTGCTTTGATATCAATTCTGCGAACGATTAAAAAAAAGGGGAATAAAAAATTATGTTTTTCATTTGGAGTTGCCACTACCCATTAGTGGACAAACTGCAGAAGAATATGTTTGGAATTATGAAATGGATTATTGTTACGGCATGTATGCCAATAATTTAGATTTATTGGTTTCGTTGCTCAAAAAATAACAATATATCCTGGAACTCCTATAAGTTAAAAAAGCTGTTTTCCTTTAATATATTGAATTACCAAGTCGGGTAAGTATTCTGTTACCGTTTTATTTTGTTGTAGTAAAGACCTGATTTCTGTGGCAGATACAGGAAGCAAAGGCGCATCATTGATGTAAATAATGTTTGTATGTTCAATGGGGTGTTCATCATTGCCTTTGTGGCGCGGGTAAACATAAATTTGATACCTGTTGAGTATCTCCTTATAGTTCTTCCATTGTTGAAAGTTTTCAATATTGTCGGCTCCCAATATCAAAGAAAAGTTATAATCCGGATATTGTCTTTCAATTTCATTCAAGGTATCAACAGTATAAGAAGGAGCGGGCAACGAAAACTCTATATCGCAAACGTGCAGAAATGGAACATCTTGAATTGCAAGTTTAACCATATTCAATCTGTGGTTTTCATCGGCTAATTTTTCTTTCTCTTTTAAAGGATTGTTGGGTGATACAACTAACCAAATCTGGTCGAACAGGGCTTTTTGTTTCAAAAAACCGGCAATAGCAAGATGCCCGTTATGAATGGGGTTAAAAGAGCCGAAAAAGAGACCGATATTCATATTTCATCAATTTTTTCCCGACAAAATTGCCTTATACCGTTTTGCATCTAAAAGGATATCCATAGCCAATTTTACATCGGGGTCTGTGGAGAGTTGGTGTTCAATTCTGCCTTTTTGAAAATAGTAGCGTGCTACAATCTCATTCGCGATGAAATCGGATATTTCGTTTTGAAATTTATAAATATCGTTACTCTTTTCGTTTTCTATTTTTTTAATGATTTCATTATAAACAGGTTCAATGGCAGTAAAATATTTTTCGTTTTGGGCAATATCTTTTAACTCTTTCATCAATTCTTCGGTTGCTGTTTGGTATTCAAATTTTTTACTTTTAGCATAATCGGCAAATTGTTGATATTCAGTTTCAGAAAGTTTAAATTGTCGTGGGGGGAGAATCGTGTCGTGTTTGGCTGCAAATTCATTACAGAAATCAAAAATGATATTGTTGAACAGCAAGGCAATGAGAATATTACTTGGTATAGAGTCAGGGGTAATGACGTCGGGTTCAATACCTCCTTTATCATAGACGGTTCTGCCGTTTCTGGTTTTATAGGGAGTGGCAAGCGAATCGGGAATATGCGGTGCAACGCCCAGCGTATCGCGATTAAAGTAGTCTATATTTTGTACGCAACGTCCGCTGGGAATATAATATTTGGACACAGTGATTTTAAAAGAGGTATTATAACTGAGCGGCACGATATTCTGTACCAACCCTTTTCCAAAAGTTTTTTTACCGAGAATGACGCCTCTATCCAAATCCTGAAACGCGCCCGCTACAATTTCGGAAGAGGATGCACTCGTTTCGTTTACTAACACTACTATCGGTATCTCTTTATCTATAACGGCATTCCGTGTTCTGAAAATATTATTTTGTTCTTTAATCTTCCCTTTCGTTTCTGCAATGATAACATTCTGGTCAACAAAGAGATTCATAACATTTACGGCTTCTATAAGCAATCCGCCGCCATTGTGTCTCAAATCCAGAATCAGATATTTCATACCCTGTTCTTTGAGTTTAAGAAAAGCCTCTTTTACTTCCGAGCTCGCCTTTTCCGTAAACTGGCTTAAATTGATGTACCCGATTTTGGTATCCAACATACCCGAATAGGGAACAGGTGAGAACTTAATATCTTCGCGCTTAACGTTGAAAGTGTATTTTTTCCCATCTGTTGGGCGTTCAATTTCAATGGTTAATGAGGTTCCGGGCTGTCCTTTTAATATAGTGCTGACCTCTTCGGAGTTTTTATTCTGTACATTTTGTCCGTTTACTTTCAGGATAATATCCCCCGCACGCAGTCCCGATTTTTGGGCAGGAGAGTTTTCGTAAGGTTCCGATATTACTACATTTTTGCCGTGTTGCAATATCAACGAGCCAATGCCGCCGTATTGTCCGGTAGTCATAAGTTTAAACTCCTCAATTTGTGATTCGGGATAATACACAGAATACGGATCCAAATTTTCCAACATCCCATTGATGGCTTTCGTAACCAAATCGGTAGGATTGATATCATCGGCATATTTGGCATTTAATTCTTTTAAGATAGACACAAAGATATCCACATTCTTTGCAATTTCAAAATCGTTTTGTGCAGATAATGAAATGGTTAAAAACAAAACAGGAATTAATAACAACCTTTTCATACGTAATAATTTTTTAAAGTGTTAATAACAGAAATTTGATTAAAATATTGTGTAAATACGTCATCAATAATCCATCACACATCTTACACTCATTCCGTCAATTTTCTTTACCGTTTCTTTTTGGATACTATTGCAATAGTATGATATGAAAAAGCTATCTGCATTTGCAGTTCCGGGAATATCTTCTACAGCCCACCAGCCAGCATATCCGAACAGGTCTTGATATCTGTCTATAGTTCCATTGTACCAACCGGCAGGACGGGCGTCAAAACCATAGTTATCGGTTCCGACTCCCGGAGGGTCAAGCCAATATTGGGTACTCATTAATTGCACGGCGTTATATCTTTCTAATAGATTCCATTCTGCTCGTGAAGGGATATGGTACCCATCAGGACATATACCCTGAACAGTTTCATCTGTAGTTGTTCCACCTGTAGCAGAATACCAGTCGTACAACAATCCAAAGATGGCGTCAAGGTGTGTGGAACATATCGGACAGGTGTAGGGAATGGCTACAGGAATGGGCGCTCCGGTAGAAGAATATAAGGTTGATTTCAGGTTTTCAGTCCAGCATAAGCCTGCCAACTTGATTACGGTGTATATATTATCTTCAATGTCAGGAACACTATAGGGGCAAGTTCGCTCAATAGTTACCTTAAATTCGCAACTATCAATTCTCTCTTCAAAGTAAGCATAAACAGTAACTGTAGAAACACCCACATTAAAGTGCGAACCGTTTAGCGAGGCGTTTTCACCGCTACTGTATAGAGTTCCGTTAATAAAGTACTCCAGATTATCAAGAATAGTTTCGGGAATGACATCCCATTCGGTAGAGAGATGAGTATAGCCTGATCGTGGTTGATCTTCATCTGCGAATCTATCAATTAGTTTATTACAGTCTATCAACATACAATTTTCAGCTATTACCGTTACCGCCTTGCGGGTGTTGATTTTATTTTCGCAAATATTGGTTCCGAATACGCTTACGTAATAGGTAACATTTGCATTGAGCTCAGGAGTGGTATAGGAAGCCCCCTGATAGAAATATGAGGTTGCATTTTGAGATATATACCAACGGAAGACAGGATTGATTATGCCTCTTGTTGTTGGGGTAAGGGTCGTTCTTTCCCCTTTACAGATGGTCTCTCCGAAAAGTGTAATATCAGACGCTACAGCATAATCCTGCACTGTAATCTTAATTATATCACTTGTTGCAGATGTACAAACGCCGCTGGTAACAACCGCCCTGTACCAGGTAGTTTCTGTTAAATTACCGGTTGCCCACACCGCGCTATTTGCCGTTGGAATA
>WRGQ01000033.1 GCA_009787115.1 Bacteroidota bacterium
CCATGTTCCGGAATTGGCGCAAATTAGTTATGAATTAGCAACTTATTACAACCGATTAGGGGATACTTACAATTTTCAAGATTCCACCACATATAAATATAAAACACATAAAACGAAAGCAATAACACTGCTAAACGATGTAATTACCCGTTTTCCTAATGCAAAATTCGCGCCTGCCTGCATCAATCTAAAAAATGAAATCGAAAAAATAAGTTTTGCATTTCAAACTGGAGATGTTGTAAACGCAAATGAAAAATTTTCTTTGAGAATAACTTATTGTAATACAGAAAACGTTTACATGACTATTCTTAAATGTGATTATGAAAAATTTATTAATATAGTAGATGGTCGTTACTATAATGAAGCTGCCTTTTCTGAATTATTGAAAATGGCTAAAAAATATTCGGATACAAAAGCAATCGCCTTACCGAAAGACAACGATTTGAATACGCATTACACGGAATATTTAACAGATGCTTTGCCGTATGGGTTTTATGCAGTTTTTTTACATGCCGAAAAAGAATTAAATATTGAAAAAAACTATTTCGCATATGCTACGGTTTTTTCTTCAGATTTATGCATGGTAACAAAAGAATACGACAATAACCGTTCCGGATTGTTTGTATTGAATCGAAAAACAGGCGCACCCGTTGAAAATGCAAAAATTGAACTTTATAAACAGGAATATAATGCGCAACAGCGAAAAACTATCTATACAAAAACGCAAACACTTTATACGGATAAAACCGGATACGCAAAAATAAATACGAGCCAAAAAGAGCGTTGGTCGGATTCTTATCGGGTGGACGTGAGTTATAAAAATGATTTTATATCAAACAATTTGAATTTCTATTCATATCCCGAAACGAAAGAAGAAAAGAGAACAGAAATACAATTTTTTACCGACAGAGCGATTTATCGTCCGGGACAGACGGTACATTTTAAAGGGATTTGTTTAGAAAAAAAAGGACGTGAAGTACAAATAGCACCCAAGTTTTCTGTAAAAGTTGATTTTAAAGATGTAAACTGGCAAAATATTGCCTCGCTTAATTTGGTATCCAATGAATATGGAACAATTACAGGCTCGTTTACCATTCCGATTGGGGTTTTGACCGGTTATTTTACCATTCAAACGACTAATGGTAGTTGTAGCGTAAGAGTGGAGGAGTACAAACGCCCGATGTTTGAAGTAACCACTTTGCCGGTGGCAGGGGAATTTAAAATTAACGATAATGTTCTTGTTGAAGGAGAGGCAAAGACTTACGCCGGCACTGCGCTTACAGAGGCAAAAGGAAGATACACCGTTGTTAGAAATCCGCTTTGGAAACCTTTTTACAGAACGATTGCTGCTGAAGAGATTACTTTCGGAGATTTAATTTTAGATGATAAAGGTAAGTTTACAATAGAATTTAAAGCGGTTGTGGACGATATTGAGATGTTGAAAAAATATGTGGCTTATAATTACACCGTAAATATTTCTGTTACAGATATTAATGGCGAAACGCAAACCACCTCAACGGCTGTTCTTGTATCTAACCGCGCATTGGAAATTTCAAGCGATATAAAACCCTCTATTATTCGAGAAAAAATAGACTCTGTTTTTATCACTACAAAAAATATTTCGGGAACTTTTATTCCTGCTGACGTTGATATTCAAATATATAAACTCAAAGATAATGAAGTGTTACTGTCTAAAAAGCAGTGGGATAAAATTGATTTACCCCTATATTCGATATCAGAATGGTATAAACAGTATCCGGGACATGAATATAATGACGAAACCGATTTTTCTAAATACAAAATCGAAAAAACTGTTTTTCAGAAAAAAATAAATACCGCCCAAAGCAAAAAGATAAAATTAGAAGGCGCTGAAAAATGGAACTCCGGCGTTTACCGCATGGTGTTAAAATCTGTGGATAAATGGGGTAATCCGGTGGAAGATGTAAAAGAGTTTGTGCTTTTCTCTGAAAAGGAAAGCAAACTGCCTTACAAGGCTACAGACTTTTTTTATGTGGATAAAACCTCCGCGCAGCCCGGCGAAACGGTAACTCTATTTGTGGGTTCCTCTTTTAAAGATGTGCATTTTTTTTATGATTTGGGTGTAAAAGGAAAAATTGTAAAATCGGAAACACTGCAATTAAATACTGAAATTAAAAAGATTGAAATTCCCATAGAAGAATCCCATAGGGGAGATATAAGTGTGAATCTGTTTTTTGTAAAAGAGGGTAGAACTTATAAATACACTGAAACTATAAATGTGGATTGGGAAAATAAAAAACTTGACATTAAGTTTATTACATTTAGAAATAAAACACTGCCCGGCGCTAATGAAAGTTGGAAACTCAAAATTTCGGATAATTTGTCAAAACCTGCCCAAGCCGAATTTATGGCTTCTTTGTATGATGCTTCTTTAGATATTTTTGCCAAAAATAATTGGAGTTTAAATCCTTATCCAAAATATATCACGTGGTTAAATTGGAATAATTTTGGTTTTGATAATACTTTATCTCAAATAACATATAGAGATTTTTATAAAACTCCTTTATCTATAATTATGCCGAATCCGAATTTAATTTTGTTTAATTCCTATTCAAGATACGGAATGTACTACAGGAGTACATTTGTGGTTAAAACGGTTTCTGATTTTACTCAAGATTTTGCAGTGAACGAATCAGTTGCATCGTTCAAATCAATGAGCAGTAAAGGAGAGATGACGACAATGGATTGTGCAGTGGAAGTTGAAACAGCAGCGGGCGGCGCACAACAACCGCCGGTACAAATCCGCCAAAACTTTGCGGAAACCGCCTTTTTCTATCCCACTTTAACTACCAGCGAAACCGGCGATATATTTCTGAATTTTACCATGCCGGAAAGTTTAACCCGCTGGAATTTCATGGGTTTGGCGCATACAAAAGACTTGAAAATAGGAACGATAAGAGAAGAGATTGTTACCCAAAAAGAACTTATGATAATGCCTAACCTGCCGAGATTTTTCAGAGAAAATGACAAACTCACTATCTCTGCAAAAATTAATTGTGTTGCAGAAATGGGCATTTCGGGCATTGCAAAAATTGAGTTTTTTGATGTTGAAAATCTAAAATCTTTAAATGATAAATTTTTGGGTAAAGATGCCGTGAATGAAGTTAATTTTGTGGTTGCAAAAGACGGTAATACAGTGGTTGAGTGGCAAATATCAATTCCCGAAGGCATATCTGCGGTGGGCGTTAGAATCATTGCAGACGGCAGAAATCACTCCGACGGCGAAGAACGGATTTTGCCTATACTTTCCAACAAAATGTTAGTTACAGAGTCTATGCCATTACCGGTAAGAAAAGCCGGAACAACAAACTTTAACCTCAGTAGTTTGACAAACAACAACTCTACAACACTACGCAACGAAAGTTTTACGTTGGAATTTACGGCAAATCCGGCATGGTACGCCGTTCAGGCGCTCCCTTATTTAATGGAATATCCCTACGATTGCGCCGAACAAACTTTTTCGCGTTTCTATGCCAATACGCTTGCTTCGCATATTGCCAACAGCAATCCCAAAATAAAGCGCGTGTTTGAGTTGTGGAAAAACATTCCCGACAGCAAGGCGCTACTTTCTAATCTTGAAAAAAATCAGGAATTAAAAGCCCTGTTGATAGAAGAAACGCCGTGGCTGCTAAATGCCAAAAACGAAAGCGAAAGGAAACGCAACATCGGTATCCTGTTCGATTTAAACCGTATGGCAAATGAAAACAGCGCGGCAGTAAGAAAACTATCCGAAATGCAAATGTCAAGCGGCGCATTCCCGTGGTTTAGAGGCATGACGGAAAGTTGGCACATCACCCA
>WRGQ01000034.1 GCA_009787115.1 Bacteroidota bacterium
TGTGGGAGGAGAAGGATTCGAACCTCCGAAGGCGTCGCCAACAGATTTACAGTCTGCCCCATTTAGCCACTCTGGAATCCTCCCGTGTAGATTGAGCCGGTAGACGGATTCGAACCGCCGACCAGCTGATTACAAATCAGCTGCTCTGGCCAACTGAGCTACACCGGCAAAAAAGCATCAAGTCAAAGTACGTTTCCCGTTTGGGGCGGCGAAAATATCTTTTTTTTAACAAACTCGGAAGAATGATTAAAATATTTATAAATTAAATCCAACATTATGCATTAGAAAATATGAGGATTCCTTACTTCATTACACTTTGTTCGGAATGACAGCATGATTTTATAACATGAATTCCGTTTAATTTTGAGATTTTGAGCGAGCATAGCGAACGAGGAACCTTAAACAATTCTCCCCGTCTTTGTCATTCCGAGGGAGCGAAGCGACTAAGAAATTTGTTTTACTTTGATTTGTAATGCGTAATTTGGATTTAACCTTTTTTTGCGAGTTTTTACCCGCAAATTTTTTTTGTATTTTTAATTGAGTATTTTCAAGTTTTCACTGTCGGTGTAGTACTCTCTAATGACGGCTAATATCTCGGCATATTGCCGAAGTGGCGAGGCTTCCCCTGAACTTGCTGCGGGATACTGTCGCCATTGCCTCAAACCGTCTGTTATGTACAATATATCACTCATATTCAATTATTTATTTCTTAAATGTAAACAAAAATTCCAATCCGCCGCCAACTCTGTTTTTTGCCACAATTACGCCTTTGTGGAAAAGAACTGCGTTTTTAACAATAGAAAGTCCTAAACCGGATCCGCCTGTTTCACGCGTGCGACCTTCGCCGATACGGTAAAATCGCTCAAACAAACGATTCAGATGCTGCTCTTCCGAAATGCCAATCCCTGTGTCGAAGTAAGAAAAATAGTAATAATCTTTGTCTTCATTGTACAAATGAATATGGATTGATGTATTGTTTCCGGCATAACGGACGGCATTATCGGTAAGATTTCTAAAAATGGCATAAAGGAGATTGTGGTTTCCGAAAATATGCAGGTTTTCAGGTATTTGCCACTCCATATTCATACTTTTTTCGTGCAAAATAATTTCATACTCTTTTTTCAACTCTTCAAGCATTTTCGGAACGTTTACCGGTTCAAAACAGAATGATTGCGGCGCATCTTCTATTTTAGTAAGTAAACTCATATCCTGTATCAGTTCTGAAAGAACAAGTGATTGGCGGTAAGCCTTTTCAATAAAATATTGTTGTTTCTCGACATCTAAATTTTTGGCTAATACGGTTTCTAAACAACCTCTGATACCTGCAACAGGCGTCCGCAATTCGTGCGTAATATTACCGGTCATCTCTTGTTTCAATACACGGGTTTTCTCCGTGTTGGTAATATCATTGATAATCATTTCAAAACTGCTGTTTTCAAACCTATTGATACGCACGGCAAATATTTTTGCCTGTTTTTCGATTTTTGTTTCAAAATAGTTGTGTTCAAGATGATGACTTGCCAAAAACGCATTGACGTTTTCAAAGTCGGGACTTGAAAAAATAGCCGAAGGAGTACTATCGGCTTCATCAATAATCGTGTTGAGATAATGAATGAAAAGACCGTTATAAAACTCCACCGATTTGTTGGTTGCAAAAAAGCAAATTCCTTCTTCTGAACTGTGTACGTGCTGCAAGAGTTTCTCATGTTCAAAAATTATGGTCTTTTTACTTTCATTCAGTTTCAAGTAGTTTTCAGCAATTTTATTACCGATTTTGCCAAGTTCATCATCTGGAAAATCGGTTTTAAGTCCGTCAAGAAATGCTTGTTCGCCTGCATTTGAAAAATCATTCAGTTTTCGGATAGAATCTCCAAATCTTCCGGAAGCGTAATGGATGATTATCAATATAATAACAAAAAGTCCAATGATAAAGTAAACGAAAAGATTATCCGATTTTAAAAAGTTCTGCACTTGAACATTGTAAGGCAATGCTACCCGTATATAGTAAGTATTGAAACGTTTAGCAAAATAAATGTATTTCTGACTGTTTGAAGAGGATGTTCTGATGTCGCTACCGGTTTTGTTTTCTCTCGCCTTAACAATTTCAGGTCTTTGAAAATGATTTTCCATACCTGATATTTCTGTAATCACATTGTCGTATAAAACATTACCTTTCAAATCTACTAATGTAAGACGAAGATTTGAGGGAAAGAGATAATTCGTACTGTCCAAAGAACCTTGCTGTATTAACACCGCATTTGCCACTTGAGCGAAAGCGTCCAATCTTTCCGTCAAGGCGTCTGTTTTGTATTTTCCTTCCCTGGATTGCTCAAATATAACTACGCCGGCAGTAAAGAGTGAAAAAATAAATACAAAACTGATGAATAATTTTTTTCTATAAGATAATCTCATTTTGTTTTTGTTTTATGATTATAGTTCCGATCGGTCAAAACGGTAGCCAAAGCCTGTTTTATTTGTAATGAGATGCGAATAATTTTCAAGTTTTTTACGCAAACGAGCAATGTGCACATCTACCGTGCGCTCCGTGATAAACGGCGTTTCTTTCCAGACCGTATCAATAATTTCTTCTCTTGAGATTACCCTGTCTGATTTTTGTATCAAATAGATAAGTAGATTATATTCCGTTTTGGTCAGTTCAATTTTCTTGGATTTGATATACATCTCTTTGGTATTGAGGTCTATGGTTAAATCATTGAAAATCATTTTTTCAGGTTTATCTTCCGGTTTGTTTTGCCGTTTCAATATGGCTTTGATACGCACAATAACTTCCTTTATCGAAAAAGGTTTTGAAATATAGTCGTCTCCGCCTACTGAAAATCCTGTAAGCATATCATTTTCAGTATCTTTTGCGGTAAGAAAAATAATGGGAATATCGTTGCCTTTTTTTCTTAATTCTTCGGCAAAGCGATAGCCAGACATGCCGCCCATCATAATATCGAGCAATATCAACGCATGTTCCGAACTGAGTTTTTTCATTGCTTCTTCGCCCGAAGCCGCGCAAGTTATTTCAAAGCCCTCATTGACAAGGTTAAATTCAAGCACTTCCCGAATTAGTTCGTCATCATCAACTATCAAAATTTTAGTCCTCATATTTATATGTATTAAATATTTGCAAAATTACACTTTTTTAAAAACTTTAACAATGCTATGTTTCAAAACCTTTGCATCTAAATAAAACACAATATCCTCAACAATATTGCTGCAATGGTCGCCGATACGTTCTAATTTTCTGACAAGCAAAATGGTTTTCAATCCACAGCGTATATAATGCGGTTTTTTGCCGATGTAATCGCTGATAATGTCAATAGCGTTGTGGTACAAGTTGTCGAGTTCATCATCTTTTGACAAAATTTTGCCCGACATTTTTGTATTTTCCGATTCAAGCGCAACAAAACTGTCCGACAGCATTGAAATCGCAACATCAAACATTTTTTCTATTTGAAGATTTTCAATAAGTTCGGGTTCCAGTCCAATACAGTCTTCTTCTATGACATGCCTTGCTATGCCTTCGCAAAAATCGGCAATGCGTTCCAGCGTACCGCTTATTTTTAACATGGATAATACCAATCGCAGGTCAATCGCTACAGGAGCGTAAAGAGCGATATAGTTTTCACAGTCACAATCTATTTTCAATTCAAAAGCATCTACTCTTTTTTCCCGACTTGCCACTTCGCGGGCAATTTCTATATCGTTGTTCAAAAATGCCTGTTTGGTTTTTTCAAGTTGCGAAAGTACCAACTTCCACATTTGGCTTACTTCATCTTTTAATGCCAATAATTCTTTTTCGTTATGCTTCATATCTCTCTTAATTTTTAACTTTTAATTTTTAACTTTTAATTTTTAA
>WRGQ01000035.1 GCA_009787115.1 Bacteroidota bacterium
CTGTTCATTGCCACGCCCATATTGTAAGCATAGTCGGTAGTAAAGTAAAACCCGCCGAAATTCTCTTTAAACGGTTTACCGTGATAATACACCCGTACGGTTTTGCTTTGCCCTACAGATGAGAAAGGCAAATCTATCTTTAATTGCTGCCCCTGATGTGCAAAAGAAAGTGTGTTATTTCCCTGCTTAACAGAATCAACGGTTAATTGTAACAAATGAAGATATATGCTTGAAAGCGGGGCAATCTTTGCTTCAAGCGTAACATCGGTATAGCCTTTTAACTCTTCCTGTGAAAAATTTCTAATTTTCAGATTTATATTATAATGTGATGCATGAATCGTATCGGCTTTGGTTTGCGCCGAGAGGTTTTGAACAACAAGTAAAACAATAACCTGAATGAGAATAATTAATTTTTTCATATTGATTACATATATTTGCAATAATAATATTTTGAGGTAGCAAAAGTATATAAAAATGTTATTTATCCTTAAATGAAAATTTTACAGATATATTGTTCCACCGCACGAATCTCTATCCGCGCCTGTTACAGAATGTAAAGCGTTGTGCTCTTCATGCATGCGCAGATAGCCCAAAAAAGCAAATATCAGCGCCTCCTTGAAATCAACCAATTGTTCATCGGGAATTACGAGTTTTGTTTCTGTTTTTTCTTTAATAAGGTCAATAAGGAATCTGTTTTTTGCGCCGCCACCGGTTACCAGAACGGTTTGCAATCCTTCTATGTTATGAGTAATTTGTATGGCAATATGTTCGCATACCGTTCTCAGTTTATCTTCAACAGTAATTGAAAAACTTTCCAATAAGGGACGGTAATATGTTGCAAAAAGTTCATAACCTATAGATTTTGCAGCATTAAAAGAAAAATAGTCGGGTTTGTTAAGCACTTCCAGTAAATCTAAGTTCACCGCGCCTTTTTGGGCTAATGCACCCTCTTTGTCATACGCACAACTATATTGTCTCGCTAAATAATTGAGTGGCATGTTACACAATGTAACATCGCAGGCTGTAGTTATATTATTCCGGTATTTGGAAATATTTGCTATTCCGCCGAGGTTCAGGCATCCCTCATATTGATGAAACAGTAGAAGGTCGCCAATGGGTACTAACGGAGCGCCCTGACCTCCCAAAGCCACATCGGCAGTTCGGAAATCGCAGATAGTGGAGATTCCGGTTTTTGCTGCCAAAATAGCGCCGCTTCCTATCTGTTTGGTGAGTCCTTTTTCAGGCTGATGAAAAACGGTGTGTCCGTGCGAGGCAATATAGTGAGGTCTCTTTTCTGCATTTTCTAAAAATTGGTTGGCGCATTGTGCCATAAAGTTTGAAAACTCTACTTCCACCTGACATAAAAAGAGCGCGTTGCCATCATAAATGTCTCTAAGTTTCTGAAACAATTCTTGTGGATAAGGAAAAGTGTGGGTTTTGATGATTTTGTAGTCAAACGCTCCGTTAGATTTATTAAAATCACATAAGGCAAGATCTAAACCGTCTAATGAGGTTCCGGACATCAAGCCCAAAATAGTGAGAGGAGTAAACTGTTTAGAACTGATAGGCATAGCGGTTAGATTTCACTTTGTACTTGCGCGCCTGTTTTGCCAAAGCGTCGCTGACGAGTCTGAAATTCTGCAATGATTTCAAACAGATCTTCCTTTTTAAAATCGGGCCAAAGAATATTAGGGAAAAAGAGTTCCGTATAAGCGATTTGCCACAGTAAAAAATTGCTGATGCGGCGCTCGCGTCCGGTACGAATTAAAATATCAGGGTCGGGGATATATTTAGTGTTCAGAAATGTTGCAAAACTGTTCTCCGTTATCTCATTCTCATTAACATCATGTTTAATAATCTCTTTAACGGCATTCACAATTTCCCAGCGACCGCTGTAACTCAACGCCAATACAACCGTTAACCCGCTGTTTTTTTTGGTTTGTTCAATAGCGTCTTTCAGTTCATTCTGACATTCAATCGGGAGGGAGAAAAGGTTTCCAATGGCTTGTAAACGAACATTATTGGACATCAAATTATCCATTT
Source organism: Bacteroidota bacterium (assembly GCA_009787115.1). Classification (GTDB taxonomy): domain Bacteria; phylum Bacteroidota; class Bacteroidia; order Bacteroidales; family WCHB1-69; genus WRNX01. The sequence goes on from WRGQ01000035.1 coordinate 2,044, forward strand.
CATTTTGAATAGCTTTCACCAACAGCCCCATAAGCGCATCAATCTCTTCTTTTGGGCGGTTCCAGTTTTCAGTAGAAAATGCGTAAAGTGTAAGAAATTTTACGCCTGCTTCACCGGCGGCTTCAATGGCATTCCTCACGGCTTGCACGCCATTTTGATGCCCGTAAATACGTTCTTTGCCCTGTTCCTCTGCCCAGCGCCCGTTGCCATCCATAATGATAGCAATATGTTCAGGAATATTTTGTAAATTGTTATTCATTTTTAGTGACAAGTGACAAGTGACAAGTGGCGAGTGACAATATTTTCACCTCTTTACCTGTCGTTTATGTTTCAATTTTACATTCGTTTTAATATTACAAATTCTATCTTCATTTCCAATTCTTATGGTGATGACCACTCCTGCGAAAGAGTACCAGTCGTTTTTTATAGTGCTGTGACGTTGAGAGTTGGGAGTATGCCTACCTGTAGGATCGGCAAAATATTTCACAATTTCATAAGTCTCCGATGACATATCGTTCGGAGAAAATTCGTAATACAAACCTCCCACATCATCTAAATATTTGGTGAAAGTATAACGAAGTCCCCACTCGGCACCCACACACACATAAGTTCCGATGTTCGCCTTAAAACCTATACCAAATGGAACAGCAAATCCGGTAAGCGAGTATCTTTTGGAATTATTGGCATTCCATCCTTGTCCTTCCGTACCAATGGGTTGTAAATCATAGAGTACCCCGTTGTACTGTGCCTGAGGGTTAAAAGAGAAACAGGCAACGCCCCCAAAAAGATAAGGGGAGATTTGATTTTTATGTTCTACATTATAAACATTAAAAAAATTGACCTCTAATTGTGCCGATATTTCCGAAACGGGAGAAGTAAAAGAGAGCCCCCTCTCTTTGTAATCCCATAAATAGAGTTGATTTCCGTTAGCATCAAGTGCAAGATTTCCATTATCATCTTTTACTCTTCTCAAACTATGATTCTTTTCATCAGAAGCTGTTAATTTTCCAAATAAGATATTCGCTTTCAAGGCTACACGAGGCGTAAAGTTGTATCTGTACACGAGACCGCCGGCAAATTTTGCATCACGAAACGGAATATTGTTCAAATCGCCGAGATAAAAAGAAGTACCTATCAATGTTCCCACCTCAGAACGTTGCGCTTGACAAAAAAATGAAACAACAAATAATAAGAAGATTATGCCACTCTTTTTCACAAATATCAGTGTAAAATTAATTTAATTTAACGACAGGGCAAAAAGATTATTGTAGCATTATTTTATTCTTATATTTTTGCAAAAAAATAATATGACACACACCTTTAGTATTTTTGAAGCACTGATGTTGTTTTGCTTTGCAGTCAGTTGGCCTATATCTATCTATAAATCATTAAAAACCAAATTTGTTTTGGGAAAAAGTCCTGCATTTGAAGCAATTATCATTCTTGGTTATATTTTTGGTATTATTCACAAATTTGTGAATAATCTTGACGTTATCACTTTTTTATGGATTGTTAACCTGTTGCTGGTAACCATTGATTTGATACTGTATTATTATTATGCTCCAAAAAACAGGGCTGCGCTTGGGGAGAGTTTTAAACAGGATTGATTATCATTTTACTTTCAATAAGCCGGCTCTTTGATAACCTTCGTTAAACTTTTGCGATTCCGACTGGGATCGAACCAGTAACCTATTGCTTAGAAGGCAATTGCTCTATCCATTGAGCTACGGAACCTTTTGTTGGTCGGGATGACAAGATTCGAACTTGCGGCCTCTTCGTCCCGAACGAAGCGCGCTACCGGGCTGCGCTACATCCCGCTTTAAAAAGG
>WRGQ01000036.1 GCA_009787115.1 Bacteroidota bacterium
GCTTGTTCGTAGGCTTCTATAACATTTTTTTGGAAGGTTCTCATTTCTTCTATTGGGTAACAACTCATAGAAAATAACTCAATAGGGTCAATTTTTAAGGCGTGGGCTATGTGTTCTAAGACAATATCAGAAGGGAAATTTTTTTCTAATTCAATAGTTGCTAAATAAGAAGGGGCAATATTGGCTAATTCCGCCAGTTTTGCTTGTGAATAACCTAATAAATTACGTTGGTTTCTAATATTTGTGGCTAAAATATGCCGTATTTTTGTTTTCATTGTTAAAAATTCGGTTTTTGATACCTAAATAATTGTATTTATCTGGTATAGCTTGACAATTAGCCATAAAATAGTGATACTCTGTATAACAGAGTAACAAAAAGGAGAAGAATAGTCTTTTTATGCCATTTTTTTTACTTTTTGGAAAAATGCAGGATTTCCATGTATATGGAAAGACCTGCTTTTTCATATAAATCAACACAAGAAGGAGTTTTAATATGAACAAGAAACTTTTGATTACTGCTTTTGTACTTACTCTAACAGTAAATAGCATCGTTTTTACGCAAAGTCCGGATGAATTCAGAATTGAACAGTTACCGAATGGTACGATAAGAATCTTGGGTTTTTTAGATACACAGAAAAAAAGAAGTGATACAATGGTAATACCAAACCGTATTAGTGGTATTCCTGTTACATCTATCGGTGACGATGCATTTTATTTCCAGTTACAACGGTCTGATTTCCCTACATTTCCTAATGGTCTTGAAACCATCATACTACCTGACACATTACGTGAAATAGGTGATAATGCATTTAGTCATTTCACGCAACAGCGTGGTGGAAAATTAAATGGATTAGTAATCCCCAGAAGTGTAACCAAAATTGGAGACTCCGCATTTTTTGATGCAACTCGGCAATCTTCACCCCAAATTCTTGTTTTACCTTCTTCAGTAAAAGAAGTTGGTGTATGCGCTTTTTATTCATGGAACATTGGTGAACTTTACATAGAATCTGTTTTCCAAATAATTGGTAAACCTTTGGGTTATGGTGAAGAGCCTTTTTCTAGCATTAACAGTTCCAGTTTACAAAAAATAACTTTTCCGGCAAACTGGCCTGATTCTACTTTAGTTAAACTTGGACTGCCAACAGGATTTATCAACTATTACAAATCGCAAGGCAAAAAAGCCGGCACTTATGTTAGAAACGGTCAATTATGGCTTTATTCAGGTGCTGCTTCAAGCCCTCCTGATCCTCGTTCTACAGTTAGAACTTCAGAACAAAGCCAACAAACTCAGCCACAGCAACAACAACAAAATAATCAGGAAATTTCTAAATTCTTTGGTATATGGTTATGGGATGGTCAAATGAAGATAACAATTTCTGACAGTAATAATTTAAAGCTTGAATTATTTTTTAACAATTCTGGCTACCAATGGGTTTATTTTAATTATCAAATAGATAGTTGGACTCTATCAACTCCCTCAAAAGAAGTAGCTGATCGAGGTTACACAAAAGGATATAAACTTTCTGGGAAAGTTGTATCAAATGGTGGCTACTTTCCTTGGATTGGTAATCAAATAAATGATACACCTAATTTATTTATATATATAGACAATAATGGAAAAAGTTTAACATTTGCGAGCGGTGATAATAAATATACAGGTTGGTTTTTTACCAAACAGTAGACGTCTAGTGTCAATCACCAATTTTTGATGAATGGTACTTGAAAAAGAGTTTTTAAGAGGAGAAATGAAAAATGATGAAATAAAACGGACAATTTATTGTACCAAACAACACAAAGGTAGGATGTGAATTTCCATGCCCAGTATGCGGTAAAAAAGCAAGAAGAACGTAGGATTTCCATGTATGTGGAAAGACCTGCTTTTTCATATAAATCAATACAAGAAGGAGTTTTAAAATGAACAAGAAAAAAATTGTAGGGACATTGGCATTGTTTATGTTTTTGCTGATTGGAATTCAAACGGTTACCGCAGCGCCTTCGGCAAAAGATTTGCTGAAAGAAGGAGACAATTACTTTAAACAAGGTGATTATGGCAAAGCAATTGAGTCCTACGAGTCGATACTCGATCTTTATCCGAAAGCTAAAGAAGCCAATGATGCAAAAAAGAAACTTGCGGATCCAAAAATACTAGCTTATCAGAAAGCAAAACAACCACAAAAGATTACTACGCCTATTACAGAAGACGATCTTGAGTATAAGCAAAACAGGACAGGCGGTATTACAATCACAAGATACAAGGATAAAGTTAAAAATGGAGTACGAGACCTTGTTGTGCCAGCACAGATACAGGGTATCAATGTTACTGAAATAGCAGAAGGAGCTTTTGCCGGAGGGGAATATGATATAGATATTATTCTTAAATTTAATAAATGGGAAGACAAAGAAGTATTTGAAAGCGTAACAATACCATCAACAGTTACATCTATAGGTACTGAAGCATTTATGGCAAGAGGTATCAAAATACTGAACTTACCAGAAGGTGTAAGTATTTCTCCGGGAGCTTTTGCCGAAAATCAACTTACCTCTGTAACAATGCCTAAAAATATCACAAAAATACCTCTTCTAGTCTTTGCCAACAATCAGCTTACATCAATAGATATTCCTTCAAGTGTTACAGAAATAGGCAGTGGGGCTTTTTGCGGTAATAAGTTGACAGAACTTACAATACCGGAAAACGTAACAAGGATAAACACCTGTGCTTTTGCCAACAATATGATTTCAAAAATAAACTTTTCCAATTCAGGTAAACTAGCGATAATTGAGGCGGCAGCATTTTCAAAAAACCGTTTGAAGTCCCTTGTATTGCCCGAAGGCTTGACTCGAATAATGGCTCTTGAAGGAGGCTATGAAATTGATCGTAGTAATAGAGGTGGATATATTTATTTTACAGATTTCTTTAAAGTGGAAGCTGCTTATGGAGTATTTGGACACAATCCTATTGGTTATATTAAAATTCCTTCCACATTGAAAGGAGACGCTAATACTGGTAATGGTTCCTACCGTCCAATTACTACAGACGTTGTACCAGCCATCGAATGGCTACAACCCATTAGAGGATTTATGTATCTTGGAAATGCCGATGCGCTTAAGATAGGAGACAATATCAGCGTAGGGATTGATGAAGGTTTCAATAATTTCTTTGTCTCGCAAGGCAAAAAAGCTGGCATTTATATGAGAAGGGGTCAGTTATGGGTTACTGCAACACAGGAAGAATTTGATGCTTTCATTGCGGAGAAAACAAAGTAAAAATAGTTTGGGCTGTTTTAAAATAGCAAATTTTGAAACAGCCCAAACTTGGAGGAAAAAAATGACAAATGAAGAAATTTATGAATTGATTGGAGCAATAGCAAAAGTTGAAATGAAAAATGGTTGTACAAAAGTAAAATTATCTGAACTTGCGGAAATCCTAAGAATTCTTGATATAGAGTCTGATTTATGGGATCTTTACACAAACAGAACTGACGGAATTATTAAAAACGCATACAACCACTTTACAGGAGACCCAGTAGCAAATGATATTAAGAATACATATATAAAAAAGAATGGGGATTTTTTAATTCCTTAACAAAACAATCGGTTAAAAATTATTATATGGGCGGCTTTGCCGCCATTTTTTTGTAAAATGGTTTAAATCATTTATTGTTAATAAAATATTTATTCCATAAATAATTTTAAATCATTATTCCCACGCAAAACGTACCTGTCACCACTTTTTCATAGCGTACCAAGTCAATCGTAATACACTACATATAGCGTATTACATAATCTAATATGTACGATTAAGATGTATGCCCAATAAAAGTAACGCAGGCAGGGCAAAATGCGTGATGGAAAAACATCTTCTGGGGTTCTTAGACGTAGAGACCC
>WRGQ01000037.1 GCA_009787115.1 Bacteroidota bacterium
ATCTCGGTCAGGTAGGGAATATTCTCTCCGCCTCCTTCTACTTCACCCCCTTTGAATGGATCTGCCGTTACCGTAACGGTGTAGCTCTCATATGAATACTCTTATTGTTTTTTCCCTCCTCCATATTACATACATCTAACACTTCAACAGTAGTAAGGTCAAAATTTGCTACGCTATACGCAGGCATATTAATAAGTCTTGTAGTGTTTGAATTGGTAAAAGTGATGGTTCCCATTATCGGCTGATCATCGCTCACGATGCGTATTCGTATATCAGGGTATTCTCCTGATTTACTTCCCATCGGGTTTTTCCCGAAAGTTACCCAAAAATCCGTTCCATTGGTATTTTGCGCCCAAACTGAAATAATACTCAGTAGAAATAGGATAGTAAAATGAATACATTTTATTTTCACGGTCGTTTAATAAATCAATATTCAAACATTTTTTGTATAGAAATCAACGCTTTACTCATAACTTCTTCTTCTAAAATAATTTCGGGAGATTCGGTTAATAAGGCGTTGTAAATCTTTTCTAATGTATTTAATTTCATATATTCGCAGTTGTTGCAAGAGCAGGTTTCGGGGTTGTTTACCACATAATACTTTTTGGCAGGATTCTGTTTTTCCATTTCATATAAAATGCCTGTTTCGGTTGCTACAATATATTCATTTGCGGTGTCTTCTTTTGTAAAAGAGAGCATAGCTGCTGTAGAGCCAATAAAGTCGGCAAGCGCCAGCACGGTAGCCTTACATTCCGGATGTGCCAATACCTTAGCATTTGGATATTTTGCTTTTAACTTATACACTTCTTCGGCGGTAAGCTGGTCGTGTACATGGCAGGCGCCGTTCCAAAGAACCATCTCTCTTCCGGTTTCTTTGTTAATATACGCGCCCAGATTTCTATCGGGAGTAAAAACAATTTTTTCATCTTTTGGAAGTGCATTCACAATCTTTAAAGCATTTCCTGAGGTTACGATAATATCGGAAAGTGTTTTCACTTTTGCAGAACAATTAATGTAGCTCAACACTTTGTGATTGGGATAATCTTTTAAAAAGAGTTCTAATTGTTCGGCAGGACAACTATCTGCCAATGAACATCCGGCATTTATATCGGGAATTAACACCTTCTTGTGAGGAGATAAGATTTTGGCGGTTTCTGCCATAAAATGTACGCCGGCAAAAAGAATAATCTCCGCATCGGTTTCCGTGGCTTTTTTGGAAAGCGCCAAACTGTCTCCCACAAAATCAGCAATATCCTGTACTTCAGACAATGTATAATAGTGTGCCAGAATAATGACGTTCTTTTTCCTTTTTAAATCAAGTATTTTGGTTGTTTTCATACGTGGCGAAAATAAAAAAAATATAATATCAACTTCTTAACCATTTTATTAATGAAATAATATATATTTGCCTCCCCAACCGAAAGAGGCTCTTCGGTTTGATAGTCAATAAGTTAACCTCGAAGTCAAACTAAAAAGAATCTATATTTGATTCAAAAATTAACAAAATGCAAGAAGAATTAATTAATGCTCCTGAAATGGAAGCATCCAACGAAGAACAAGTAGTAGAACTACCCGTTCAGGAAGAAATTGTACCTGAAACTTCGGTTACAGTAGATACCTCGGTTTCAGAAAACCCATTATCTAATGAGGAAGAACAGGCTGTAGAACTCCCCGCTGTTGAAGAACAGGAAGAACAAGCTGTAGAACTCCCCGCTGTTGAAGAACAGGAAGAACAAGCTGTAGAACTCCCCGCTGTTGAAGAAACCACTACCGCAGAAGAGTTGCCAACTGTAAAAAAACCAACATTCTCAAAAGAGATTCCGGTTGCCTACGATTCATTAGAAAATTTTAATTGGGATAATCTTGAGAAAAAAGGTTCTAAATATAGCGCTACCGAAAAAGAACGCTATGCCGAACTGTACACAAAGTCTTTTAAATCTATTGATGAAAACGCTGTAATTAAAGGTACAATCGTTTCCTTTAACACTCGTGAAATCGTTGTAAACATCGGTTTTAAATCAGATGGTGTTATCACTGCTTCAGAATTACGCTATAATCCCAATATTAAAATTGGAGATGAAATTGAAGTATATGTTGAAAATCAAGAAGATGCAACTGGACAGCTTCAATTATCGCACAAAAAAGCACGTATGTTACAATCGTGGAACCGCGTAAATCAGGCTTATGACGATAATGAAATCATTACAGGATATGTAAAATGCAGAACTAAAGGTGGTTTAATTGTTGATGTATTCGGAATAGAAGCATTTTTACCCGGTTCACAGATTGATGTGAAGCCGATTCGCGACTACGATATCTATGTGAATAAAACGATGGAATTTAAAGTAGTGAAAATTAACCACGAATATAAAAATGTCGTTGTTTCTCATAAAGCGTTGATCGAAGACGAATTGGAAGCTCAAAAAGCTGAAATTATTGCCCGTTTGGAAAAAGGTCAAATTTTAGAAGGTATTGTGAAAAACATTACCAGTTATGGCGTATTTATAGATTTGGGCGGCGTGGACGGATTAATCCACATTACCGACCTGTCGTGGGGACGCATCAACCATCCCGAAGAGATTGTTCAATTAGATGAGAAAATTAATGTGGTAATTCTTGATTTCAACGAAAATAAAAAACGTATTGCACTTGGTTTGAAACAATTAACACCTCACCCGTGGGATGCATTAGACGCTGACCTGAAAGTGGGAGATAAAATTAAAGGTAAAGTAGTGGTTATTGCCGATTATGGCGCATTTATTGAAGTAATTCCTGGCGTTGAAGGTTTAATCCACGTTTCCGAAATGTCGTGGTCACAACACCTGCGTACTGCTCACGATTTCTTAAAAGTAGGTGATGAAGTAGAAACCGTAATCCTTACCTTAGATAGAGAAGAAAGAAAAATGTCGCTGGGTATTAAACAACTCATTCCTGACCCATGGACTGATATTACCACAAAATATCCTGCCGGATCTAAACACACTGCTATCGTACGTAACTTCACAAACTTCGGCATTTTTGTTGAATTAGAAGAAGGCGTGGACGGATTGATACACATTTCCGACCTCTCATGGTCTAAAAAAATCAAACATCCTGCCGAGTTTACGAAAATTGGCGACACTATCGAAGTGATTGTATTGGAAGTAGATATCGAAAACCACAGATTGAGTTTGGGACACAAACAGTTGGAAGAAAATCCATGGGATGTTTTCGAAACTGTTTTTGCTGTTGGAACCACACATCAAGGTACTATTGTTGCGCAAACCGATAAAGGATACACCATCTCATTACCGTATGGTATTGAAGGCTTCTGCTTCTCCCGTGCATTACAAAAAGAAGATAAATCGAATCCTAAAATTGAAGAAACGCTCGCATTTAGAGTGATTGAGTTCCAAAAAGATGCTAAGAAAATAAACCTTTCTCATACCAAAACCTGGCAGGAAAGTAAAGAAGATGAAGAGAAACGGGTAGCCGCCGAAGAAAAGAAGCAAAAGAAAGATATTGAGAAAATAAACGAAAACTCTGAAAAAACAACCTTAGGCGATTTGGACATCTTCAAAACATTGAAACAAGACATCGAAAATAAAGAAGAATAACGCTTTATTTGTGATGGTTAATAGCGCTTAGGCAAAGTCAGGCGCAAAGTCAGGCGGAGGTTCAACCTCCGCCTTTTTTTTGATTAAACTTGGATAAATGTTTAAACAATAGGTTCAGTGCAAGATAATTTTTTTCATAGCACCTCAAACTTTTTCTTAACCGACATGTAACAAAAAAAAACGCCCTTCGATTAGAGGGGCGTTTAAGTATTGGGCGACGACCTACTCTCCCACCTGAAGAGGCAGTACCATCGGCGCGGTCGGGCTTAACTTCTCTGTTCGGAATGGGAAGAGGTGTGCCCCGACGCTATTATCACCGCAATCTCTCT
>WRGQ01000038.1 GCA_009787115.1 Bacteroidota bacterium
CACAACTTTACGCTCATTCACGATGATATTATGGACTGCGCCCCGATTCGTCGCGGAAAAGAGACTGTGTATAAAAAATGGAACAGCAATATCGCTATACTTTCCGGCGATGTGCTGGCTTCTATGGCAATGCAACAACTGCTTAAAACGCCCTGTACGCCGGAAACGCTTATCAAAATGTCGAACCTGTTCGTTAAAACCGCTATCGAAGTTTGCGAGGGGCAACAATATGACCTTGATTTTGAAACACAGGAAGAGGTTACTCTGAATGAATATCTGAATATGATTAGATTGAAAACTGCCGTGATGCTCGCCGGTTGCCTGAAAATTGGCGCCATCTTAGCAAATGCCTCCGAAGAAGACCAAAATGCTATCTATAATTTCGGAATTAACCTCGGATTGGCGTTTCAATTGGTAGATGATATGTTAGATGTTTATGCCGATGCGGAAACATTCGGAAAAGAGATTGGCGGCGATATTCAGACTAACAAAAAAACATACCTCTTTCTACACGCTTTACAACACGCAAACGAAAAACAAAAATCCCTGCTTCAGCATTATTTTTCTTCAAATCATTATTCAAAAAATGAAAAATTTAATGCCGTGAAAACAATTTTTGATGAATTGCATTGCAAGGAGGAAACGGAAAAAACAGTAGATGAATTGCTGAATAAAGCCTATCTAAATATTGAAGCTACTTCTCTTAATATTGAGAAAAAAGAAACATTGAAACAATTAGCATTAACCCTCAGTAGAAGGAGTAAATAAATGGATAGACATTACCGCATTATTACCTATATTATTATTGGCGTAGCTATTGTATTTTTGTTGCAGTTGTTTAAAATACAGGTATTAGACTCTTCATACAAAAAACGGGCGGACGATAATGCGTTGCGTGAAATTACCGACCACCCCGCACGTGGATTGGTTTACGACCGAAACGATTCTTTGTTGGTTTATAATGATGCCGCCTACGATTTAATGGTGGTCCCCTGCGAAGTGCGCGCGTTTGATACGACAGACCTGTGCCTTATTTTAGATATTAGCAAAGAAGAATTGATGAAACGTATTGAAAAAGCACGTGCTTATTCCAAACTGAAGCCTTCGTTGGTGGCGCAGCAAATGTCGAAAGCCAATTATGGTTATTTACAGGAGAAGATGTACAAATTCCCCGGTTTCTTCGTTCAAAACAGAACGCTAAGGCACTATCCAAAACCTATAGCAGCACACATTCTGGGATACGTAGGCGAGGTGGAACAGAAAGTATTGGAAGAAGACGAATACTACCAATTAGGCGACTATATCGGTATCAGCGGAATTGAAAAGGCATACGAACAGGAATTGCGCGGAACAAAAGGGAAGCGTAAGGTGTTGGTAGATGTTCACAATAGGGAGATGGGCAGTTATAAAGATGGCGCTGAAGATGAGATATCCATACCGGGGCTCTCTTTGTGGAGCACAATAGATTTGCAATTGCAGGAATACGGTGAAAAACTGATGGAAAACAAACGTGGCAGTATTGTTGCCATTGAACCTGCTACCGGTGAGATTCTGTGTATCGTTTCTACCCCTTCTTATGACCCTAATTTGTTGGTGGGAAGTGCGCGCAGCAAAAACTACGCCGCCCTCAACAGAGACAGTATCCTGAAACCGCTCTTCAACCGCGCACTGATGGCAATGTACCCGCCCGGCTCTACTTTCAAATTAGCAAACGGATTAATTGCTTTGCAGGAAGAGGTGATTACGCCGAGCACGCAATATCCCTGCGGCGGCGGTTATAATATGGGGTCTCATATTGTTAAGTGCCACGTCCATGCTAACTACCCCGATTTAATAGGTGCTATTGCAACGTCCTGTAATGCTTATTTTTGTAGAGCATATTACAACGTCCTCTCCAACAGAAAAAAATACAAAACTATACAGGAATCGTATCAGGCATGGAAAAATTATATCAATGCATTAGGTTTTGGAGTTAGATTCGACTCAGATTTGCCTTACGAATTGAAGGGTATTATTCCCAGTGTTGAATTTTTTGATAAACGTTACAGAAAATCGTGGAACGGCAACTCGGTAGTTTCTATGGGAATAGGACAAGGCGAGGCAGCAGTAACCCCGATACAAATGGCAAACTTTGTAGCCATAATTGCCAATAGAGGTTTTTACTATAAACCGCACGTTATTAAAGCAATAGGCACAAAAGACTCTCTCAACGAACGCTATTCCGAAAAAATAGACTGCGGTTTCGATAAAAGACATTTCGACGCACTCATTGCAGGAATGGAGAATGCGGTATTGAACGGTACGGCACGGGTTGCGCAAATCCCCGGCATTAAAGTGTTAGGTAAAACAGGAACCGCACAAAATCCTCACGGAAAAGATCACTCGGTTTTTGTGTGCATCGCGCCCAAAGATGAACCGAAAATAGTAGTGTTCTGTTTGGTAGAAAACGGCGGATTTGGCGCTGCTGTGGCTGCCCCCATTGCAAGCCTCATTACTGAGTTTTACCTCAATAGAACAGTAAAAAGAAAAGACCTTGAACAACGCATTATCTCGATATCAATAAAATAACATTATGATAAAAGAAGTTCAACTTGGCAGTTCCCGCGGTTTTGATATACAATTAATGTTGTATTATCTTGCCTTACTCTTTGTGGGATGGATTACTGTTTTTTCGACCTCTTATAACCCAGCGGCAGAAGATTTCTTTAACTTCAATAATGCCTATACCCGACAACTTGTTTTTATAGGAACATCATTTGTAATAGCTATTCTAATTCTTTTAATGAAAGGACAATACTACTCTTACTTGGCATATCCTATTTATTTGTTTTGTTTGTTGTTAATGATCTCTGTACTTTTTGTGGGAACCGATATTAACGGTGCACATGCTTGGATTAAAATAGGAAATTTCAACATTCAACCCACTGAGTTTTGTAAACTTGGAACGGCGCTTGCTTTGGCTAAATTTTTCAGCGAAGGAAAAACTTCTCAGCAAAAAAGAAATACGTGGTTAGTAGCTTTTGCACTCATTTTGGCTCCTGTTTTTATTATTATGCTGCAAAAAGATACCGGTTCGGCGCTCGTGTTTTTATCTTTTATCCTACTGTTTTACAGAATGGGGTTAACCGGTTGGCTATTAGTAGTAGGAGGTACGGCAGTGGCGCTTTTTCTGTTCACTATGTTTTTTAATGAACTGTATGCTATTGCGTTAGCTACCACTATTTTTATCGGTTTTTGGATTTGGAATAGAAAAAGTAAAAAGAAATTAGTAAGAAATGCTATAGTATATATACTGACGTTGATTTTCATTGCCGGCGTTAATTGGGGATATAACAACGTGTTGCAGCAACACCAAAAAACACGTATTGATACTATGATTGGAAAGGTGGACGACCCGAAGGGTGCAGGATATAACCTCAACCAATCAAAAATTGCTATCGGCTCAGGTGGATTGATCGGAAAAGGATATCGCAACGGAACTCAAACTAAACTGAACTTTGTCCCCGAACAACATACCGACTTTATCTTCTGTGGTATTGGAGAGGAGTGGGGGTTCTTTGGAAGTTTGGTCGTTTGCTTCCTGTTTACAGGCTTTGTATTAAGAATATTACGACTTGCAGAACGACAGCGGGACAACTTTGTAAAATACTACGGCTACGGAATTGCCGGCATTATTTTTTTTCACTTTTTTATTAACATCGGAATGACTATTGGACTGTTGCCCATTATTGGAATACCTTTGCCGTTGATTAGTTACGGCGGCTCCTCCTTGTGGGCATTTACCATTATGATTTTTGTGTTTATTAAGTTGGATTATAGATAAAAAAACAGCGACCCTTTAAAAGTCGCTGTTTCTCTTTGTCGGGATAGCAAGATTCGAACTTGCGACCTCCTGCTCCCAAAGCAGGCGCGATAACCGGACTACGCTATATCCCGAAAGCGGC
>WRGQ01000039.1 GCA_009787115.1 Bacteroidota bacterium
CTGGCAGAGTTAAAATTTATTCCTGTGGGCGTAGTGGGAGACCATGATATACTAACGCCGGTTGCACTGCCGCCACGTGTGTAAACAATATCGTTAATGGCGCTGCCCTGACACACTGTCTGTGAGGCGTCACCGCCGGAGCGCGTAAGCGTGGAGGCTTGATTGACTGTGAATGTAGTTGTACTCTCATCAATAAATCCATCGGTATCCTCATATCTCAATTTAACTTCATAAACACCCGGCGACAATGTTTTTGGAAAATGAATAAGCCCTCTTCCATTTTGGTCTTCAATACCATTAAAAAACCATTTGATATACTGATTTTCAAAAGAGGGTGGAATTATTGCGTCAAAGATGTAGTCGGATTTGCAGAAATATTTTCCGTCCACTTCAGCAGAAGGAATATCATCAACAGTGAACGACACCGAAAAGTCATATCCGCCATAGCCTGCAGCATAATAGTAATTGGCGTAACTGCCCTGTCCGTAAGCCAATACTAATACGCCGTTAGGGTTATCAAACCTGAAAGTAGTATTCAAATGCTCACCGGGTTTATTGGCGCCCAGATAATATCTTGCAAAAGAGTATCCGCTACCTCTGATATTATCCGCTATCCAGGTCATAGGGTGGTTCAATGTTTGAGGAGGTTCGCCATTGATAGATACGGTTGTATTCTCTCTGCCGGAAGTAGGCGTAATAATTACGACTGCGTGTCTCATCGGATGAAAAATGTGTGAGCCGTTCAAATCAAGCGGGCTTACCAAAACATTGTGTACTCTTTGTTCAACAGGGGGCAACCACGCTTCTCCCGGTTGCATACCCACTAATAATTCTCCCTGTTGCATACCCGATAAGTGATAAGTAGCAATACATATCGGTTTGTTCGATACAATATAGGCGGAATTACGGGTTCCTGAGAGGCATATATCCTTACAATGATTATTCCATCCCTCGAGGGATATAACATCGTTAGTTCCATCCATATAGTAGATATTCACCACGGCAGAAGCATCGTTTGCAGTAATTCGTATAAGATTGCTTCCTGTAGTACCGGTAGGCAAAATAAACTTCTTGCCCCAATGTTTCAGCGGCGCCATTTGTTCAAAGGTATGACTAGTGATATTAGAATTATCTAATATACAGTCAATTCTATTAGTATCTATGACAGCTTTTGTATTTATTTCAAAATAACCCACCGGTTTGTCTGCTCTAATATGCAATTGGGACATTGAATTTAAACCACCCGCAGGTCCGGGTAGAAACATATATTCTACCTCTCCTTTATTCAATATTCTTGTATAATTAGGAAATCCACTCAGATTGTCTCTTGTAAAATCAATCTTAGTGTTGTCCTCATCCGCAATCACTATATATCCTGCTGCATAGGTATCCGGCAGTAAATTGGGATCTATATCTGCAGGTAAACTTACATTAGTATATTCTTTTCCCCAGTTTTCTACGGGAAAAACCATCGTGGCTTCAACCGAAGCCAAACATGTGCTGATGGCGTGCAATGTTATCGGGGAGGAAGTGGTTATTAAGATGGTTTTCTTCATCCTGTTGGGGTAGGAAGATAGTCCCGAATAGGCAGCGCACGCCCTTTCATACGACAGTACATAATCGGTTATTCCTCCCGGAATGGAAAATGTGGTGTTAAGCGTCTGGTTTTCCGTAAAAGAAAGTGTTACATCTGTTGTTTCAGAAGCGGTCATCCGCAATATCAATTCAACATTATGGTTTATTGCATTCTGGTCAATGTTCTTTTTTACGGTGGTAATCGTATCAACTTTTGCAAATGCCACATAAAATCTTGTTCCCTGATTAGCATTGTTACCGTTAGGAATGCCTGTTATCTGCTTGTTTCCCACATAGAAGAAAGTAGAAATACTTTGTGGATCCGAACCCAAAAGGGCAGTCATGGTAAGGGTATAATATCCATCGGGCAAATCGTTTACACTCACGTTATTTTGATTGAAAGAGCCTGCTATTTCCGTTCCGTTCAACACCCACTTAATGTTGGAAAGCGTATTGGGGAAGGCGCTAAAAAGAAAAGAGGTACCGCTGTTATAAACCGTCCCGTTTACATTGAAACAACTTATGCCGTTCACGGTAAATCCTACCGGCAAATTCGTAACACTTCCGCTACCACTTGGGGTGCAAAAATAGGAACCTCCATTATTATCATTTCCGTAAGCCAGCACAATCACGCCGTTGGGATTATCAAATTTATAAGTACTGTTCATAGCGGCAGGAGTTTTATTGTCACCCAACTCATATCTTGCAATGGAATATCCGCTATTTCCAACATTATTCGCTACCCAGGTCATAGGGTGATTCAATATTTGCGGAAATTCTCCGTTGATAGATACGGTAGTATTTTCCTTTCCTGCAACAGGGGTAATGATGATTGCGTAATGTTTCGTGATGCCAAATAAATAGGTAGTATTAAAAGAAAAAGGTTTGATCATAACATTCCGTTCCGGTTGGTCTACAGGAGGTAACCATGTTTCCGCAGGCGACATTGAAGGTATTCCAGGATTAGTCGAAGGTTCAAGAAAAACGCAAACGCCTACC
Source organism: Bacteroidota bacterium (assembly GCA_009787115.1). Taxonomy (GTDB): domain Bacteria; phylum Bacteroidota; class Bacteroidia; order Bacteroidales; family WCHB1-69; genus WRNX01. Next base: position 2,575 of record WRGQ01000039.1, read on the forward strand.
GGTTTATCCGCAACAACGTAACAGGCTCTTTTGGGTGTTTGTGTCGGTGGATCATTGGGGATGCCAGCACCATTCACTATGTCCTTATACCTGTTACTACTGAACTGAGGGTTAAGTTGAGCACTCTCCGTAGTACCATCCGTATAATAAATATTCACATTGGTTATTTGACTGGCAATAATACGTGCATTATAATTGTTGTATATATCAGGTGGTACAATAAATTTCAAACCCCAATGAGTAATCGGAAATAACTGTGCAAATTGAAGCGAACTTCCCTGTAATGCATTTTCAAAAAAAGCAAAATCTTTGTTGTTCGACACAATTTTCGTTCCCACGTAAATAGGTCCCGGCGAAAAAAGCATCTCTCCTGCTTGTAAAGTACGAGAAAACGAAGTACTTCCATTTAATATAAAGTCAATTATCGTATTATTTTCTTTGGCTATCAGTATTACGCTATTGTTTGAGGTATTTTTATAATACTCTTTTCCCCAGTCTTCTTCAGGCAAGATACGGGTGATATCGACTGATTTATAACTGCAATTTGATGCATACAATACAATTGGCGCCGATGCTGTTACTTTAATGGTTTTCGTATTAGCCATTAATCCTGTCGTATAAGAAGCGCTTTTCTCCGCAGGCGTCAAGGTATAGTCATAGACTGTTCCTGCAGGAATAGTCAAATTGTGGTTCAAATTGCTGTTGCTTGTAAAAGAAAGTGTTACCGTTGTGGCAACGGTAGTCACAACCCTCAACTTCAATTCAACCTCATTAACCGGTTTTTCGTTATCCCTGGCAAATGCCACATAAAAATTTCTGCCCTGCCCACTCTGTGCAAAAGAGTTTAGGGCTACCATAAAAGCGAGTAATAAAAAAAACGTTTTTTTAATTTTGTTTTGACATTTCATAATGTTATCTTTTATTGAATTTGTATTTATTGTAATGATATATAAAAAATTTCAGAATAATTTATTTGCAATTTTCTTATTATTTGATGATTATTGAGTCAAAGCGTTTATATCTAATTTGGTGGCAAAAGTATAACAAAAATCAATATCTGATAACATACAAAAATACAAACTGCGTATGTTTGTAATCAAAATTCATTATTCTCGTAAAAAAATATAATAAGAATATTCTTTTACTCTGTTAGTGAGCTTTTTATTGCTACTATAGTCAAAATTTGTAAAAAGCGGCGGGCGGTGAAATCTAAAATCACTCACTAATTTGGTGGAAGTTCTCTTTTTTTACCTTTATAGGTGATACGAATCGGTGGGGTATTACAATCCCGCTTCCATATTGCATAGAGTATCAAATTTTCGTCATCACAGTATTCACTTCCGGGTAAATAAGAGTCGCCGGTTCCGTCAGAGTTGGTGTTCCATTCAACGAATTCGAAGCCCGGATTGTGGAA
>WRGQ01000040.1 GCA_009787115.1 Bacteroidota bacterium
TCAAAGTTTCAGCAAGTGAAACTTTATATTTTATGCCTGTTATTCTGCCTTTTATATCCATTCTCTTTTTTATTTTGTAAAAATGCAAAGATAACATTTTTTATTCAATTTTCATCTCGAATATTTCATCGCACTGCTGTTCCCCCGCATTGCCGCTAACGGGCGGTTTGGCGCAAGCGGGGCAGTAACTCGCCTGAAAGTTTGTGCAAATTTGGAAGTTTTGCGCCCGTCCGAGCGGCAGTGGAAGCCCCGCCTGCGCCAAGCCGCTGGGACGATATTTGTAAATAAGCCCAATGATTATTGGAAAACACATTATTATTTTGGGAAAGCAAGTCACGAAAGCGAAAAAATAATGGGAGAACAAAGTTTTTATTTGCTTCTCATCAATGCATTGATTCCTTTTTTATATGCTTTTGGAACTTTTACGGGCAATGATAAACTGCAGGAATACAGTATGCAGTTACTTGAATTACTTCCATTTGAAGAGAATCATATTACCAATAAGTATCAACAAATGGGATTTTGTGCCAAACATGCGAGCCATTCGCAGGCATTGTTAGAGTTGCATCATGAATATTGTGAGAAGAAACGGTGTATTGAGTGTGCAGTAGGGCAAGAGGTTGTGAGTATTTGATTTGGATATTGAACATCAAAAACACATCTCGTTGATAAGAACTGATAATTATCCTACTCACTCTGCCTTTTTTATTAAATCGTTTCCTATTTTTTCTGCGTTACTAACCAAGTTATTCCCTTCATTTTCTGCATCTTTTACTAAATTATCCGATTTCTTCTGTGCCTCTTGTTTCAGTTTTTTAGCGCTCTCTTCGGCTGCTTTTTTTGCTACGGGGTTATTTCCTGCTTTCTTAATCAATGCCTGCCCTTGTTTATCGGCTTCTAAAACTAAATTTTTTCCGGCTACTTGTGCTTGCTTTACTAATGCATCTTTTTGTTTTTGCGCTTCAGCAATAAGTTTTTCTTTCTGTTTTTTTGCTTCTTCAACAGCGATTGTAATTTGTTCCTTCACAATCTCTTTTCCTTGTTCTACAACTTGCTCTACCACATCTTTTACCAACGCTTTTCCTGTGTTGCCTACTGCACCTAATTTTACTGTTGGATTTTTAAAAGTTCCACCAACCCCAATTGGCAATTCAATGATTTCAGGCAAAGTAACATTGACACCCGTTCCTAATACATTGGTTCCCAGATTGGCAATTACTTTATTGGCTTCTGTACCCAATTCACTACGTGGAATTTTGGAATTGATATTATAATCAATGGTTTCATCAAGTCCGGTACTTCCTGATACTGAAGCCTTAATATTACCAAATTTAATGTCGAAAGGTTGCGTGATTATTCTTCCGTTTTTACAGGTAAATGAAAAATTAAAAGCATCTAAAGTTAATTTGCGCAATTTATCCATTTTTAGGGCATCGGAAATTTTATTAAACACTTCCACATTCTCAATTGTAAGACCATTAGAGAATACTTTACCTGTAGCATTCAAGGTATTATAAATAGGTGACATTGTATTGTCTAACAATGTTTTCATTTCAAAATCCATTGAAATGCGTCCGTTTGTTTTATGAATAATGGGCAACAATTTTTGTACTGTAACAAAAGTTCTAGCGGTTTGCTGAACATCCACATTATTCATGTTGATTTTCATATTCACTTCTGGTTTTATCGGATTTTGCACATTATAGATCCCTGCCACTTTCATATCTCCACCTAATGTTTTCATACTTAAATTTTTAAAATCTAATATCTGATCTTTTACTGTAACAGTTCCCAAAACCTGACGAAGATCAAAATGATCATAAACCAATTGTTTAATACTCACATTAACCATAAAATCAATATTTTTCGGAATTTCAATCACTGACATAGGGATAGATTCAATTTCTGGAGTTTCTCCGGAAACAGGGGGTTCTTTTTTCGATGCTTTTGATTTTTCTTCAGGATTTTCATCACCAAGCAGTTCGTTAATATTTAGATAGTTTGAATTAAGTTTTAATTGTCCTTTAATCACATCATTATTTAGCACATATCCAATCACATTTTCTAAAGCGCCATCTGCTTTAAGGTCATTTTTTCCAATTGTCGCGGTGGTTGCCAAGTGAACGTAGCGTTGTGTGAAATCAAGTTTAAACTTATCAATCAGCAGATTATCATTGACTATATCTGATTTTATCTTTCCGTTTGCAAGTTCCAATCCACCTTTAACATTCAGATTATCATATTTTTGTGCATCTATGGAAGCCATATCGCCTTTGGCAACCAGATTGGCGGTTAAAAGTCCTGTAATATCTGTCTCATCTAAAGGATAAAAATCTTTCACCGTATTCAAATCAATTTTTCCGTTTGCAGTAAAATCGAAAGTAGGGTTTGAAATTGGTTTTTGCAGCAGCAATTTTATATCCAACGGGTTGCCGCCCATCTCTACATGAAACTTGTTAAGGTCAATTGTAGCATTATCTAATGTACCGCCCGGACTCGAAATATTAGTTAAAATCTGAATATTTTCCACAGATTTTGGTAGATCAGGATATCTAAACATGGCATTCTCAATTTGGATATTCAGATGAAATGCGGGATAAATATCGCCGATCATTTTACCTTTTGCAGAAGCGGAAAGAGCGAGCGTGCCTGCCGTTTCAATTTTCTTAAAATCTTTGGCATATAAAGCAGGAATAAGGGATAGAAAGTTTTTAAAATCAGACTTTAGAAGTTGTAAAGAGATATCCATATCTATTCCATCCTTCGGCATTGCCATCCAACCCGAAAAGCAGAGTCCTAAGGCATTCAGATTTAACTCATTCTTTTGAAATGTATATTTATTATTTTTCAAATCGGCTTTAATATCTCCTTTAAAATGAATCTTTGCCTTACTCATATATGGTATTCCGCTCATAATGAAAGAGGTTTTTTCGATGCCCAACTTTGTTTTTAATGTTACCAAATCGGCGGTAAGATCGCCCGACAGGTTAAAATTCAAATTATGGGCAATCATTTTCAAATTCCCTTTTTTATCGTTATATATAATATCTCCTTTTGTTATAGATAGATTTTTGATAGACAACTTAAAAGAACTTGAAGATTCTTCGTCGGTTTTATTTTTTGATTTTTGTTTATCATCTTTTTTGTCAGAAGGTTTCACAATATCCCAATTGGCATTCCCAACATGATCAATGAACAGATGAACAACGGGACGATCAATAGTTATTTTTCTTACTTCTATACCATTATTTCCGAAGAGGCTCATCAAATTCACGGAAACACCAATTTTTTTTGCATAGATTAAAGTATCGCCTTTAAAAGTATCTCTACCTATTACCGATACCTCTTTAATATTCACCGAAAGAGCGGGAAAGTTTGAAAAGAGATTGAGTCCAATTTTTTTAAAATTTACTTCTGCCGTAAGCATCTCGTTGGCTTCTTTTTTTACTATTTCCATTATTTTACCTTTAAATATAAAAGGCAATACAATCATTAAAACAATAATAATAGAAAGTGTTAATCCTGTGATTTTTAAGATTTTTTTCATGATAGTTTGAATTAGGGGGCAAAGGTACTATTTTATTGGAATACCCATATACTGAAAGTTTTTTGTTTATTTTCGCAACTTAAAAATCCATATTATGAAGCAGATCAATATTATCATTTCAATTATCGTTTTACTTTTTACTCAGAACTTATCGGCGCAAACCAAAGCCGATACGATTCATGCATCACATTATGATATAAATCTGGAAATTAGAAATTTTTTACAAGAAGAGTTAAAAGGCTATACCGATGTTACGATTGAAGCGAAGATTGCCCCGCTTTCAAGCATCTATCTTCATTTGTTACAATTGACCGTTGATTCTGTTAAGCAGGGAAATAACACACTTCCTTTTGCACATCAGGGGCAGCAATTAAAGATAGATTTACCTTTTTCATCTGTAGGGCAAAGCAAAACCGTACGGATATATTATCACGGTAAACCGTTTAAAGAGAATTTCGGCGGGTTTTACTTTACTACCGACTATGCTTACAATATGGGCGTGGCAATGAACAG
>WRGQ01000041.1 GCA_009787115.1 Bacteroidota bacterium
GGAATCCGTGCATAATGCAGGAAGTCTTTATTTTTATAAAATTCGTCAACGGTCATCTCTTCGGGAGCAATAGAAACCACGATTTGCGGGGTCATAATATCGTCAACCTTCACTGTTTCAAGTCGCATAATATTTTGAATAATCTTACTCTCTTTAGTTTCAACTTCTCCTTCTTTAACGGCAATGTCCATCATAGCAGAGACCTCTTCACGGCTTACGGTGGCTTCGTGGTTATTTTTGCCGATTTTTCTTGTAAGTACTTCTGAGATAAAAACAAAAGGATACGCAATGATAATCATTGTTTTAATGACAGGCACAGCGCCTAAAGCCATTTTACGCCAATAGGTAGCGCCGATAGTTTTGGGAATAATCTCCGCGAAGAAAAGGATAATGAGGGTTAATCCGGCAGAGACAAATCCGAAATAAATATGTCCCCACAGGGCAGTAGCGTGGGCGCCCACACCTGCCGCCCCCACCGTATTCGCAATAGTGTTGATGGTTAATATGGCAGAAAGCGGTTTGTCAATATTTTCCTTAAATTTCTTAAAGCGGCTTGCATATTTAACTCCTTCCATCTCTTTTAAATTGATAAAAGAGATGGGGGTAGATAGCAAAAGCGCTTCCATTAACGAGCATATAAATGAAAATACAACAGCAAGAAACAGAAACAATAACAGTAGTTCTATATTATTCATCTTCAAAAAGTTCTTCTAAATCAATGATTAATCCTTTTAATGTTTGTAGGGGAACTTTAGTAGTGCCGTAAACCACCTCATAAGTAGTTCCCTCATCATATTTTCCTGTGGGTTGTAAAAGAAAGACCGTAACCGCTTTAGGTTTTGGAAAAACTACCCAGTACTCTTTCACGCCTGCTTTCTCATAGAGGAAGAATTTTTGATTCATCTCCCGTTTCGTAGTACTTGGGGAATTAACCTCCACTATCAAATCGGGGGCGCCGATGCAGCCTTTTTCATCTAATTTCTCAGGGTCGCAGATTACACAGATATCCGGTTGCACTACGTTGTAAATCTTATGGTTATCGGTTTCTCCGTTGATGGGCAACCGAACATCGAAAGGAGCAGTATAAATTTTACATTTTCCTTTTCTTTTGCGAATAAAAGTTGCCGCTTTGACAATAAAAGGAATGATAGCCGTTGCATGTTTTCTTGTCGGCGCAGAAAACAGATAGACTATGCCATCAATAATTTCCCGCATTTTATCGTCTGTCCATGTTAAATAATCGGCATAAGAATAACGGCGTGCTGTATATGCAATAGGCGGTTCTTCCGCAATAGGTATGAATGGGTCAAATTCAGATGCGTTATTTTCAGGATGTTGGTTATCGTTTTTCTCCGGTGTTGTCATGTGATGTTCTTTATTTTAAATTGACGCGGCAAATTAACAAAAAAAATCAAATTTTCTATCTTCTTTTAGCCTTTAAATCTTAAATTTTAAATCTTAAATCTTAATTATGCTATTTTTGCCACGTTAAATTTTTGCTTTTATGAAACAGTTAATAGAATGCGTTCCTAATTTTAGCGAAGGACGTAATTTAGAGATTATTAAACAGATAACAGATGTTATTGAAAAATCGGAAGGGGTAAAACTTTTGGATGTTGATCCGGGTTATTCTACAAACCGAACTGTAGTAACTTTTGTGGGGACGCCCAATGAAGTGATGGAAACCGCATTTCAGGTAATAAAGAAAGCGCAGGAATTGATAGATATGCGGCAACATCACGGCGACCACCCGCGTTTTGGGGCAACCGATGTGTGCCCGTTGGTTCCGGTGGCAAACATCACGATGGATGAAACAGCGGAATATGCCCGCAAATTAGCCAAAAGGGTAGGAGAGGAGTTGGATATTCCCATCTATTGTTATGAAAATGCCGCTTTTGAAGAGAAACGCAGAAATTTGGCAAATTGTCGCCGCGGCGAATATGAAGGACTGAAAGAGAAGTTGGTAAATCCCGAATGGAAACCCGATTTTGGTCCGGCTCAATTTAACGATTCTGTAGCAAAAAGCGGCGCTACCGCCATTAGCGCCCGCGATTTTTTGATTGCTGTGAATTTTAATCTGAATACCACCTCCACGCGCCGTGCCAATGCCATTGCCTTTGACGTACGCGAAACAGGACGCCCTCAAAGAGAAGGAAATCCCATTACCGGAAAAATTATGAAAGATGAAAACGGAAACAACATTATGATTCCGGGTACATTAAAAGGAACTAAAGCAATTGGTTGGTTTATTGAAGAATACGGTATTGCACAGGTCTCTATGAATATTACCAATACCTCGGCAACGCCGCTGCACATAGCCTTTGAAGAAGTGAGAGAAAAGGCAGAAAAACGCGGCATTCGCGTTACCGGCGCGGAAATAGTAGGGCTTATTCCCAAAAAATCGCTTATGGATGCAGGCTGCTACTTTCTGAAGAAACAGCAACGCTCGCTGGGGATTGACGAAAAAGAAGTGATGAAGATAGCCGTAAAATCTATGGGATTAGATGATTTGAAGCCGTTTGACCCAACAGAAAAAGTAATTGAATATCTGTTGGAAAAAGAGAATGTTTCTAAAAAGTTGATGGATATGACCTGCGTGGGCTTTGCCAATGAAACCGCCTCTGAAAGTCCTGCCCCCGGCGGTGGCTCCATTGCCGCCTACATGGGCGCGCTGGGCGCGGCGCTGGGCGCTATGGTAGCAAATCTGTCTGCGCACAAACCCGGTTGGGATGAGCGCTGGGAAGAGTTCTCAAACTACGCGGTGCAAGGACAAAAACTGAAAGAGGAACTACTTTGGTTAGTAGATGAGGACACTCACTCTTTCAATATGATTATGAACGCTATGGGAATGCCCAAAAGCACGGATGAGGAAAAAACCGCACGCAAAAAAGCAATGGAAGAAGCCACTAAATACGCTATCGAAATTCCGTTCAGAACAGTGCAGCGCGCTTATGAAGTTTTTGACCTTTGCGAAGCGATGATAGAGAAAGGAAACCCCAACTCCGTTACCGATGCCGGTGTGGGTGTTCTTTGCGCCAAAGCCGCTGTTGCAGGGGCATACCTGAATGTGCGCATCAACGCCGCCGGTTTGGAAGACAAAGCATTTGCGGAAAAGATTGTAACACAAGCGAAAAGTTATCTTGAAAAAGCAACGGCGCGAGAAAGGGAACTATTGCAGCGGGTAGAGACGGTAATCGGCTAATTATCGAGGATATTCTTAGGAACTTCAAGCCAGTGGGCGTACTCTTTTCCCAGACTTTTAACGGCTTTTTCCCAAATTTTTGGTGTAGGTGTTTTTAGAACAAGTTCTTCGCTACCTTCTGCCACTACCCACATTTTTCTTTTGATCTCATCTTCCAATTGTCCGGGAGACCAGCCGGAATATCCAATGAAGAATTTGAAATCCATTTTTGGAATGGCATTATACTCGAAAATGGCAAGCAAAATTTCATCATATCCGGTGTAAACATTGGGTAAAATCTCTTCCGATTCTTTGCAATTTTCAAAATTGTGCAAAGCAAATGCAGCCTGATGCATTACGGGACCTCCGGCAAATACGGGCATATCTATTTTTACTCCGGAAACGGCTTGGCGTACTGTGCAGTTCAATTCCTGATTGATAATTAACCCCACACAATTTTCTTCATCTCTTTCTATAATTAGCACCACGCTATGGTTAAAAAAAGGGTCATTATAATAAGGAACAGAAACCAAAACTCTGCCTGTAACGGGTTTTAACAATGTGGGTTTAACTTGTAGTAACGACCTCATATATCTACTGAACTGCGAATATCATATTGATAACGACAAAAAAATAAAAATCTTATAAATTAGCGCACGATAGAAAAAAATTTTGCAATATACAAACCGTAAAACAGACAGAAGGTAAATATCCCTTTGCTGCGTTCTAACATGGATTCGAAAAGAATGTTTATGAAAATGCAAATCAGCAGCATTAGTAAAAGGTAGTTTTTAGTTTTTATAGCATAATAAAACGAGTATAAAACAAGAAAAACAATTGCAAAAAGTCCAAAGATACCGTGATCTAAAAATGTTTGCAAAAATTGATTAT
>WRGQ01000042.1 GCA_009787115.1 Bacteroidota bacterium
TCATCCGCCACTCTGCATCCGCTATCTGTCACTCGTCACCCATCACCTGTCACTCGTCACCCATCACCTGTCACTCGTCACCCGTCATCCGCCACTCGTCAACTGTCTCTTTTAATGATTTTACCCTGGTTGTGCAACAAGTCAGTTGGAGTTAAATAACGTAGAACCTGATACCGTGCAAGAATTGAAAGAAAGATTTGAAGAGGAATACCAAGGCGAAGATTTAATATCGGAAGATTTCTTTGAAGAAGCAGAGCAATATTTCGACGAAGAGTTTTATAACAAAGATGAATATTAAAACCTTTGTGTAATTTCGCAAATTAGAAAAAACAATATATCTGATAATAATAACACTTTCATAAAGAATATATTATGAGCAATTTCTCACACCTTCACGTACACACGGAATACTCCATCTTGGACGGGCTTGCCAAAATAAAAAAACTGATTCAAAAAGCCTACGATGACGGGCAGCGCGCTATGGCAATTACCGACCACGGCAATATGTACGGCGTGTTTGAATTTGTGAATGAAGTAGAAAAATTTAACAAAGAACTTGAAAATAAAGAGGATAAGTTTAAAGCAATTATCGGCTGTGAGGTGTATGTGGCGCAACGCACCCGTTTTGATAGAGATAAAAGTAAAAAAGAGGATAGAGGCGGGCGACATCTCATCCTTTTGGCAAAAAACTGGACAGGGTACAGAAACCTGTCGCGCCTCGTAACGCTCTCTTTTATTGAAGGTTTTTACTACACCCCGCGCGTTGATATGGAGTTGCTGGAAAAATACTCGGAAGGAATTATTGCCTGCTCGGCTTGTCTTGGAGGGGAACTTGCCAAAGCAATAATGGCGGATAATTCTGTGGAAGACATAAAATTAGCACCGGAATTTCTAAATTTGGACAATGCCGTTAAGGTAGTGGAAAAGTATAAGAAGATTTTTGGCAACGACTATTATTTAGAGATGCAAAATAACGGTCATGCGCCGCAAAAGTTAGTGAATAAAGCCATTAAACAACTTTCTGGAATATGTCATGTGCCTTATATTGCGACCAATGACGTGCATTATGTGAATGCGGAAGATTATGAAGCACATCGTTTGTTAATCTGCTTAAATACAGGAAAAAACATACAAGATGCCGATGCCGCCATGCAAGATGCGGATACCGATATAGGAATGGCTTATACAGGACAGGAATATTTGCGAACTACCCAAGAGATGACGGAACTCTTTGCAGATTATCCCGAAGCGATTGAAAATACTCAAAAATTGGTGAATAAAATTGACTCCATTTCATTGAAAATGGATGTGCTGCTCCCTAAATTTCCTGTTCCTGAAGGATTTAAAAATGAATATCACTATTTAGAACATTTGGTTTTTGAAGGCGCTAATAAAAGATGGGATATTTTAACCGATGAAATTATTGAACGTATTCAGTTTGAGTTAGAAACAGTTAAAAAAATGGGATTCCCCGGCTATTTTCTTATTGTGTGGGATTTTATTAAAGCAGGACGGGAAATGGGAATACGCTTCGGTCCCGGACGCGGCTCTGCCGCCGGCTCTATCTTAGCCTACTGTTTGAATATCACGAATGTTGACCCCATAAAGTATCAGTTACTTTTTGAGCGCTTCTTAAATCCCGACAGAATTTCATTGCCCGATATGGATATTGATATTGACGACTCCGGACGTGAGAAAGTAATTGATTATGTGATTGATAAATATGGAGCAGGAAAAGTGGCGCAAATTGTTACTTTCGGAACTATGGCAGCACGCGGTTCCATAAAAGACTGTGCACGCGTGTTGAAATTACCCCTATCTGAAAGTGACCGTTTGTCGAAATTGGTGCCGGAAACTCCTGCTGCTACTTTGGATAAAGCATACAAAGAGGTGCCAGAACTAAAGAAAGCATTAGATTCCGGAGATGACTTGGTGAAAAAGACACTCCATTTTGCACAAGATCTGGAAGGCACGGTGCGCCAAACCGGTGTGCACGCCTGCGCCGTAATTATCGGTAAAGATGACCTGATTTCGCAAATACCTTTGAGTACCTCGAAAAACAGCACTATCCCCGTTACGCAATTTGAAGGAAAATGGGTGGAAGACGCCGGACTGCTTAAAATGGACTTCTTAGGACTTAAAACACTGAATATTATAACCAGTACGTTAGCAAATATAAAAAAACGATTTAATATTGATCTTGATATTGATACGATTCCATTAGACGATACAAAAACATACCAACTTTTAAGTCAGGGAGATACTACCGGTATTTTTCAGTTGGAAAGCGCCGGAATGCGAAAGTATTTAATTGACCTTAAACCCGAACGTTTTGAAGATGTAATTGCTATGGTTGCACTCTACCGACCGGGTCCTATGGATAAAATTCCCTCATTCATTAATCGTAAACAGGGAAAAGAAAAGATTGAGTACGATATTCCGGTAATGGAAACTTATTTGAAAGATACTTACGGCATTACCATTTATCAGGAGCAAGTTATGTTACTTTCAAGATTGTTGGCAGGGTTTACGCCCGGACAAGCCGATACGCTTCGCAAAGCGATGGGGAAAAAGATTGTAAAGGTAATGAAGGATATGGAAAAAGAGTTTATCTATGGGGGGGAACAGCAAGGACACGATACCAATATTCTGAAAAAGATTTGGGAAGAATGGGTGAAGTTTGCAGAATATGCCTTTAATAAATCTCATGCTACCTGTTATGCCCTTATTGCCTATCAAACTGCTTATCTAAAAGCGCATTATCCGGCTGAATTTCTGGCGGCAAACTTAACCAACAATCTTGATAAAATGGACAATATCAAGAAGTTTATTGAAGACGGCTTGCAAACCGGCATTCGCATTTTGCCTCCCGATATTAATGAATCTGATGTAGAGTTTATTGTAAATCAGACAGGCGATATACGTTTTGGCTTGGCGGCACTCAAAGGTGTGGGCAGCGTTGCCATTGGCTCTATCATAGCGGAAAGAGAAACAAACGGAAAATTTGAAACTATTTTCGACTTTGTAAAACGTGTTAATTCAAAAAACTGCAACAAAAAAAATATGGAATCGCTGATATATGCGGGTGCTTTTGATGCGCTCCCCGGCGTACATCGGGCGCAGTTTTTTTACATAGAAAGAGATGAAAAGATGACCTTTTTGGAAAAACTTCTGCTTTGGGCTTCCCGTGAACATAGCGCCGATGCCCAACAGCAAACCTCCATTTTTGATGATACCCCTGAAATGCAAGACGATGCGCTTCCGCAACTGCCTGTATGCGAACCGTGGAATCCTATTCAACAACTGCGTTATGAAAAGGAGATAGCCGGTTTTTATATATCAGGACATCCGTTGGATAATTACAAAACCATCATTCAAAATTATTGCAATACCAATCTCGAATTACTAAAAAAACAAGAGGAGATAGAAAAGTTTACTGCGAAACCCGCCAAATTTGCAGGCGTAGTATCTGCTGTGCAACAGGGGGTTACAAAAACAGGAAAAGATTACGGGCGCATTACGCTTGAAGATGAAACCGATACTTTTGAGATGATGCTGTTTTCGGAAGATTTTACAAAATACAGACATCTTTTTGAGGTAGGAAAACAACTTTTTATCACTGCCCGCGCCGAAGAACGATACAGAAAAGACCCTAACACCCCGAGAAGCCTTGACTTAAAACCTGTTAATATTTTTTATTTAAATGAAGCGTTTGACAAACTTTGCAAGCAAGTTCGTATCGTGATTAATATTATAGATATTAACGGTAAAGTTGCCTATCTGCTTAAAGAAGCCATAGAAAAATCAAAAGGAAAGATTCCGTTAGAGATACGCATTATGGAGACCAATAATGTATTTAATTCCGATTTCTCAAATCATCATTACAAAGTAAATCCCGAAATTTTTATTCAGAACTTGAGTCTGCCGATTGAGTATAAGGTTGAATTGGTATAACTTATGCGATAAAAATAGTGCAAAAACTTTTCTCAAGAAATTAAAAAATATCAATTACATAGAAATGGTAAGAAACGCCGTAGCGTACATCTTCATCTGTTTCAACATAGAATTAAGTCCGTTGGAGCGGGTAGGGGAGAGGTGCGCCCGAAGTCCTATCGCATCAATAAAATCTAACTTTGCCTCTAAAA
>WRGQ01000043.1 GCA_009787115.1 Bacteroidota bacterium
TTACAGTTGCTAATGATACTATTTGTTCAGGAACCACTTCAACACTCACCGCCAGCAGCAATATAGGACATCCTAAATTCTATTGGTATAATGGTCCAACAGCCACAGCCGTATTGGTAAGCAATGCCAACCCATTCACTACGCTGACTCTTACAACAACTACCACCTATTACGTAGCAGTATCGGGAGATGGTTATTGTGAAAACGCGCCTGCTAATAGAAAACCTGTAACCGTAACCGTAAATCCGCGTGCCACAGCAGCCGATATTATTATTGCTGATGCTATTGTTTGCGAGGGAGAATCAGCTACCTTAACGCCCACTACGAACATATCTGATCCTACTTTCTATTGGTATATTAACCAAACAACTACAACTTATTTCCATACAGGAAACCATTACGATACGCCAAATCTGTATGCAGATGTTACCTATTATATCGCTGTAGCCGGAGAGAATTATTGTGAAAATACAATCAATACGCGCAAACCGGTTAGAGTAACGGTAAAACGTACTTCAACCGTTCCTACCATTACCAACGATCAACCCAAGTGTCTTGGCGAAGAGATTACGTTCAGAGTTACCAACGCTTCAAGTTACAGCAATGGCGTAACCTTCACGTGGTATAAAGCCAATCCGACCACTCAGGTAGGCACCGGCGTTACTTATGCTACTACCGTACCGGGCGAATATTTTGTAATTGCAAGCGATGCTGGCTGTTTTAGCCCTGCATCTACTCCAATGGAAGCCTTCTTCGGAGAAGCAGCCTCAATTACATGGGAAGTTGAACCTGTGATTAATGTAAGCGGTACTACTGCCGTTATTACCGGTACCATTACCAATACCGGCATCGCTGATATGCTTCCTCCGATTCACGTTACCTTCTACAAAAATAATATTGCCCCAAGCGCTATTATGGGTATGGATGTAATCGACTATGCACTTGAAATAGGCGAAAGTTATCCTCTTACATTTACCATTACGAATTGGAGTGACTTTACCCCGATTGCAGGAATATGGGTAAGTATCAACGACAATATGGGCGTTTATCCGGAACAAATGGAATGTTCTGCTGATGGACGTCGCTATATTGAGAGAAAATGTCCCGATACTATAGAGTATTACGGAATTAAATATTCTGTTACTCCTCTTGGAGGTTATTGCTGGACATCTAACCTCCAAACTACACTTTATGACGATGGCAGCCAAATAGCGTTCGCAAATCCATACAATCACCCGCAATATCCCAATGTTGAAGAAAATCAGGCTATCTTTGGATTACTCTATACGTGGTTTTCTGCAGTAGGTGTACCGGAAGGATATACAGACGGTCTCAGCGGTGTAATTCAGGGTATTTGTCCTTACGGTTGGCACGTTCCTTCACAAGCCGAATTAGATGTTCTCAGCCTATTCCCTGCAAGCGACTTGAAGAGCAAGGATTACTGGTTAGTTCCCGGAAATGATACTTACGGCTTTGACGCACGCCCCGCAGGTAGATACAACAGTATTACCGGCAGATATGAAGATTTGTATGGATATACCGGCTGGTGGGCAAGCAACACCAACCCCGGAGTATTCGCAAATTACGTATCTATGTCTTATTTCTGTAATTCTCCTGAAAATAAATTAATCAAACGTGCAGACGGATTGAGCGTGAGATGTATAATGGATTAGTGAGATTGATTTGCTAATTAGATAAAAAGAGGCTGTCTCAAAAGTAGAACAGCCTCTTTTTTTTCTCTGTATTTTCGGGTTGAATAAAATACCTATTTTTGCACTTTAGTTAAAAACCATCTATGCTCATCTTTACCCCTCGCCTCACCCCCAGAATCTCTTACACTTTCCGTGTAATATTTGAACGTATCCTAAATACTCCGGTTGCTTTTACCACAAATATTGACGATTTTAACGCTGCCACAGAAGCAAAAATAGCATACGCTCCTCAAAAAATTGAAACCTTGATATGGATAGAAGCATCTCCGCTGCTTTTTGAAGAAAATATTGTAAAACAAAATATCATTCCTGAAAAATGGAAAGAGTTTACGCTTTTTTTCCCTGCAAAAAACGGCGCTTTTCCGGTGGATGTGGTGGCGATAGTCTTTTTCCTTATAAGTCGTTATGAAGAATATTATGAAGATAATATACTAGACCAACACGGGCGGTTTCAGTGTAAAAACAGCGTGGCATATCAATTGGGCTGGCATAGAAAACTGATGACGCACCGGTTGGCTGTAGCGTTGGCAAAAGAGATTAAGGCGAATTATCCCCAATTTGAGTATAAAACGCCCCATTTTGAAGAGTTTTCTACCCACGATGTGGATATTGCTTACCAATACAGGGGAAAACCCTGGTGGCGACTGTGGAGCGCTGTAGCAAAAGCATTGTTGCAATGCAGGTTTAAACACGCCTTAAATTATGTGAAAACCACGCTTGGTAAAAATGTTATTGACCCGTTCGACAACTTTGAACCTGAAAATACGCAACATCAGCCTGTTTACTTCATTCTTACCGCCCCATTCGGTAAATACGACAAAAATATTGACATCCGCAGTAGCGCATTTAAAGATTTAATAAACAAACTAAAAGAGTATTCTGAAATTGGAATCCATCCCTCCTATCAGTCATCAGAAAAAACATACTTAATTAAAAAAGAGAAAAAAAGATTGGAAGAGATTGCTCAATTGAAAATCACAAAATCGCGGCAACATTTCCTGCGGTTTCGTTTTCCGGATACTTTTCAGGCGCTAATTGAAGTAGGAATTACGGACGATTACTCGTTAGGCTGGCACGATGAGGCGGGTTTCAGGGCTTCCATTGCCGTGCCTTATCCCTTTTTTGATTTGGTAAAAAACGAAGAAACCTCACTGATACTTCACCCCCTGGCGCTGATGGATTGCGTGTTTTCTAAAGAAAAAGAACCACTAGTCTTATACGAACTGAAAGAAGAAGCCCTAAAAATGGGAGGAGACTTATTTTTGCTGACCCATAATTCCTATTAAATTTTTTCTATTTTTGCACCCAAATTTCATTATTAACCTAAACTTATTTAACATGAAAAAAACAATTTTAATTTCACTGGCAGTGTTAATTGCCGTTCTATTCACAGCTTGTCCAGTTCAAGAACAAACAAAAGAAGAAATGCTGAAACAATCCAAAGGCTGGAAACTAACAGCCGCAACTTCCGATCCGGCATACCTACTACTGAAAGAAGATGGTACTGAAGTCCCTATCACTAGCCTTTTTGATGGCTTTATGTATGACGACGAATTAGATGATATCATCTATTTTAAAGAAAACAAATCAGAAATTTTAAATTATGGAAAAGATAAGTCAACTTGTAATGGTAAATTTACAGGAATTGAAAGATCCTTAGGTAATTGGGATCTTGTGACTGATACTCGTCTGAAATTTTATTTTCCTGCCTACGAAGAATTGCTTGAAGCTGTTGTTCTTGCTTTAGATGAGTCAACTCTAAAAGTAAGCGTTAAAATTGCAGAAGATGATGGTGAAGCAAAAGTATTACCTTATCGTGGAGTAACAGGAACAAAAACCGTTAGAAATTATGTGTTTACTTTAACTTATTCCATAGCTAAATAATTTATTAAAACGTTTATTATTAATCATCTAAATTTAAATCAAATGAAAAAATTATTTTTAATTTTCGCTGTAGCAGCTCTTTTTGTTGCTTGCACACCCAAAGCTCAACCGACAACTGATGTTGTTGTGGATGAAGTTGCAGTTGTAGATGAAGTGGTTGCCGATGATGTAGTTGCCGATGTTCCGGCTACTCCTGCCGCAAAACCTGCTGCAAAACCAACTACTCCTAAAGCTGAAGAACCTAAAAAAGAGGAGCCTAAAGCTGAAGAACCTAAGAAAGAGGAACCCAAAGCCGAAGAACCTAAACCGAATGAACAACCTACCAACAAGGTAAAAGGTCGTAGATAGGTTCAGCTTATTTTAACAAAAAAGCCCGTTGAAAAACGGGCTTTTTTATTGCATAAACACTTTACTAATTTTTTTGTTGATTACTTTTTAGCGAGTTCAACAATGGCTTTAAATGCCTCGGGATTGTTCATTGCGAGGTCGGCGAGGGCTTTGCGGTTAAGTTCAATACCCTTCTTTGCAAGCGTACCCATAAATACGGAATACGATA
>WRGQ01000044.1 GCA_009787115.1 Bacteroidota bacterium
ATCCAGAAAGAAAATGCACTGCAAATGCGGTATCTAAAAGAATTACATGCCGAAAATGAGCGCTATCTAAACGAAAAATTTGCCGAAACAGACCGGCAAATGAAAGAAACTGACCGGCAAATGAAAGAAACAGACCGGCGAATGAAAGAATTGCAAAAGACACTTGGCGGTATGGCAAATAGTCATGGCTCTTTTGCAGAGGAGTACTTTTTTAACTCGTTTGAAGACAATGAACAAAACTTTTTCGGTGAACATTTTGACGAAATTGAAAAGAATGTTAAAGGACGGTTGAAGAATTTAAAAGATGAATATGATATTGTGTTGTATAATGGCATTTCGGTAGCTATTATAGAAGTAAAATACAAAGCACATAAAGGCGATGTGGACAAGGTGTTAAAAAAAGCAGAAACTTTTAGAATATTATTTCCCGATTATAAAGATTTTAATATTTATCTCGGTTTAGCCTCTATGGCTTTTTATCCTGAATTAGAACAGGAATGTATCAATCAAGGGATTGCCATTATTAAACAGGTAGGCGATAACGTGATTATTAACGACACACATTTAAGAGCGTTTTGATTAGTGATTAGAGTATAGAATTTTTGCTTTATATCAAATTTTTATGTTTTTTTGCACCCGCATTATGATAGGCATAAAAACGTTTGTTATTGGTTATTAATGATTAATTTAATGAGATAATTTTATGATTAACACACTTAAAAATCATTCTTTTCTCTTTTTAATGCTCTTAGCAGGCGTTTTGTTTTCCTGTAATCATAATATATTCTACCATAAAACAGTTATTCTTCCCAATGAAACGTGGAATATGGATTCTGCTTTGGTTTACGAATTTACTGTTACTGATTCGCTGCAATTCTATAATTTCTACATAGATGTAAGAAATACAACCAATTATCCTTATCAAAATCTATATCTTTTCTTTACCACACAGCTTCCCGACAGTACAAGGTTTACCGATACTTTAAACTGCATTTTAAGCGACGCCTATGGACGTTGGACAGGCAAAGGTTATGGACGCATTAAGGAAAACAGGTTTGTTTTTAAACCCAAAGTCCGTTTTCAACAAAAAGGCAATTATATCTTTACTGTGCAACAAGCGATGAGAGAAACAGACTTAAAAGGAATTACAGATTTTGGAATAACAATGCAATATGAATAAAACAATATCATTTTTTCTGGGTTTATTATTGGGCATTCTGATTTGTCTCTTACTCTTTTATTTTGATATAAAGATTTTTAAATCTAAAGGTCCTGACTGTAATGAAAAAAAGGTCATTACTCACGTACAGAAAGATACTGTGTTTGTAGAACAGGTTCCCAAACCTGTAAAACAATATACTGAAAACAAAGTAACGGAAAACGATATTGACGAGACTGTTGAAAATGAACCATCCGAAGAAGATGTTTCATCTTATGAACCGGAGTTTTCTTTGGAAGGAATAGAACAGGAGGAGGTTTTTTCAGACAGGCTGCTGCAAACAAAAACGGTAAAGGTGCGTGCACTTGCACAGGGAAAACAGGAGGTAAAACTCCCCGATGATTTTTTTCAGTACTTTGAGATTCAACAGTGGAGCACGCTCATTAAAAACAAAATTACTTATTACAGAGATAAAAGTATGGTAAAATTAAAAGGAATAGATATTAATAATGTGAATGTTGTTTTTTGGAATGACGCCTATTTTTTGGAAATAGGAAATCGTTTTTATACTATCCCCGAAACACAATACTTTGAAAAATTGAATCTTATACAAATACCTCAATGAAAAAAACAGACCTGTTACTCTACTGTTTTCTTGCTCTTTTTTGCAGTTTTGTAATGACTGCGCAAGCCCAAAAGTATCCCAAAGCGAAAAAAGTAAAGACTGAGAAAGCGCCGAAAGAAGATGATTACTATGATCCGTATGATGATGAGGAAGAATATCAAAAAGATATTTCGTGGAAACAAAAGGGTTTTGAGTTTTATCTCGGAGGCGGTATCTATTTTGCAAGTAAGCAAACCGCCAACTATTACAACGGCGCTCCCGAAAATGACATCAATCTCCATCTGCTTACCAACAACAAGTATCACTGGGATGATATTCTTGTTAATCTGTTGAAAAAGGCGTATCCGTCTATGGATACAATGGTATTAAGAAACGATTATAACATTGACTCAAGATATTCAATTGCAATGGACATCGCGCTGGGTGGCAGGTATCGCTTGGCAAAGAACTGGTATTTAGAGTTAAGTTATTCATTTAGAAGAGCAAGTTGTGAAAATAAATTTATTTTTGATAATCCTTATGGTATTCCCGGCAACAAGGAGAATCCTCCCTATAGCAACTGGGAGTATTTAATTGCCAAAGAAGACCGCCATTATATTGAGCTTTCGGTAGGTTATATTTTTCAAAACAACCCGATAGCCAAACCTTTTTTCTCCATAGGCGCACTGTTTAACTATGTTCGCATCAATAGTTTTCTGGCAATAATAGAAAACAAATCTTATGATTTGATGAGTATTGCAAAATATCCGAATTGGGTTCCGGGCGTGGACGAGATGCCTAATTACAGAGGATGGACAGGAGCAGGATATGGGTTTTCTTTTACTGCCGGACTGAAACTTGCTGTAAGCCGGTCGGTGTCATTAGACCCTGTATTTCAGCTCTCTGTGGGGAGTTTTGGAAACAGTCAGGAACTGCCTGGATTTAATACCAATCTCTGTGTAAACTATATGGCAGGAGTTCGTATCGTGATAAACGATGCGCTGTTCTTTAAAAATAAGTGATTTTGTTTGCGTGGGAATGACGGGGTTATCCTTATTCGTTTCTTTTGGCAATTTGGGTAGCAATAAAAGAGGCGACATCATCGGCGTAAGAGTTCATTCCGAAGCCGGCATCGTAGCCCAATTCTTTTGCCAATTCGTGAGAGATGCGCGGTCCTCCGCAAATCACTAACAGTTTGTCGCGCAGCCCTTCCGCCTCCAACATCTCTACCAACTCAACAAGGTTTCCAATATGTACATCTTTTTGAGTTACTGTTTGTGAAACTAACAAGACATCTGCTTTCAGTTCAATGGCTTTTGCAATAAACTCGTCGTTGGGCACCTGACTGCCCAGATTGTAAGCGTCAATCATTTCGTAGCGTTCCAATCCGTAGTGTCCGGCGTAGCCTTTCATATTCATAATAGCGTCAATGCCAACGGTATGTGCATCTGTACCTGTACTGGCGCCTATCACCACAATTTTTCTGCCGATATGCTGACGAATAAAATTATCGGTTTCGTGCATATCCATTTTTGTAGATTCCACTTTAGGAACGTGAATGGTTGTAAAATCCACGTTTTGGGTGCAGCTACCGTAACAGTTGAAAAAAGTAAATCCTTCTGTAAGTTCTTTGTAAAAAACAATTTGTGGATTTTCAAAACCTAATTTTTTCAACAGTTGTTTGGCTGCCTCTACGGATTCGTCGCAAACAGGTACCGGCAAGGTGAAACTGAGTTGCATTTTGCCGTCGTTCATTGTGTCCCCGTAGGGTTTTACATTTGTAAGGTCTAAGGTTTTGTCGAAGTCGTTGGTTGACATTGAGTAAAGTCCGCCGCTCATAAGGTGTAAGGATTAAAGGGTTAATAGGTGTAAGGGGGTAGTGGGGTAGTGGGGTAGTGGTCAAAGTTCAATATTATTCCTCAGTTGAGAGGAAAACGGGGCAAAAATAGAAAAACTGTTCAATTATTCAAATAATACCGGTAAAAATGCCATCTTATGCAGGGATATTAAACAGGTTTTGTTTGAATGTAACTTTATATTTATTGTTACTTCCTGCCACCTGCTTAATAGAATCAATGTTAAAATTTAAAAATCCGGGTTGGTGTACCCATCCTAAAAAGAAACCGGTCAAATCTATTCCGGAAATAACGGATAATTTTTGTAGAAACTCTTCGGAATTAACATTTCCGTATTGATTTTCATTAAGAAATTGAGTAATAGAAGAGAAAAACTTATCATCGCCCATATAGTTGCGCAGTAAGTGGCTAACGTAGGGTCTAAAATTTCCTTGCATAGATATTCTCCATAAGTGGCAAAACCTTCGTTAATCCACATATTTTGCGAAGTGGAACAAGTAATAAGATTTCCAAACCACGAGTGTGCCAATTCG
>WRGQ01000045.1 GCA_009787115.1 Bacteroidota bacterium
AGACTCAGGCTAAAGAGAAAGGAATTGCCATTATCAAGCAAGTGGGCAAAAATATGGTAATCCATGATGAGCATTTGAAAGTGTTTTAAACAGCCCCGAAAAATTTATTAGTATTGTTCTTTTTCGTTAGGGAAATCCCTTTGTTTCACATCATTAATGTAATGAGTTACTGCGCCGATAATCTCTTCCGAAAAGTTATGGTAGCGGCGCAAAAAGCGCGGGGAAAATTGTTGAGTATAGCCCATCATATCGTGAAAAACAAGCACTTGTCCGCTTGTGTATGGACCGGCGCCAATGCCGATAGTAGGAATTGTTATGCTTTCGGTAACCTGTTTGCCCACAGTAGCAGGAATTTTTTCTAATACAACGGCAAAACAGCCGTGTTCTTCCAAAATTTTAGCATCTTGCAGCAGTTTATCTATCTCTTTTTGCGAGGTCGCACGCACGGTATAAGTTCCAAACTTGTTGATACTTTGCGGAGTTAAGCCCAGATGTCCCATTACGGGAATGCCGGCGCTTAAAATGCGGTCAATGCTTTCCGATATTTCAACGCCGCCTTCCATTTTCACGGCATCGGCGCCCGATTCTTTCATAATTCTAATGGCAGAAGCCAGTGCCTCTTTCGAGTTGCCCTGATAGGTACCGAAAGGCAAATCCACCACTACCAACGCACGCTCTACCGCCCGCACTACCGAAGAAGCGTGATAAATCATATCATTCAGCGTGATGGGCAAGGTAGTTTTGTAGCCTGCCATCACATTTGCGGCAGAATCGCCTACCAAAATCACGTCTATTTTGGCTTCGTCCAATAAGCGTGCCGTTAAATAATCGTATGCCGTAAGCATCGCAATTTTTTCGCCTTCGTTGCGCATACGTTGTAGCACGTGCGTAGTTACTTTTGTAACATTACTATACAGATATTGACTTTTCATAATTTTAAATCTTAAATTTTAAATCTTAAATCTTAATTTCCCATCTCTTCCACCCACTTTTGAATTATCTCTTCCTGTCGCGATGATTCTTTCAGTTCTTCGCCAAGAATTTTTTCAGCCACCTCGATAGATAGATTGGCTATTTCATTTTTGATTTCTGTAATCGCTTTCATTTTTTCGTTTTCGATGGCAATGCGGGCTTCTCTCATCATAGCGTCTGTCTCTTTTTCGCGGCGGTGTTTTGCTTCGTCGTTCATCTTATCCACCATTTTACGGGCATCGGTTAAAATTTTATCCCGTTCCTCTTTAGCCTCAACTAATAATTGTTGGTGTTCCGATTTAAGATTGCTCATCTCTTGTCGCACATGTTCAGCTTCAGTAAGTTGCTGTTGAATAAACTGTTCTCGTTCATTTATCATTTTGGTAATAACGGGCCACGCATATTTTGCCAAAACAAAAAACAGGATACCGAAACCTATCAGCATCCAAAATAATAATCCAAATGATGGGGTAATAAGTTGCATTGCAAATTCTATTAAAGGCGGCGAAAGTATAAAAAATCGTTAAAACGCTATACCGAAATCCAACATCAACCTAAATCTTGTTTTTCTCGTAATAGAATTATATTCAGTACCACTTGCAATATTAAATACAAATCCTTTTCTTGCCATTAATTGATAACAGCGTCATATTCCGTTAAAATTTTCGCCTTAATAGTATCATTTTCTTTAGTAATAATGATGTCTTGCGAAAATAAACAAGATGAAAAACATAAGAATAAAGATAAGAGTGTTAATTTCTTCATAGATTAATTTTTTACCTGCAAAGAAAGTTACAACGAAATTTTTAGCAATTACGAGATTGTGTAAAACTATACTGCAAATCCCAAGTTTTTATATTCTTCCACAATGTTTTTCACATCGTCAGAGGCGAGGCGTCCATATACTTTTTCGCCGACAAGCACTACAGGAGCCAACCCGCAAGCGCCTACACAGCGCAAAGAGGCTAATGAGAACAAGCCGTCAGTGCCGGTTTCGCCTACATTAAGCCCTAACAGGTGCTTAAATTCATCAAGAATTCTCTCGGCACCACGCACATAACATGCCGTTCCCATACAGATTGATATGGGATAACGCCCTTTGGGAATCATCGTAAAGAAGGAGTAGAAAGATACTACTCCATACACTTTTGCTGTGGGAATGTGTAATTCCTGTGCAATGACTTCCTGTGCCTCTGCGGGAAGGTATCCTAAATAATCTTGCGTTTTGTGCAATACATTGATCAACTCTCCCGAATTATTATTGAACGACTTGCAAATCTCTTCGATTTTCGTTCTGGTTTTTTGACTGATTTGAATTTTTACAGACATTATTTTTTATTTAGGGCGCAAAAATAATCTTTTTTTAATTAAGAAACTTTTATTGTTTAACACTGCACAAAACGTGTTTTTTAATGATTTTGCCCTACGGATACAAAGAAGATGGTGGTGAAATAGAAAATTCTATTTTTGCCACCCAAAAGCGCCTATCTGATAGGCGGTATGCAGTAAAACAGTAAAAAAATGTTTGTAAAACGTCTGTTCTATTTTTCTTTATTTATGCTGTATTTTCCGTTGTTTGCGCAAATACTCCCAAAGAATATTCAAAAAACTGTAGATAAGGCAGAACGGGAGATGGCGCAACATAAATATGAAAAAGCGTTGCTTGTGTTGGAAAAATGTAATTCAAAGGCGGAACTCAAATATCACTCGTTTCTAAAATGGAAAATCGCTCAATGTAAGTTTGGAATCAATGCGATGCAATACCCTACTACAATGCTCCCCATAAATCTGGGAGAAAATGTAAATTCGGAATGGGACGAGTATCATCCTTCCTTAACAGGAGACAGCAAAGAGGTGCTGTTTACGGTGCGCCGACCTCGTGATGAAAAAACGGTGTGCAAGAATTGTACGCAGGAGGAGGATATTTACAGCAGTGTGCAGCAAAACGGAATTTGGCAACTTCGTACAAAATTGGCGAAACCCGTCAATACCGGCAATAATGAAGGGGCGCAGTGTATCTCGCCGAATGGTGATTATCTGTTTTTCACTATTTGCAACGCCGAATCAGGATACGGAGGGTGTGATATCTACTGGTCGAAACGGGAAGGAGACAGATGGTCGGAACCTAAAAACTGCGGCTCAAAAGTAAATACAAGATATTGGGAATCGCAGCCTTCTATAGCAGCCGATGGGAAAACTCTCTATTTCTCCTCAAACCGTCCGGGCGGTCAGGGTGGCTTGGATATCTGGAAAACCGAAATGCTCTCCGAAGGCGTTTTTTCTGAACCGGTAAACTTGGGAGAGGTTATTAACACCCCCTTTGATGAGTTATCCCCCTTTATCCATTTCGACCAGAAAACGCTCTATTTCTCTTCTAACGGACATTTGGGAATGGGCGGAAAAGACCTGTTCTACGGTAAGATGAAGCCCGATGGAATATGGAGCAAGCCTGTAAACCTGGGCTACCCTATCAACTCATATCAGGATGAATCGGGCATATTCATCAATGCGCAGGGCAATGCAGCCTATTTTGCTTCCGACAGACCGGGCGGATTTGGTGGGTTAGACCTCTATTGCTTTGAATTGGAAGAGTCTCTACGCCCGGAACCGGTTTTATTTACGACTAAAACAATTGAAGATACCGACACTGTTTCAACCTCTGTCGAGTTACTATCCTCTTTACGTCCCGGAGAAACCTTTATTTTGCCTAACCTCTTTTTTGAGTTTGCCCAATCGAACCTGTTGCCGGAATCTTATTCGGAATTACAACGCTTGTTAGATTATTTAACTAAAAATAAAACAGTTAAAATAGAAATTAGCGGGCATACCGACAATCAAGGTTCTGAGGCATACAATCAAAAACTATCTGAGGAACGCGCAAAAACTGTGTATCGTTATTTAATTGACAACGGAATAGATGTAACCCGTTTATCTTATAAAGGATACGGCAAAGAAAAACCTGTAGCGCCCAATGATTCTGAAGAAAACCGCGCAAAAAACCGACGAACGGAGATATTGATATTGGAAATGTAATCGAGTATTTATCAATGAATTACTACTAATGTTCGGTATAAATTTACGTAGGTATCGTCTTAAAATAAGAACCTATTTTTTTATTGTCTAAAGAAAGCGAAAAAAATATATTTTTGCCCCCTCATTCGGGGTGTGGCGCAGTTGGCTAGCGTACTTGCATGGGGTGCAAGTGGTCGGAAGTTCGAGTCT
>WRGQ01000046.1 GCA_009787115.1 Bacteroidota bacterium
TTGCTGTTCCATTTTTTATACACAGTCTCTTTTCCGCGACGAATCGGGGCGCAGTCCATAATATCATCGTGAATGAGCGTAAAGTTGTGCAACATCTCGAAGGCAGTTGCGGGGAAGAAGGCATCTTCAACATTTGCGCCAAAGAGTTCAGCCGCCAGCAAGACCAACTGCGGACGAATGCGCTTCCCCCCCTGAGACATAATGTAGTTTACCGGCGCGTAAAGGTTGCGGGGCTCTACATTTTGTACGAGTTCGTTGAAGAATTGTTCTAATGAGTTTGAAGTTTCCAATGGGGTGATTTTTGACATAGTTTACATCTGTTCATAAGTGTTTAAATATTCAAGTTACCACGCCTTCACTGTCTCGCTAATCACTTCAATTCTATCTCCTCTTTGTTGAATGAGTACAATGCCATCTTTTTCTGCTCGTTCCCGAACTTTGGCAGGAAAACGAAACGAAGCCGGACACAAGTATATCTTGTAATCTTTAAACATCGGATAATTGGCACGGTATGAATGCAATTTAGAACACATTTTTTTAAAACCTTATTTTTCCGGATACAAATTCACCCTCACATACTGCTCTGCATCAAAATATTTTTGCAGGAAATCAATAATATCTTTAGAGGTAAGTTCGTTTACGCGTTCTTCAAATGAAAGAATGGTCGTAAGGTCATCACCTTGCATCCACATATTTGATAGAATGTTCGACCAAAAGTCATTCTTTTTGAAACTGGTTTCCTGTCGTTTAATTAGTTGTTGTTTAACTTTAGTCATGGTTTCTTCAGATGGTCCGTTTTTTTGCATTTCTTTTAAAATTTTAAAAACGGCATTAGAAAGATTGTCGGTATTATTGGGTGCACAACCAAAGAACACCATCATAAAATACTCAGACTTTGGCAATTGATTCCAATTTAGGATAAGAGTAGGCGAATAAACGCCACTCATTTTTTCGCGGATTTCGGCAATCAATTCAATATCCAAAGCATCTTTTAAAGCGCTTAGAAGGGTTTTATTTTCTACTGTCCATGGAAATTCCCGTTGGAATACAATGCCCACAAAGCTTTGTTCTTCTGTACCCACATAAATATTCTCATTTATTTGTTCTTTTGGAAAACCTTTTACTACTTTAGGGTTAACATTATCTTTATTATCTGAAGTTTGCAAAGAGCCGAGATAGAGTTCAAGATATTCTCTTATCAGTTTTTCGTCAAAATTTCCAACAAAAGTGAACAAAAAATCTGCCGGATTAGCAAAGCGTTCTTTGTAAATTGCAAAGGCTCTATCATAATTAGCAGAATTAATAAAATCTTCGGAATAAGTTAATTGTACTATTGGTGCAGTGGAATAGTAGTCGTTTTGTGTGGCTATTTTGACAACATTTTTGAGCGCTCTGTACATCGGCATAGCATCCACCATTTTGAGTTGTTCTTTCCATTCTTTTGTAACCAATTCATATACAGTTTGATCATATCTTGGCGTGGTATAAAAGGCATGTAAATATTGGAAGAAAAATTCCAGGTCTTTTGGCGTTGATGTTCCATTTATAATTTCCGAAAAAGTAGATATCCCCGGCATCAATCCAATCTGTTTTCCTTTCATTTTCTTTTGCAAAGAGATGAAGTCAATGTCGCTGATTCCTGCTCTATCTACAAAATAGGGAGCAAAGAGTGCAGAGGCAAGATCTTTTTCGTCATACAAACAAGCGCCTCCTTTACTAATAGCATTAAACAGAATTTCGTCGTTTTTGAAATCGGTTTTTTTCAGCCACACTTTAATACCGTTACTAAGGGTTATTTCTGTAACATCTACTTCTTTAATTACATTTTCGGATACGATAGCGCCCTTTTGCAAATTATCCACATCTACTATTTCCTGTTCTTTATAGGTATCAATATAAGGTTCCACATTTTCTAACGAAGCATCTCTTACCATAGATAAGATTTCCGCTTCGGCAGGTACTTCCACGCCATCTTTTTCAGGAGCCATTACCACAACGCAAATATTATCTTTGGTAATCCATTTTTTTGACAATGCATTTACTTCTTCCAGCATAATCTCATCCAAGTATTTTTTAGCATAATTATACACCCTTTTAGCGCCGGGAATGGGATCATGATTTAGGAAGTGATTCAAATAATCTTGAGCAAAATTGTTTGATTCGGTTTTATCTATTTCATTTGCGGCTATTTCATATTTATAAAGCAATTCTGCTTTGGCGCGTATCAGTTCCGATTCTAAAAATCCGTATTTCAACACGCGATAATCTTCTTGTAAAACGGCTTTTAAAGAGGGTAGTATTTGATTTTCTTTTGCCACAGCCTGCGAATAATAGATGTCGGTATTTCCCAAAAGCGATCCATAGCCGGTTCCGGCATCAATAAAAGGGGTATTGGGATTTTGCTTCAGTTCTTCAAAACGTCCGTCATACATCAGGTTATAGAGTTCATGCATCATTTTTATTTTGTAATCACCCACCGTTTTCATTACGAAATGGGGAAACTTACGGATTACCATGATATTATTCATGCCTGCTTCTTTATCTGTACACACAACCGCCACCTGACCTTTCGTGGGTTCAATGGGGTACTCTATTTTTTCACGGGGATTTTTTTTGGGTTTTATTTTACCGAATTTATCTGTAATCATCTTTTCAATTTCGGCTGCATTGATATCCCCAACAATTACAATCGCTTGTAAATCGGGACGATACCAATCGTAATAGAAATCTTTTAAAGTTTGTGGTTTAAAGGTTTCCAATAGTTCAAGCGTTCCAATGGGCATTCTTTCTGCATATCTTGAGCCGTTAAAAAGGACAGGGAACCATTTTTTACGCATCCGGTCATTAGCGCCTAATCCTAAACGGTATTCTTCAATAATAATGCCGCGTTCCTCTTCAATTTCTTTATTATCCAGCAAATAATCGCATGCCCAGCCTTTCAGAATATTCAAAGCCATATCAATATTTTTTTTATTGTTGGTGGGCATTGTTAATGTGTAAACCGTTTCATCAAATGAAGTGTAAGCGTTAATATCTCTGCCGAAAGTAACGCCCACTTTTGCCAATTCGTCGGTGAGTTTATTTCCGGGAAATCCTTTGATACCGTTGAAGCCCATGTGTTCGGTAAAGTGTGCAAGTCCAACCTGATTGTCGTTTTCCTGCATAGAGCCGGCATTTACTAACAGCCAAAACTCGGCGCGGTTTTCCGGTTTTTTGTTCTCTCGAATGTAATACGTTAGTCCGTTGGAAAGTTTACCCACTTTCACATTCGGGTCATTGTTAATAGGATCGGTCAATTTTTGACCCATGAGATTGCAAAGGCTAAGCAATGCAACAAAAATTAAGAGGGTGATTTTTTTCATTTGTTTATAAGTTTATTGGTTAATAGATTTAAAGTTTATTTTCGTGACGAGTGACGAGTGATAATTATCTCATCATCTAATCTACTTAAACGCCGCCTCGCTCAATCCTTTTCCTTTCAATGCCAAGTGGTTCATATATTCCGGTACAGGTTTGCCGAGATATTTATCCACATACAATTTGGCGAGATATTGCCCCAGCATAAAACCGTGTCCGCGCATACCCACAAGCAAGCCGTTTTCGGGATCTACAATATAGCGTGGCTCAACATAATAGCCCGACCAAAACGCCTGGAATGTTACGCCGCCGAGTTGCGGAATCCAATTGGTAAATATTTCGGAAACAATTTCCATAAACTCTTTAGAATTGATGCGCAGGTCTTGCCGTGCTTCATGTGGGTCGCAGGCGGGAGAAGCACAGCCGATAATCTGTCCTGTTTCTGCTAATTGCTGTCCGTAAACAGCGGTAAAGTTTTTGTAGTGTCTGCGGTCAATAAGCATATCCAATGCGTCTCCCTCTTTTCCGATGAGCGGCAAACGTTTGGTAATAAAGCCCTGATGTTTCACCGGATACAATCCTGTTTCAATGCCGAGTTGCAAAGCAAAATGTGCGGCAGTGCTACCCAACGCATTTACAAAATGTTCGCAATGGTACTCGGTGTAGGTTTTGTCGTGTTCCAATACTAATGCCATAAAGCCGTGCGCTGTTTTTTGCACTTCCATCAAAGCAGTATCCTCTAACAAAACGCCGCCGTTGTTTACGGCAATTGTTCTGATGGCATCTAAAACCAATCCGGGCGTTGCCTGCCAACATTCGTGCGTAATGAGCGCCGCCTGATA
>WRGQ01000047.1 GCA_009787115.1 Bacteroidota bacterium
AATTCTTAAATCTTTCCTAACCATTTCATTGCTTCTCCAACACTTTTAACATCTTTTATGACAAGTTGCGGTTTCCCGTTCACTGCCTTCATCTCTACCTGCGGGTGGTATTTTTGTAAGAAATCCAAAATGTTCATAAAGAGTTCCGACTGGAAGAACGGTGAATTCATATTGCCGGTGAAGTAACCGGTAAATCTTCCCTGTTTGAGGATAATCTTTTCAAAGTGAAAACGGAATGCTTCAAGGCGTAAAGGGATAATTTTTAATAGTTCCTGTGTTTCTTTCGGTATCGGACCAAAAATATCCAACAGTTTCTTTTCATATTTATCTAATTCCTCGTCTGTTTTAATGTTGTCCAACTCTTTGTACAAACTCATACGTTCGCTTACATTAGTAACATAGTCGGAAGGGATTTGCAAGCCGAGATCTGTTTCAATGACACATTCTCTGTGAATCAGCGCTTCGTTATCTGCCATTTGTTCACCAAGTTCGGTTTCTTTCAGTTCTATCATCGCTTCATTGAGAATTTTCTGGTACATTTCAAACCCAATTTCGTTGATAAAGCCGCTTTGTTCAGCACCGAGAATATCTCCTGCGCCGCGAATATCGAGGTCGCGCATAGCAATCTGAAAGCCGCTGCCGATGTCGGCGAAATCTGCAATAGCTTTGAGTCGTTTGCGCGCATTGTCGTTCAAAATCTCTTTTGAGGGTACCATCATATAACAGAACGCTTTCTGATTGTTTCGTCCCACGCGCCCGCGCAGTTGGTGCAGTACATTTAATGCAAAATTCTGAGCATCGTTGATAATCATCGTGTTAGCATTTGGAATATCCAATCCGGATTCTATAATGGTGGTGGCAACAAGTACATCATATTTGTCGTTGATGAAGTTCAGCATTACGCGCTCCAACTCTTCGCCCTCCATTTGTCCGTGTCCGATACCTATTCTGGCATCGGGAACCAACCGTTGTACCATATCGGCAATCTCTTTGATGTTTTGTACTTTGTTATGTACTACAAACACTTGTCCGCCGCGACTCATTTCGTAGGTAATGGCATCGCGTATCAATTCTTCATTAAAAGTTTGAATTTCAGTTTGAATAGGGTATCTGTTGGGTGGAGGAGTAGCAATTACGGAAATATCGCGCACGCCCATCAGCGAAAATTGCAAGGTGCGCGGAATCGGCGTGGCGCTCATAGCAAGTGTGTCCACCGTGTTACGCACTTCGCGCAACTTCTCTTTTGCTGCTACGCCAAACTTTTGCTCCTCATCAATGATCATCAACCCTAAATCTTTAAACACAATATCCTTACTTAAAATCCGGTGTGTGCCGATGAGAATATCAATAGTCCCTTTTTTCAAATTCTCTTTAATCTCTTTAACCTCTTTTGCAGACTTAAACCTATTCAAATACTCCACGTTACACGGCATCTTTTTCAATCTTTCCGAAAAAGTATTGAAATGTTGTAATGCCAGCACAGTGGTAGGTACCAACATTGCCACCTGTTTGCTGTCGCACACTGCCTTAAAAGCTGCCCTGATAGCGATTTCCGTTTTTCCGAATCCTACATCTCCGCAAATCAGCCTGTCCATCGGTTTTGCAGATTCCATATCTTTCTTCACTTCGTTGGTTGTTTTCAGTTGGTCGGGTGTATCTTCGTAAATGAATGAGGCTTCCAATTCGGTTTGCAGGTAACTGTCGGGCGAGAAACTGAATCCATCATTTGTTTTTCGGGCGGCGTAGAGTTTTACCAAATTGATAACCAACTCTTTTACTCGTGTTTTGGTACGTTCCTTTGTTTTTTCCCACACACCTGAACCTAACCGGTGAATGGTAGGGGGCGCGCCATCTTTACCTGTATATTTGGTAATCTTGTGCAATGAATGGATACTCATATAGAGCGTATCATCGTCTTTATATACCAGTTTAATTACCTCCTGCTCGCGCCCGTGCATTTCCATTTTGGCTAATCCCTGATACACGCCGATGCCGTGATCTACATGCACCACATAATCGCCCACCTGCAAATCGTATAACTCTTTCAACGTGAATGCTTCACTGCGTTTGTATTTATCCCGAATAATAAAACGGTGATATTTCTCAAAAAATTGATGATCGGTATAAACACAAATCTTGTTCTCTTCATCTCTGTATCCTTCGTGCAGCACATAATTCTTTGATTCAAATAATTGTTCTACCGTATAGTTAGTTTTTTCAATAAGATTATATTTTTCTAATAAATCCTTCATAATAGTCAGCATTCTTTCGTGCTGGTTAGGATTTTCGGAAAGAAACAGCGTTTGAAACCCACGCTCCAGATTGTTTACCCATTCTTCTAATAAAAGTTCAAAATTTTTATTAAAATGATGTTGGGGTTTTATGTTAAAATTATGGGAAAATTCGGATTGCAAAAAATGAGAATCAATCTCAACAGTCTTAAAGTCGTTAATAAAATCTGTTAAGCGTAAGTTTTTTTCAAATTCCATTCGTTCACAGGTAGTATCTATTCTGCCTTGAATTTCGGGGATATTTTTGAGCCACAGAGTAGTTTCTTTGGGAAGGAAATCAAAGAATGGAACAGTGGTTTCGGTTTCTACGCCGGAAAGTGCAGGCATAATATAGAGAGCATCCAACTCGTGAAGTGAAAGTTGTGTACCCGGATCAAAACTCCGGATAGTTTCCACCGTTTCGTCATTTAATTCAATACGGTATGGATTCTCTTCCGAGAAAGAGAAGACATCGAAAATACTGCCGCGCCACGCAAACTGACCGGGCTCAAACACAAAATCTTCCTGTTTATATTGATATTCATATAAAAACTCTAAAAAAATATCAACCGGAAGCAGTTCATTTTTAGAGACAGTAAAAGAATTATCCTGTACATATTGTTTTGACACAATCTTTTCGCAGAGCGCATCGGGATACGTAACAATGAGCATTCCTTTTTGGTTGTGCATCAGTTTATCAATCACTTCCGCGCGCATTTTTAAGTAAGTAGTGTCAATATCGTGCCAATTGACTACTTTATTAAACGAAGCCGGAAAATAATAGACCCGTTTTTCGTTGAGTGGTTTTTCTTTATCTTTCAACAAAATTTCCAAATCGTTGAAAAAAAAGAGTGCTTCCTCTTTTCCGGGCAATACAAACAGGTGCGTGGTTTCGTCGATTTTTACTTCATTAGCCGCCAGCGCCGCCAGTGAAGAACCGGCTAAATTGCTAATGTCGATAGATTTTGAAAAATTATTCAGGATTGAAGATGAAATACACATCAAAGATTTGTTTTACTACGGATTTATTCTAAAAATCGTATATCTCAATAATAAATTGAGAACCAACAATATTACTCCTGCCAATAAAAACGGGAAGAACATATCGGCTTTGTTTTCAAAGATGGTTTCGTTGAGAATCGTTTTTTCCATTTTATCAATCTCTTCGTAAACGGCTTTCAATTTATCGTTGTTGGTAGCGCGGAAATATTTACCGCCGGTTTGTTGCGCAATGGTTTGCAACAGACGTTCATCAATTTCTGTATTCATCATTGTAGTACCGTAAGGGGTAGGGTAGGGGGCTTGTCCGTTGGTGCCGCAACCTATTGTGTAAACCTTGATGTTCATATTTTTAGCAATTTCCGCTGCTGAATAGGGGTCAATATATCCGCTGTTATTCACACCGTCTGAAAGCAGAATGATAATTTTGCTTTTGGCTTCGCTTTCGCGCAAGCGGTTTATTGCGGTGCCCAATCCATCGCCAATGGCGGTGCCGTCTTCAATAATATCGAACTTTACTTTTTTGAGTGAACCAAGCAGCGTAGTATGGTCGCTGGTAACAGGACATTGTGTGTAAGCCTCGCCGGCATAAACCACAAGCCCAATTCGGTCGGTGGGTCTGCCCAAAATAAACTCTTCGGCTACTCTCTTGCAGGCATCCAAACGGTTGGGACGAAAGTCCATCGCTTTCATAGAGCCTGATATGTCAATGGCGAGCACAATGTCCACCCCTTCCACCTCTACATCGCTCAAGCGGAAAGAACTTTGAGGTCTTGCCAATGCCACAATCAGAGCAATATAAGAAAGTACGAGCAAACTTACAGGAATCCAACGGAGGCGTACTTTCAATGTTTTACCTGTTTTTTCAACAGGTATTACCGTTGGTACGGTAAAAGAAGCCTGCATTCTCCTTCTAAAGAAATATTTCCACGCCGCCACAGGAATAATTAACAACAACAGCAAAAAATAATAGGGATTTGCAAATTCAATTCCCTGAAAGAAAGATGTAATAGTCATTATTTAAGGTTTAAAGTATAAGATTTAAAGTTCAAA
>WRGQ01000048.1 GCA_009787115.1 Bacteroidota bacterium
TATTTTTAAATTTTTGCCTCCACTTTCGGCTTTCGGCTTCTCCATTTTTCTCGTTGTTTTCGGTGCGCTGTCCCAAACTTGCCGATAACTCTTTAATACCCGCAAAAATATTATTTTTTAACAACTCCTGCAAAAATCTTAAAATAATTTATTCACAATATATAATATTCTGAATGGATATGCGTAATTGTAATATACTTTTTTACTGTCGTCTAACTCATATATCTAAAATACGCATGTCTTTTAACTCCAAAAACTACCAATTCTCAATGGGCGAACATCGTGATAGAAATGTCGTTTTTGTCCACTTTCACTTCTCCTCAATTCTAAAAAATGAATTAAAAATAAAATTTCCTTCCGCTAAATGGAGCACAAGTAAAAATTGCTGGTACCTGCCCGATAGTAACGCTATTAGAAAGGAAATCGGCTTAATGCCCAAATTAGAACCGGGAAAAACTGTCTTCGCTCAAATTCATCCGGTAAATCAACCGGCTCTCAAAAAAATGCACGAACAACTGCTACTGAAAGCATATAGCCCAAATACAATTAAAACCTACTGCAACGAGTTTGCACAATTGCTTTATTTACTGAATAATATACCGGTAAATTCATTAACCCCTGAACGTCTGCGCTCCTACTTCCTGTTTTGTATTAAAAATCTGAAACTTTCGGAAAATATTATCCATAGCCGCATTAACGCCGTAAAGTTTTATTTTGAACAAGTGCTACACCGCGATAAACTATTTTTTGAAGAGATTCCTCGCCCTAAAAAACGCTCTCCCTTGCCTAAAGTGCTTAGTAAAAATGATATTATTAAAATTTTTGCCCAAGTGGATAATCTAAAACACTTGCTTATGCTCAAATTATGCTACGGAATGGGCTTGCGCGTGAGCGAAATCGTAAATCTGAAAATTACCGACATTGACAGCCAACGTATGCTCGTGCACATCGAAGCCGCCAAAGGTAAAAAAGACCGATATGTTACCCTGCCCTCATCCGTACTTGACGAACTTCGTAATTACTACCGACAATACCACCCTAAAATATATCTGTTTGAAGGTCAGTATGGTGGTCAATATGCCATTCGTAGCGTTCAGGCGGTTTTCAAAACTGCCATGCGAAAAGCTAAAATTAATAAAACAGTTGGTATTCACGGATTGCGCCACAGTTACGCTACCCATTTATTGGAATGTGGTACCGATATGGTTTTTATTCAAAAGTTGTTGGGACATAAGGATATAAAAACTACCGAAATCTATGCTAAAGTAAGCAACCGCCAATTAGGGAAAATCAAAAGTCCGTTAGATGATTTGTGATTTTCCACAAGCAAAAGGCAATAATATTAAAAATGAGAAGTTAATATTGAGCAAAAAAAACATACTTTTAATTGAATATATTCCCGTGAAACATTTTCTCCCAACCACCAAAAAAGAACTCGACTACTTAGGTTGGGATTATGTTGATGTCATTCTTATTACGGGTGATGCATACGTTGACCACCCCTCTTTTGGGGTGGCAGTAATCGGCAGATTATTGCAGCGGGAAGGCTTGCGGGTAGCCATACTGCCGCAGCCCAACTGGCAGGACGACCTGCGCGATTTCAAAAAGTTGGGAGCGCCACGCTGTTTCTTTGGAATTACCGCCGGAAATATGGACTCAATGGTAAACCATTACACCGCTTACAATCGTTTGCGTAGCGATGATGCCTACACTGCCGGAAATCAAGCCGGATTCCGCCCCAATTATGCCACAGTAGTGTATTCTAAAATCGTAAAAGATTTGTATCCTGAAATTCCTGTAATTATTGGCGGCGTGGAAGCCTCTATGCGCCGGTTATCACACTACGATTTTTGGAGCGATAGTTTTAAACCCTCCATATTGGTAGATAGTGGCGCCGATTATTTGATGTATGGTATGGCGGAAAAACCGATGCAGAAAATTGCACAACTGATAAAGAATAACCAATTTAACGGAGAAAATGTACAAAAAGTTCCACAAATTGTGTATTTTTCTTCCCAATATACAGATGAAACAAATCAAACCTTAACGTTACTTCCTTTTGAAAAAGAGTTGGAAGACATAAAAAACTACGCTCAAAATTTTTGTGCTTTTGAACAGGAATCTAACAAAAAACGACAACGGATTATTATCCAAAATTATGGAGAAAAAACGCTGGTACACAACCCGCCTTACCCTACATTAACGTCTAATGAGTTGGACGATTTTGCACTTTTTGAGGAGATGATGTATGCGCCGCATCCCAAATATTTGAAACGGGGCGAAATTCCCGCCTGGGAAATGATTAAAAACTCTATTACCATACATCGCGGATGCTTCGGCGGCTGTTCCTTTTGCGCCATTGCCGCACATCAAGGAAAACATATAGCATCACGAAGCGAAGAATCGGTTTTGAAAGAAGTAAAACATTTAACAGAACAACCTTATTTTAAAGGACATATTACCGATTTGGGCGCTCCTTCCGCAAATATGTATCAAATGACAGGGAAAGATGAAAAATATTGTGCAAGTTGCCACCGCTATTCCTGTATCTATCCTTCTATTTGTAAGAACCTGAATCGTAATCACTACTCTTTATTGCAGCTATATAAAAAAACATCGCAAGTAAAAGGGGTAAAACAGATTACTATTGGAAGTGGCATTCGTTATGATATGTTGCTTACGAATGATGAAAAAACAGATAAAAAATACGGATTAACCGCTTATTTGGAAGAAGTGGTAAAACATCACGTCTCCGGACGATTGAAAGTAGCCCCCGAACACACAGTACCTCACGTGTTACAAACTATGCGAAAACCGAATTTCGATAATTTTTTACAGTTTTACGACAATTTTTTTCGATTAAGTAAAAAAAACAGCAAAAAACAACAATTAATTCCTTACTTTATATCCGGACATCCCAATTGTAGCATGTTAGATATGAAACAACTCAGTAAAGATGTTACTAAAAATCGTCTCATTACCGAACAAACACAAGGGTTTACACCAACCCCAATGACTTATGCAACAGCAATGTATTATTTGGGCTTTGACCCTTACACGGAAAAAACAGTGTATTGCGCCAAAAGTTTTGAGGAAAAGAAAGCACAGAACAGGTTCTTTTTTTGAATAGGCAAAATGACCTATTTCAGGTAATACTTTGCTATTAATATTAATTTCGCCCCATTATCAATATAATATCTTAGAAATATGAAAAACTTCTATTCAAATTTTGTTTTAACGTTGGCAATAATGCTGATGACTACCACAGGCACTTTTGCGCAAATCATCTGGAATGGTACTCCTGTAAACTATAACACTACCCAGACCATTACCCAAACTGTTAACATTACCGCCAGCACTACGGTAACAGTGGCGAGTGGCGTTACTGTTACAATTAGCGGCGTAATTAGCGGACCAAACAGTTCGTTCACTTTAACTAAGGCAGGCGCAGGAAAATTAATCTTTACCGGCGCAAATACCTATAATTGCGCTACGGCGGTAAGTGCAGGCACACTACAGGTGGGCAATGGTACGAGTACCACAGCAACGATTAACAGCACTTCGAATGTTACTTTAGCCAACAACGCTATTCTCCGTTTTGAGCCGGGCAGAAATATGCAATTCGATAGAGTAATTAGCGGAACAGGGGGTAAAGTAGAATTTAAGGGTGACTCGGAAGGTTATAAAAGCTTGGAATTAGCCGCTTGTAATTACACAGGCACAACTACTATTGAATCGGGTAGATTAACTATATGGTGTGGCAGTGATTATAGCGCAGTGTTGGGCAATATTATAAATAATGGCGAACTCCTTTTGGATACCTATGACGCCTATTCGTATAACGGAATCATTTCAGGTACAGGTAGCGTAACACATAATACAATGGTTGAATCACCACATGGACATGCAGGATGTCCCCTAACATTTACCGGCGCACATACTTACGAGGGTGAAACCATACTACATAGCACGTTAGTGTTGGCATCAACAGGGTCTATTGCAAATTCATCCGCAGTTACAATAGATAATTATTATACTCCTTTTATAGTCATGCCAATTCCGTTTACATTCAAAACGAATCTGATGCTTCTCTCAAATCGGTAGAAATTATGGATATGTCGGGGCGTATGATATATAAAAGTACAATAAACAATATGGAAACTGTCATTACACTGCCTGTTGCTGAAGGGATTTACAGCGTAAGATTAATTTCGAAAGAAAATAGAACGGCTACATGGAACCTGTTTATTAGCAGATAAAGATTATAGATAATTAATCGTTCTTTAGGGAGTGTTTCAAAAAATCATGTTAATTTGTGTCCTAAAAATCACAAACCTAAACACGTACATTTTTTATATGCACTTCATACAAATTCAAAACATTACCAAACAGTTTTCCAACCATTTAGCATTAGACAACGTTTCGTTCGAGATTGAGAAAGGGAA
>WRGQ01000049.1 GCA_009787115.1 Bacteroidota bacterium
TTATGACAAAAAAACACCTCATCTTTACCTTTTTTATTTTAATATCAACATTTTACGTTTTTCCTCAAAGCAGAATGGAAAATCCAGTAAAATGGGAATTTAAAACAGAAAAAATCAACGATTCGGTTGCAGAACTGCAATTTATTGCCATCATTAAAGACAAATGGCATCTCTATTCGCAAAACCATAAAGGAATTGAAATCCCTTTGAGTTTTGATTTTAAAGCATCTCCAAATTATAAAAGAGTAGGCAAAGTTTGGGAACCCAAAGCCAAAGTATCTTATGACCCCGTTTTTGAAGATACCTCTCTCTATTTTGATAAAAAAGTTACGTTTAAGCAAAAAATACAAGTTTTTACTAACGAGCCTTTTGACTTAAAAGGCGAGCTTGCCGGACAAGCCTGCATCGAAGGACGTTGCATTGCCATTGACCAGAGTTTTGCTTTTTCGGTTTCCGGTTTTGAAACACTCGATGTGTCTTATGTTTTTTATAATGATGATAAAACCTCCGTTGGCGACAGTTCTCCCGAAAACAACTCAAGCCTTAACGACTTGACCGGCAAAGAGGAAACTACGCCTCTACAAAACGACAAATCCGAAGACTCTCTCCTAATTTTCTTTTTAATAGCATTTTTAGGCGGTTTGGCAGGTTTACTCATGCCCTGCGTATTCCCTATGATTCCAATGACCATCTCCTATTTTATGAAAATGGAAAAAAGAGCCAAAGGGTACGCACTCTTTTTCGGATTCTCTATTGTGATTATCTTCTTGCTGTTGGGTATTTTGCTGTCGGCAATTTTTGGTCCCGATTTCGCGAATATTATCAGCACGCACTGGATTCCTAATATTTTATTTGCCGCTATTTTTGTCATTTTTGCCATATCTTTATTTGGATATTTTGAGATTGCTCTGCCAAGCAGTTGGATTAATAAATCGGCAAAAATGGAGAGTACTGGCGGACTTATCGGGGTGTTTTTTATGGCATTAACGTTAGTGTTGGTTTCATTTTCCTGCACGTTGCCCATTGCCGGCGCAGTGGCGCTCAATTCGGTAGATGGTTCGTTTTTAAAACCGGTAATCGGCATGTTGGGTTTTTCGCTCGGCATAGCCGTACCTTTTACGCTGTTTGCTTTTTTCCCCGGAATGCTCAAAACAATGCCCAAATCGGGCGGCTGGATGAATACTATGAAAGTAATCCTCGCTTTTATAGAGTTGGCATTCGCGTTAAAATTCTTAAATGTTCCCGACCAAACCTACGGCTGGCGTATTTTAGACCGCGAAGTCTATTTAGCCTTTTGGATTGTGATTTTTACTATGATGGGTTTCTATTTGATTGGAAAAATCCGTTTTCCGCACGACGACGAGATGCCGGTGCAAAAAAGTTGGTTCCGTTATATGTTAGCCATTTTTACTTTTTCGTTTGTGGTTTACTTAGTTCCCGGCATGTTCGGCGCGCCGTTGAAAGCCATTTC
Organism: Bacteroidota bacterium; assembly: GCA_009787115.1. Classification (GTDB taxonomy): domain Bacteria; phylum Bacteroidota; class Bacteroidia; order Bacteroidales; family WCHB1-69; genus WRNX01. Next base: position 1,472 of record WRGQ01000049.1, read on the forward strand.
CGGCTGGTTGCCCCCTATGCCTACGCAAGACTTTGACGTTAGCAAAATTGTACGCGAAGAAACCGCCTCTTTTTCTACCGTTTCTACCGATGCTGAAGTATGGGAAACGCCGCGCTATGCCGACAAGTTGCATTTTCCACACGGCATTAACGGATATTTTGATCTGGATCAGGCGCTTCGGGTGGCTGCCAAAGCCAACCGCCCTGTGTTTATTGACTTTACCGGACACGGTTGCGTAAATTGTCGCAATGTGGAAAGCGCTGTTTGGGTAGATCCGAATGTGCGCGCCAAATTTGCCCAAGAGTTTGTAGTAGTTGCTCAATATGTGGACGATAAAGTGGTAAAACTGCATCCCGAAGACCAAATTTCAGATAACAACGGCGACCCGATTACCATGCTGGGTAAAAAAGCAATGTTTTACGAACAAAACCGCTACAAAGAAAATTCACAACCCTGCTACTTTATTGTAGATGTGGACGGCACAGTCCTAATCGGCCCTACTTATTATGAATTAAATGTGGAGAACTATCTGAAGTTTTTAGATGAAGGGATACAGTTGTTTAAGGAGAAACACGGAGTCTCAATTAAATAAATCTTCCAATTTTCTCTGATTTTTAACGCTTGTATTTATAACATTCTATCAGGTAAATTATACCTAATCGGAGTTCTATAAAACATACTTTTGAGACAATCTCTACCTTGTATTATTTATTCTTTATGAATGCAATAAATCCCCAAAAATCATGTTTATAATCCCAAAATCATCTCATCATCTAATCACCTAACCATCTCATCATCTAATCATCACATCATGAACAAACATTTTCTCACCTTGTTTTGTTTTTTCCCTTTTCTCTTGTTTGCCCAACAAAAACATACTTTAAGCGGTTATGTTTATGAAAAAGGCAGCATGGAAAGTTTGCCGGGGGTTACTATCTATCTTCCCGATTATGACATCATCGCTTTTTCAAATGGATATGGATTTTATTCCATAACCTATCCGGCTGCCGATTTTGTTACGGTTTTGTACAGTTATATGGGGTTTTCCATCGATACGGTGGTTATGGCGTCTGTTCCCCAATTATCCTTTAACAAAGTGATGAACAAGACGATAACTTTACAAACCGTGCAAATTTCTGCCGAGAAGAAGAGTATGGAAACGCCCCAAATGAGCACGCATACCATTTCATCGCTGGAAGTTAAAAGCGTTCCTATGCTGTTTGGAGAGAAAGATCTGTTTAAAACTTTAACTTTATTGCCGGGTGTTTCCTCAGGCACAGAGGGCACTTCCGGTATCTTTGTGCGCGGTGGCAGCCCCGACCAAAATCTTATCATTTTGGATGAAGCCCCTCTATACAATGCCAGCCATCTTTTGGGTTTCTTCTCTATTTTTAATGGCGCTGCCGTTAAATCCGCCGACTTGATTAAAGGCGGATTCCCCGCACGCTACGGCGGACGCCTCTCTTCTATTATTGACGTGAAAATGAAAGAAGGAAACAAGGAATCTTATCACGGAGAAGGTGGGGTGGGCTTAATATCAGGACATTTTATGGCAGAAGGTCCTATTGTGAAAAACAAATCCTCTTTTATGGTCTCCGGACGCAGAACCTGGTTTGATGTACTCTCACGTCCCATTATGGCTATGTTTGAAGATGGATTTACTATGGGTTATTATTTCTATGATTTGAATGCTAAATTAAATTACGATTTTGGAGATAAGGATAAATTATATGTAAGCGGTTATTTTGGAAGAGATAAATTTTCTATGATTCAAAAAGAGAAAAATGATTTTAAATATGAAGCAGGACTCTTTTGGCAGAACGGACTTGCAACCGTGCGATGGAATCACCTGTTTTTTAATAAGTTGTTTTCAAACCTCTCTTTTATTTTCAGTGATTATAAATTGAAAATTTATCAAAAACTTACGGAGTATTCGGATTATTCTCAATCTTCTTTTGCATACGATTTTGCTTCAGGAATAAGAGATTACTCATTAAAATATGATTTAACTTACATTCCTAATTCTTTGAATACCATACTTATGGGGACTGTTGTAACGTATCATGAAGCGCGTCCTAATGCCGTGCAATTAAAAGCAGATGCTGTTAGAGCGAATAAAACATCGCTATTATCCGGATTGGAATATGTGCTCTATATTGAAGATGAAATAAATATTAAAAACAAATTACGAATTAATCCCGGATTCAGATTAAATTTTTTCTCTGTACCTCAAAAAACATACATTTGTCCTGAGCCCAGACTGAATATCAGTTACAATTTTCGTAAAGATTTGGTTATGAAAGCCTCTTATGCTATGATGAATCAATATATGCTTTTGTTATCGCCAAGCACGGTGGGGCTTCCTTCTGATATTTGGGTGCCGGTAACAAAAAATATCCGTCCGCAACGTTCGCAACAAGTGGCGTTAGGGTTGGTGTATGAACCGAAGAAACCCCGAATGACATTTTCTATTGAGGGATATTATAAAAAGACCGACCACATTATTGCATATTTGCCGGGCGCTTCCTTTATGTCGGAACTTTCAGACGGTCTTAGCGGCTCTTTTGAAAAAGACCAAAACCTAGATTGGGAATCTAAAATTACTTCCGGTAAGGGTTGGGCTTATGGGGTTGAATTGATGGCGCGTAAATCGGTTGGAAAGGTTACAGGCTGGATTGCCTATACGCTCTCATGGGCGCAGCAACAATTTAACGAGTTAAATTATGGAGAGAAATTTTGGGCAAGATACGACCGCCGCCACGACGTGTCTGTGGTATTGATGTACAGCCCAAAGAAAAATATTAACCTTTCGCTAACGTGGGTATATGCCACCGGAAACGCCCTCACTTTACCGGACGAACATTATGAAATATTTGGTATTGACGCTTTATTAGGTAAATACAATAGTATGATGTTTCAGGAATATGCTACTTATTGGTCTTGTGATTATGCTGAAAATTTTGGTGCGAAAAATAGTTTCAGAATGGAGGC
>WRGQ01000050.1 GCA_009787115.1 Bacteroidota bacterium
CGCCTGCGAAAACCTTATGCGCTTTAAACGAATTGTAGAAATAGGCTTCTGCCATATCTCCATTACTGTTTGCAATGCCACCTAACTGACTATTAAGTTCTTTCATTTCGCGACGACTTTCCGCATACATCTGCTCCAACTTCTGATCGGTTTTTTTTTGCAATTGAGCAGTTTCTTCTAAAATTGCCCATACACTTTCTAAAGTTGGGACTGAATTGAATTGATTTTGATTTTTCATACGAAATATTTTTAAGTTATTAATTGTGCCGCAAAAATAAAAAAAACTCATTCAGAACTTCATTATAGTAAATTATTTTTCTAATAATCAATATGTTAAAAAAGTAGAAAATAAGACACTTTTTATTCAAAAATATGCAATTATGCAGAAAAAACGCAAAAAAATGCAGATTTTCACCTGGCATTATCTTCACCGGAGAAAATTCTCTTATCTTCGCGACGATTCCTTTGTATAGAAAACTAACGAAATATGAAAAGTTCTAAAATACCTTTCACCCTTTTACCCTTTATCCTTTTCACCTTTTTTTCCTGCACCAAGCAACCACCCAAATATATCTTTTATTTTATCGGTGATGGCTTTGGAATAGGGGCGCTGACTTATAGCGAAATTGTTGCGAAAGAAAAAGGTGATACGCTCTGTTTTTCGCAGTTTCCGGTAACAGGATTGGTGACTACTCATTCTGCCAACAACTTGGTAACCTGTTCATCGGCAGCGGTAACGGCATTGGCTTGCGGGGAAAAAACAAACAACAATATGTTGGGCGTGGCTACGGATTCTATTCGGGTGTTAACGCCGGTTTCAGCCATACTTCACCAAAAAGGTTTTCAGGTGGGTATTGCCACATCGGTTAGTATTGACCATGCCACTCCGGCAGGGTTTTACGCACATGCTACAAGCCGCAAAGGTTACTACGGTATTGCTCAACAACTCCCTGTTTCCGGATTTGAGTTCTTCGCCGGATCCGGATTTTTAGAACCGGAACCAAAGGATTCCCTATCCATTTTTGCTTTATTGGCAAAGAATAATTATACGCTTTCCACTTCTTTATCGCAATGTTCAAGTTCAAAATCTTTTAAAAATATATTAACTCAACCGGAGGGCAAAGATGTGAATCAATTGCCCTATTCCATAAACAAAGATAAGACTGATTTTACTTTGGCGCAAATCACGCGGTTAGGAATTGAGAAATTAGGGTCGCAGAAGAAACCGTTTTTCTTTATGATTGAGGGAGGTTTGATTGATTGGGCAAGCCACGACAGTTTATCTTACGAATTGTATGGTGAAGTAAAAGAGTTTTCTGATGCTATTGAAGTAGCCTTACAATTTTATAAACAACATCCGAAAGAGACTTTGATTGTAGTTACTGCCGACCACGAAACAGGAGGCATTTTTATTTCTCAAGAGGGGATTAGATTTACCACAGACGAACATACAGGCAACATCGTTCCTGTTTTTGCCATTGGCGCAAGTGCAGAAAGATTTTCGGGATTATTTGACAACACGGAGTTTGTCGGTAAATTTTTGTGGAGCGTACGGGAGTCGAACCCGTGACCTTTAGACTGCCAGTCTAACGCTCTAGCCAACTGAGCTAACGCCCCATCCTGAAACGGACGGCAAAAATAGAAAATTATTCAACCGACACTATCTCCATATCAAAAATTAGCGGAGTGTATGGCGGAATTACATAATCGGCGCCCCTGCTACCATACGCTAACTTAGAGGGAATGAGCACGGTAGCCTTATCGCCGCCCCGCATTAACAACAATGCTTTTTCCCAACCGGGGATAACTTGTCCTTGCCCTACAGTTACTTCGTATGGTGTTCCGGATTCAATAGAACTGTCGAAAACAGAACCGTCTATTAATTTTCCGGTGTAATGTACAGCAACCTTTGAACCGGTTTTTATCACCTTGCCTGAACCGGAAACTGTTTTCATAAAATAAAGTCCATCTGCAGTAGGTGTAACTTTAATTTTGTTCTTCGTAACATAGTCATTAATCAAACTGTCTTCGGAAACTCTGAATTTTTCAATCATAGCTTCGTATTGCTGTGCACGTTCAGCTTGCATTGCCTCATATTCTTCTTTGGGTAAAATATTATTCAATTTTATATCAAAATACAAATCTTTATTATCATATGGAAACTCTTGCCCCCAGAAATTTTGAAAGAAGTCATCTCCGTTCATAATAAAGGTAGCGCTATCGCCCAAATGCATTTTTTGTATTGCGGCAAAAATATCTCCCGGATATAACGACTCTATAATCTTTTCGGATAAAGGGGCATCTTCAAAGAAAACAGTATCCATTGTGTGCATGCCGAAAGTCATGTCCACAATATCTCCCATTTGAGGTTGCGCTTCGTCTTTATTTACAATATGAAATTTGTAATAAAAGCCTTGTTTGTCTTTTTTAAAACCGGGATACTTTGAGCAGGCTGTTCCCAATACTGCTATTGCCACAAGGGCAATCATTAATTTAGTTAGATTTTTCATTATAATTTAATTTAAAGGTTTTTTTTAGTGACGAGTGACAAGTGACGAGGGGTTATATTATTTTTATTTTCATTATTATGGTTTGGTATGGGGCTATTTTGTTTCCATCGCCACTTGCTCCGCAGGCTAAATGGGAAGGGATAATTAAGCGTGCTTCACTGCCTTTGTTCATCAGCTTCACCGCCTCGTGCAAGCCTGCTATCTCTTCCGATTTTTCTACTATAAACTGCTTCAATCCATCGTTTTTCCAATTATATATCTCTTCGCCGTTCAACAAAAAAGTGCGATATTCTAAAGTTACCGTTTCTCCTTTTGCAACATTTTTTCCAACCCCATTCTTTGTAATTTCATATCGCAATCCTGTATTAGTTTGTTGCATTTGCCATTTATAACGTTTTAAAAAAAGTTCAATATCTTCATTTTCCAACTCTACAATCCTTTTATTTCCTAATATAAACGGGTCTGTTTCTTCAGTTCTTGTTGATGAACTTTGGATAACGCCCGTAGGGATGGTATTATTGCATGAAAGGAGAAGGCAGAAAATAAAAAATGTGAGAATTAGGTGATTAGATGATGTGATCATTAGGGGATGTGATGATTAGATGATTAGGTGATTAGATGATTAGGTGATTAATCCCCTAATCAACTCAGGATGTTTATGAATAATCTCTTCAAAATATTGGATAGTATTTTCTAATGTATCGTAGTGATAGGAGGCGGCAGCGTTTTTGTGTCCACCGCCGTTAAAGTAGGTTTGTGCAAACCGGTTTACATCAAAATCGCCTTTGGAACGAAAAGAGATTCTAATACGTTTCTCTCTTTCATTAAAAAATGCCGTAAAGAAGATCCCTTTTAAAGAGATGCCGTAATTCACAAAACCTTCCGTATCGCCTTCTTTAAAACCATTCGTTTTCATTTCTTTCTGTGTAAGATACATATAAGAAGTTCCGAGATGAGGAAATACTTTTAACTTGTTTAAACTTAATCCCAGCAAATGAATACGGTTTTCAGAGTAGTTATCATATATTTTCCGGTGTATCTCTTCACCATCTATGCCTATCTCCATCAATTTTGCCAACAGAGTATAGGTTTCAGGATTGTTACACGCAAAACTCAATGAACCGGTATCGGTAATAATTCCGGTATAAATACATATTCCAAGTTCTTTATTCAGAAATGGTTTGTTGGTTATTTCATTCAAAAAAAGATATATATTTTCACAGGTAGAAGTAGAACTTGTAATGGAATAGATAAGAGCACATTGTGCAGCAGGATTAGGGTGGTGATCAATCAACACTTTATATGCAGATGTTTCTAACAGAATGTTTTCTATATCAATTCCGCTTCGGTGTTCGGCGCTCATATCCACTAAAAAAAGAATATCTGCTTCCTGTAAGATTTTTTTTGCTTCTTTTAACGATTTTTGTGCATTAATAATAGTATCTGCGCCGGGTATCCATTGATAAAATTCGGGCATATTATTGGGAATTACACATTTTACCTCAAATCCATGAGAGGTAAAATAGGAGCGCAATGCCAAAGAGGAACCTATGGCATCGCCATCGGGATTATAATGCGTGCAAACTGCTATTGTTTTACTTTCTGCTAATTTTTGTTGAAATTCTGTTATTTGGGATGGTGTAAGCACAAGATTTTTAATTAGGTGGCAAAGAAACAAAAAAAAAGGAAATAACCTCTCTGTTGTTGATATTGATCATACCTGCTTCAATATCTTTTTGTTGTTCGCAACTCAGTGTGTTCCAAAAATCAACTTTATTTTCTTTTTTCATATTAATAATATTAAAAGTATGAAAGTATCAGGTTTAGACGTGCACAGAGATAGTATTTTTTGCGCAATTTATGATGGTGCAGGATACTCTGATGTAAAAGAGTATGCATATCAATGACAAACAGTATTCGTGAGATGGGATTTGATTTGGTTTTGGTCAACCCGTTTCTTATCAAGCAAACACCAGGTAGGAAAAGCGATGTAAAGGACGCTCAGTGGAT
>WRGQ01000051.1 GCA_009787115.1 Bacteroidota bacterium
CCGCTGGGTTTTAAGAGTTGGTTGGCAAAAACGTGCTCTACAATCTTTTCCAAACCTTTTAAGTCGTATGGAGGGTCGGCAAAGATAATGTCAAATTTTTGGCGGGAGCGTTCTACAAAAGAGAAAGCATCTCCTCGAATTACTGTTATTTGGTCGAATTGCAGTTTTTCGGCAGTTTTTCGTATAAAGTCGGTGCAACCTTGATAGTTATCAACGGCAGTAATCGAAATTGCTCCCCGTGAGGCAAACTCGTAAGAGATATTTCCGGTACCGGCAAACAGGTCTAATACGGTAACTTTATCAAAAAAGAAATAGTTATTTAAAATGTTAAACAAACTTTCTTTTCCTAAATCGGTAGTGGGTCTCACCGGTAAATTTGCCGGCGCCTGAATCTGTTTTCCTTTGTTTTTTCCAAGTATGATTCTCATAATGCGGTGTACGGTATGCGGTGTATGGTTAGGGGTTAGAGGGAGGAGCTATATTTAATCAGATTAAAAAGCATTCTGGATATATGGTTTGTAATTAACGCAAACCCTTTAAAGTTATTTTACTATCCATCACAAATCTCAGCGCATATCGCTCATTGCTCACCGTTTATCGCAGTCATAGTGCGTTGCAGTCCGGCGGTGCAAAAAGAGAGGCAAGCGTCAGCGGCTTTTTCAACGGCGGCAGTTACCTCTTCCTGTTCTTCGGGAAAGAACTTACCCAGCACATATTCTATTTGTAAACCTTGTGGATAGTTTTTTCCGATACCGAAGCGCAATCGCGGAAAGTTTTGGTGTTGTAATATCTCAATAATATGGTTAATGCCGTTGTGTGAACCGCCGCCGCCTTTCGGGCGCATACGCAACGCAGCGACCGGCAAATCAATATCATCAGATATTACTAAAATATTTTGAGGTTCAACCTCCTCTTTGTCCATCCAGTAGCGTACGGCATTGCCGCTCAAATTCATAAATGTAGTGGGCATAAGTAAGATCAAAGTTCTTCCTTTATATTTGGCTTCTGCTTTATAAGCATACCGTTCAGAGGTAAAAGAGATCTCCAATTTTTTAGCCAAAGCATTTACCACCTCAAAACCAATATTATGCCTTGTGCCGGCATATTTCTGTTCTGCATTTCCAAGCCCGATAATAAGGTATTTTTTAGGGTTCATGCGGTGAGAGGTTAGCGGTGAGAGGTGAGAGGGAAGAGGGGTATTTAATCATGTTAAAAAACATTTTGGATATATGGTTTGTAATTAACGCAAACCTCTAAAAGTTATTTTACTATCCATCACAAATCTCACCGCTAATCTCTCACCGCTAACCTCATACCGCAAAATTGCTATTTTTGCCGTATGAAAATAATACTTGGCATAGACCCCGGCACCACTATTTTAGGTTTTGCACTTTTAGAGGCAAGCGCTACAAAAAATTCACTGATAGAGATAGGCACATTCAGGTTAAGTAAAATAAAAGAGCATGCTGATAAATTGAAAGCGATTTTTGAAAAGACATTGCAACTTATTGAACATCATCAGCCGCAGATTTTGGCTATTGAGGCGCCGTTTTATGGAAAAAACCCACAATCAATGTTAAAGTTGGGGCGTGCGCAGGGGGTAGTGATTGCCGCCGCTATGTACAAAGGATTAGAGGTGTTTGAATACTCTCCGCGTAAAATAAAACAATCCATTACAGGAAACGGAAATGCTTCCAAAGAGCAGGTTGCCGCGATGTTACAAAATATGAATCTGATTACTGAGAACAAACATTCGTTTGATGCTACCGATGCACTCGCGGTGGCAGTTTGTCATCATCTGCAAAACAAAATCACTGTTACCGGACAAAAATTTTCGGGGTGGGAAGCATTTATTACCAAAAATCAGGATAGAATTGTTCAGTAGATACACATCGCACGCTTAATCTGTCTTTTTTCTTTTTCACATCTTTTTGAATATTGTTGCAATAGTAGGATATGTAGAAGCAGTTGGCGATTGTTCCGGATGGAGCATCACTCGCCCACCAGCCGGCAAAACCATATATATCTCGATATTGATAGGTATCGCTGTTGTAATATCCGGCGGGGAATGCGCTAAAACCATAGTTATCGGAGCCTGAACCCGGAGGATCAAGCCAATACTGCCGACTCATCAATTGAGATGTTGCGTAGCCTTCCAAAACACTCCATTCCATTTGGGAAGGGATGTGCCATCCGAAGGGACAAATCCTCTGTATTGTATCTATTATTGGATATGTAAATTCATCGGGCATACCAACGGCTGAGTTCCAAGTGTATAACAATCCAAAAATCTCTTCATTTGCAAGATTTCCCTGAAAAGAGTAGGGTTGAGCAAAAGGAATTGGAGTACCATCCTGATATTTTGTATTGCGCAGGTTTTGTTTAAACCAGCAATATCCTGCCAATTCTATCACATCGTAAGTAATGATATTTACAGAATCATAAACCTGTTTGGGACATTCCTTTTTGAAAGTAACACTAATCGTATGATTTTTAGATACATTATTAAACGTATATCTGCCGCCGGCAATAGAATCGGGAACATTTAAACCATTTACTAAAAGTTGAGCCACCGTATATCCTGTAAAGGCGGCAAAAGTGAATCTTTGATTTTCACCCTTCGGCACAGTTAGGCTACCGGAAGGCTCAATGGTTCCGTTGGCGCCGGCAGATGCAGTAATGGTAAATGTGGGCAAAGCCGCTGTTGTTACTTCTATCTCGTTAGAGACTTCCGAAACAAATGTTCCTGATTGGGCTTTTACGGTATAATAATAAGTAGATAAGGGGAAAAGATTGAGAACGGTGTAAGAATTTATATTACCTGCAGGATAATCTTCCAAAATGTATGAAATACCTATCGTTTTTTGATAAACGCTTAATAAATAGTTATCTGCTTCATTTTGAAGATTCCAGTTTGCGGTAAATCTGTTATAAGATACTCCGGTAGCCGCTGTTGCTATCGGGGTGGCGATATTTACGAAATCGGTAATTTCAATGTCGTCAATATTTACCGAACTGTTTCCTGATGCACTAATTTTTATTATTCTTACACGAATATCTCCCTCTATATTGACCTCTATTGAGGCTGTTTGCAATATGCTTCCGCCGCCTGTCCACGACGGAGCAACAATGGAGCTGCCCTTGTCTTGCCACGTAGCGCCGTGGTTGGTGGAAATCTGTAATTTTAACACTGCGCCCGAATGTGTTGAATAAGAACCATATTTGAATGAAACCGTTCCTGCACCGTTGGGTTTGTCAAACATCATTTCGGCGCGGTGATCCACATCGGTATTATTGCCTCTGAACCGAATACTGCGCATTCCGTTGTAGCGGTCGTTGGCGTCCATATTAGTAAGACCTTTAATATACCACACACCACCGGCAAAAGTAACTTCCGTTCCATTGTAATTGTTTGAACCGCTGCCGGTAATGTTTTCAAAGTCTTCAAAGAGATGCGCACTTTTAAACACTTCTCTAATGAATGTTTCGTTGCTTGCCTCCGCATTAAGATTTCCTGTGCCGGCGGCATTAATGGTAATGGAATTTTGCGCTTGCAGCAGACCGAATATGCCTGCCAGAATAAAAATAAAGCATAAAGTTTTTTTCATAAAAATTAAAATTTTTGATTTATAAATTAGGGTTAATTATTACTTCTCTCGTTTAATATTTTTACATTTATTTCAACGCCGCGAAAATATAAAAAGTTTTACTCAAAAATCAAATTTTTAATTTTATTTTACTATAAATCAATATGTTAAAAAGTGTACAAGTTTTATATTTTTTGTACAAAAGTGGTCATTTTTTATTTAAAAAAAGATAAAATTTCACCTTTTTGCAATTTTTTACTAATTCTTATGATGCGTTTTTTTTGGGAATTACCATTTTTGTAAGTATCCCCAAAACTCCTACAGGTTAAAAATGTATTTTCGCATTCTCATAAAAAAACAACATATTATGTTTGATATTTCAAAATTTAGAATTGTAGAGGATTTTCCAAAACAGGGAATCAAGTTTTATGACATAACCACCGTATTAAATGATGCTTCCTCTTTTCAGGAACTTTTTCAAGCATTGTTAGAGAAAGTGCGTGACTTAAAGCCCGATGTAATTGTGGCATTGGAAGCGCGGGGTTACATTTTTGCTCCTGCTTTGGCGCTGGCTTTAAATATTCCGTTTATTCCATTACGAAAAAAAGGAAAACTACCGTATAAGACATATTCGGAAAGTTATGATTTAGAGTATGGACAAGAAACCATTGAAGTACATCAGGATGCTATGAAACCACAGCAACGTATTTTAATTTGCGACGATATTTTAGCCACCGGAGGTACTGCCGCTGCCGCCGCAAAACTAATGCAACACTTTAATCCAAAAACTGTTGAGTTTCTGTTTTTAATGGAATTGTCGTTTTTAAACGGCAGAAACAAGATTGCAGAATATTGCGCAGAATCTTTAATTAGGGTTTAAAAAAATTTAGTGACTCCGGCGGGATTCAAACCCACGACCTTCAGAACCGGAATCTGACATTCTATTCAGCTGAACTACGGAGCCATTGCGGGTGCAA
>WRGQ01000052.1 GCA_009787115.1 Bacteroidota bacterium
ATTAACACCCACGATACCGAATTAACACCCTTTTCAAAGGTAGTTTTCACCGGTTTTTCGGTTACACTTCTTGCCATTTCGCCGAACATCGTGCCGTTTCCTGTTACCACCACTACGCCTGTAGCGCTACCGCTGATCACGTTAGAACCCATAAACGCAAGATTGGTGGTTTCCGTCAAATTGCCGTGCTCTTGATGGTCAATGTCAGGGAATTTTTCAATTGCCACGCTTTCGCCTGTCAGCGCCGACTGGCTGATGAACAAGTCTTTTGCTCTGATAATGCGCATATCGGCGGGTATCATGTCGCCTGCGGAGAGGTGCACAATGTCGCCCACAACTACTTCGCCGAGCGGGATTTCCTGTTTGCCTTCCCCCTGCCGTTCCACATTGGTAGTGGTTTTTATCATCTTCAACAGGTTTTCGGCAGCGTGTCCACTTCTTGTTTCCTGTATAAAACGGAGCAATCCGGAAATCATTACCATTGTTGAAATGATAATCACTGCCATTGGGTTAACCTCTCCGGGTTCGGCATATATAATATCGGTAAAAGTTGATATGAGCGCCAATACGACAAGAATAATCGTAAACGGATTAATAAATGCTTGGGCAAGACGTTTGGGCAATGATACTTTTTTTCCGTGTGTAACATTGTTGTTTCCAAATAAATCGCGGGAATTTTCCACACGCTCTTCGGTCATACCGTCATAACCTGTATTAAGTTCTGTCAACAGGTCTTCAACCTCTGCGGTAGCGGCAAATATCAATCTTTGACGTACACCGTCTCTGCGAAGCGACTCTTCAAGTATCTTTTTTGAATTAGTTTTGTTTCCGGTTTTTGTTTTAACCGTTTTTGTCGGCTGTGCGGCAGCATTCAACGTTTCTTTATGATTACGATGAAAAGCGTTTGTTCTTTTCTGAAATTCTTCTCTAAACATGATTTAATCTCCTTACAATTTAATCTATAAGGAGATTGAGAAAGTCCTCTCCTTACAGAAGTATTAATACTTTTGTTTTACTGCAACTCGGATAAGGTCCTTCGTCCATGATTAATTATTTTTTTTAGTGAATACTATTGCTTTTTGCAAGCGGTGGCAAAAGTACATTTTTTTAATACCATTTTTATTTTTCCTTTATATTTTTTTTTACATTTTTATCAATCTGTGTGTATTGTTAAAAAAAATCATGTTTATTTGTCCTCATTTTAGAAACCAACATAAAATTTACAATTAAAAATTATGAATAATTATAGAGAAAAACTACAAAAAATCACCACATTTATTTTCGATTTTGACGGTGTGCTGTCTGACGGAAAAATTTGGGTGTTGCCCGACGGCGAACAGATGCGTGCCACAAACGTTAAGGACGGCTACGCTATGCAATACGCACTGAGAAAAGGCTACCGTATTGCCATTATCTCCGGCGGTATCGGCGAGTCTATGCGCTTGCGCTACCAAACTTTTAAAGGTATTGATATTTTTCTGAAAGTGCACGATAAAGTGGAGTGTTTTAACGCATATATTGAAAAAAATAAAATAAACCCGGAGGAGGTTTTGTATATGGGCGATGATATTCCCGATTACGAATTGATGAAACTTTGCGGATTAAAATGTTGTCCGACAGATGCCTGCACCGAAATAAAAGAGATAGTAGAATATATTTCGTATGTCAATGGCGGTTGCGGTTGCGTGCGCGATGTGATAGAACAAACCCTTCGCGCTCAAAATCGTTGGATGGAGGAAGATGCCTGTATTTGGTAAGTTTTATTATTACTACAACTCAGATAACTTAAACCTGTACAAAAGCAGCGCATCTTCTCCTGCATAATCTACTCCGATTCTTGGCGTATTTAAGATTTTCGCATTCGTTAGGTCAAATTCTCTTTCCTCAATCCAAATACGTTTATTTTGAAGGGATTCACCATTGTCGGCAAGCGTAATTCCCAGCGCTTTGGTTACTTTTCCGGGTCCCTTTGTAACTTGCGGATTCATTTGCGGTTTTCCTGTGCGTTTCAGCATCAGTTCTTCGCCGTGCGTTGCCTGAATGGCGCGAATCAGGATAGCGTCAGGAACATCTTGCCGGTTAGTAACTACATTCAACATGGGATGAATACCGTAGCAAAGATACACATAAGCCACACCGCCTGTTGCATACATCATTTCATTGCGTTTCGTTCGTCTGCCCCCGAAAGCGTGGCAAGCGCGGTCTTCTGTCCCTTTATATGCTTCTGTTTCCGTGATAATGCCGCCGGAAAGTTGCCCGTCAATTTTTGTAAAAAGATATTTGCCAATCAAATCTTTGGCTAAGAAAACAACATCGTGATGCAGATAATATGTTTTTGGAAGAATCATCTTTAGTAAGATTATGCCCGTAGATAATTGAATGAATTTCGACCACAAAATTATAAAATAGTTTGAAAAAAATATATTTATTTGCACCGATTTATGAGCCGTTTTTCAATTTTTTCCTATTTCTGCATTTTTCCGCTTCTCTTTTGCAATTTATACGCTCAACCCACTTATTACAAATTAGGTTTTACAAAAAATCAGGAAATTGAAGTTAAAAAAAACATCCATTCACTCTTATACCCTTGGGCGGGCGGCGCCAATTCGCTCTTTTTCTCAGAAATAGATTTGAATTTGGACGGCGTTTCCGATTTTATTGCTTTTGAAAAACATGGAAACAAAATCCTTCCTTTTGTTAATACAGGTACAAGCGCCAATCCAACGTTTGTGTTTGCACCCGAATATAAACATCGTTTTCCTGAACTGCACGATTGGGCTATTTTGAAGGATTTTAACAAGGACGGCAAAGTGGATATTTTTACTTACGGACTTGGCAGTATTCGTGTCTTTGAAAATGTATCAAATCAAGAACTTGCTTTTAAGTTAGTTGCCGACCCTGTGAACTCAAACTACTATGGAAATGAAGTCAATATTTTTGCTGCTCCCGATGACTATTTGGGCATCGCAGATGTTACCGGAAACGGAAAATTGGATATCCTTAATTTTTATGTGCTGGGTAAATATGTGCATTTTCAAAAAAATATTTCACAAAACAACGACTTTTTTAAGTATATATTAGCCGATGAATGCTGGGGAAAGTTTTCAGAAGCCGCAGATAACAACGAAATAACACTCCTTACTTATTGTGATAAAAAATCGGAAACAAACAACCCGAAACATATTGGCTCCTCTATTTTTATACTCGATTTTAATAACGACGGATTAATGGATATTGTGATTGGCGATGTTGATTTCCCCGGTTTGAAACTTTTAATAAACGGTGGAACTCAGGAGGAGGCTTTGATGGTTACTCAAACAGATAATTTTCCTAATGCACAACATCCTGTGCATCTTTTTGCTATGCCCGCAGTTTCTACTATGAACTTTTGGGGTACGGAAAAACCCGACCTCTTTGTTTCTCCTTCAGACCCGTCGCTGACTAAATCGGAAGACCATAATTCTGTGTGGAGATACCGCTATAATGAGTCATTAAAAGATTATGTATTAGAAACAAAAGCTTTCTTACAGGAAGATATGATTGATGTGGGCAGTGGCGCTTTTCCGCTACTGTTCGATTGGAACGGAGACGGACTTTTAGACTTGTTTGTTGCCAACTACGGATGTTTCGACAGCGCAAGTTTTCATCAAGGCATCCTCAAATCTTATTATTCATCTTCCATTGCTTATTATAAAAATGTTGGCACAAATAGTGTTCCTAAATTTGAATGGATTACCTCTGATTTCGGGGAGTTGAAAAAATACGGATTTCTGGCATTGTATCCCACTTTTGCCGATTTAACAGGAGACGGTAACATTGACCTTTTGTGCGGAAATAGCGACGGCACATTACTACTCTTTGAAAACACAGGGGTATCAGGGGGGGGGGGCCATTTTAAAACACCTGTAAAAAATTACCAAAATATTAAAGCAGACGTTTTTAGTACCCCGCAACTTTTTGATGTTAATAATGATGGTACATTAGATTTGGTATTGGGAAACAGAAGAGGAACTTTATCGTATTACCAAAATATAGGAACATCTACTCATCCTGATTTTCAACTTATCACCTCCAATTTTGGAAATGTGGATGTGCGAGACCCCAATATTTCCTATTTTGGCTATTCAATCCCACATCTATTCAGGTATAAGAATGAGACCTTACTGCTTTGCGGAAACGAACAGGGCAACCTGTTTCTTTTTTCCAATATTGATAATAATTTGGATGGGGATTTTATTTGTTTAGAAAAAATTACTGAAACTATTCAAAATAAAGCGTATAGAATAAATGAAGGGATTCGCACGGCAGCTTGTGTTGCCGATATGAACAACGACAATAAACCTGACCTGCTTGTGGGCAACTGGGCAGGCGGCATAACTTTCTTTTACGGAACCGAACCTCCGGAAGTGAATATTGAAGAAAAGCAATTTGAAAATATTTTGGTGTATCCGAACCCAACAACGGGAGAATTAACAATTACGAATTGCGAATTACGAATTATGACTGTTGAAATTTTTGATATTTACGGTAGAAAATTATTATTGCACACCACACACCACACACCGTACACCACATTGGATATTTCTCATTTATCGGCGGGGATTTACTTTTTAAAAATTGAAACAAAACAGGGAACAGTGTATAAGAAAGTGATAAAGAGCCCATGAGATTAAAACACTTTCAAATCGGCAATTTCACCGTTCGATTTTGACATTCCGCCTATCTCTTTATTTATTTCTTTGATTTGCCGGTCGGTTTCGGCAAATTTTTCTCT
>WRGQ01000053.1 GCA_009787115.1 Bacteroidota bacterium
TTTTGCGCAAAACAAAGATAAGAAAACTACTGCCTCTCCTTATGTTCCAAAAGTTACTACAGGTGCGGAAATAGAATTTGACAAAGTTACCTTCGATTACGGCACCTTAGACATAGGCGATGTTAAAACAGGCGTTTTTACTTACACTAATGTAGGAAACAAGCCGTTGGTGTTGTTTGATGTTGTGGTTTCGTGCGAGTGTACCAACGTAGAATGGCAAAAAGAGCCGGTAATGCCCGGAAAAACAGGCGAAATAAAAGCAGTCTATACCGCTAAAACCGCAGGATTGATTTCCAAACAGATTACCGTACAGTCGAATGCACAGACAGACAGGATAAAATTACAGTTGAAAGGGAATGTGAAAGACTGAAAACACTTTTAATCACCGTCTTATCATCTGCGTAATCGGTTGGGCATAAATAAAATCGTTAAGACTTTCATTTTCAGAAACAAGCACTTCATCTTTCGTTCCGTGCCATTCCAAAAAACCATCTCGAATAAAAGAGATGGTTTCTCCGATAGTAATTACAGAATTGAGGTCGTGCGTGTTCACCACTGTAGTTATATTATATTCGTGCGTAATACCGGTAATTAATTCATCAATAATAAGTGATGTTTTGGGATCTAATCCGGAGTTTGGTTCGTCGCAAAAGAGATATTTAGGATTTATGGCAATGGCACGGGCTATGGCGGCTCGTTTCTTCATTCCGCCACTCAACTCGGAAGGATACAATGGGTTGGTATTAAACAGGTCAACACGGTGCAAACAATAGTTCACCCGTTCCAGTTTCTCCTGCCGGGTTTGTTGGGTCAGCATGTTTAAGGGAAACATCACATTCTCTTCAATCGTTAATGAGTCGAATAATGCAGAACCTTGAAAAACAACGCCCATTTCGGTGCGCAGCATCTTTTGTTCTTTAAACGATAAATGATGAAAATCCTTTTTGTCGTAATAGATATAACCTTCGGTGGGGGTCAGCAACCCGATTAAACATTTCATTAATACAGTTTTTCCTGAGCCTGAACGACCAATAACCAGATTTACCTTTCCTTTTTCGAAAGCGATATTGATATCGTGCAATACCTTTTTCTCTCCGAACGACTTGTTTACGTGCTCAATTGTTATCATCTTAATTTAGCATAACGTTAGTAATCAATAAATTAAGTATCAGTATAATAAAACTTGCCACCACTACGCCCTGTGTACTTGCTCTACCGAGTTCCAATGCGCCGCCTTCAATTTTATATCCGTAGAATGCAGCCACAGATGTAATGACAAAACCAAAAACGATAGTCTTGGTTAAAGCATATCTGACATCCGACATCAAAAAATAGTAGGTTATCCCATCATAATAATCGTATGGGGTAATAAATCCTGTAGCGAGCACCGTAACATATCCTCCCAGTAATGCGAAACAAATACTGATAATAATCAATGCGGGATTCACAAAAAGAGAGGCGGAAATTTTGGGAAGCACTAAATAAGAAGCGGGATTAATTCCCATAACTTCTAATGCATCAATTTGTTCCGTTACACGCATACTTCCAATCTCTGCCGTAATTCTTGAACCGAGATTACCCACCAGCAACAAACTGATAATAGTGGGGCACAACTCCAGGATTACGGATGTTCTGACGGTATAACCTATAGTCCACGCAGGTATCCAGCTACTTTCCGCTTGTTGCAGCGCTGTTTGCAGTGTAATAACGCTTCCCATACAAATAGAAACTATCATTACAATAATCAGTGAGCCAATCCCCATTGAATACATTTCTTCTATCAATTTCTTAAAAAATTCGCTCCATTTTTCCGGACGCGAGAAGATGCGGCGCAGAAAGATGAAGTAGTTGCCAAGAAGTTCAAGAAAGTTAAATATCATGCGGTGTGTGGTTAGCGGTAAGTGGGTTATTTGGTTAAAATTAGTTTTTCGTTTTTAATTTTATTTTTTTTATGAGTGCAAAAATAGGAAAAAAACAGTTGGCGGTATGCGGTTAATTCGTAATTAGTAATTCGTAATTATTAGCGGCGAGCATATTTTCAAACTCAATTTCACTTAAAACAGGGATTCCTAATTTTTCTGCTTTTTTTCTTTTTTCGGGTCCCATATTGTCGCCGGCAACAACAAAATCGGTGCTATTGGATATGGAAGAGACATTCTTGCCACCGTGCAATTCAATTTTTTGCTTCATAGCATCTCGTGGAATGGAAAAAACGCCGCTCACTACTATGGTTTTCCCTGCTAAGGTTTTTGACAGGAGTTGTTGCTCTGTTTCGTTGACTTGAAATTGTACACCTGCTTCACGAAGTTTTACGATGTTCTCCAAATTTTCTACTGTGTTGAAAAACTGCACAATACTTTCGGCAACCTGTTCGCCCACATCATCTACCGCTTTCAGTTCCTCTTTGGAGGCGTTGGCAATGGCGTCAATGGTTTTGAAATAGCGGGCTAACTTTTTGGCAGTGGTCTCTCCTACATATCTAATTCCTATGGCAAACAGCACACGCTCAAAGGGGACATCTTTCGACTGTTCAACGCCCGCTAACATATTTTCTACTGTTTTCTCCCGAAAACTTACGATACGTTCCGGATTCTCTTCGCTTGTAATTCTTTTTTCCAAACCTAATAAATCGTTGAATTTTAACTTATAAAAGTCGGCGCTCGATTTCACTAATCCGTTGTCAAACAGCATCTCAATTTTTCCTTCTCCCAAAGAATCAATATTCATAGCTTTTCTTGAGATAAAGTGTTCTAATTTTCCTTTCACTTGTGGTGGGCAACTCCATTCGTTGGGGCAATAGATGCCGACTTCCCCTTCTTTCCGAATCAACAAAGTATTACAATACGGGCAATGGGTAATGAAAGAGGCTTTAGTAGCAGTTTCGGAACGTTTGGAGAGTTCCACACCAACAATTTTAGGGATAATCTCTCCCCCTTTTTCCACATACAGCCAGTCGTTTTCGTGAATATCCAATTGTTGAATAATATCATTATTGTGTAAAGAGGCTCGTTTTACCACCGTTCCTGCCAACAGCACGGGCTGTAGGTTTGCTACCGGCGTAACTACTCCGGTTCTTCCCACCTGAAAATCAATACTCAACAATTGCGTAGCCACCCGTTTGGCTTTAAACTTATAGGCGATTGCCCATCGCGGACTTTTTGCGGTAGCCCCCAATTGCTGCTGCTGAATAATGTCGTTTACTTTAATCACCACACCATCAATATCAAATGGAAGTTGTTCTCTTTCAGTATCCCAATGGTTAATAAATCTCCTAATCTCTTCAATAGAGTTGCATTTTTGCAGTATTTCCGGAATCTTAAATCCCCACTCTTTTAACTTTGTAAAACTTTCGTAATGTGTTTTAAAAGGCAAATTTTCTCCCAATACTAAATAGAGGCGGCAATCTAATCCACGTTTGGCAACTTCTGAAGAATCTTGCAATTTAAGGCTTCCGGAAGCGGCGTTTCTTGGGTTTGCGAAAGGAGGTTCGCCAATATCATCGCGTTCGGCGTTCAGTCTTTCAAAGGCATTATGGGTAAGGATAATTTCGCCGCGCACTTCCAAAAAATCGGGATAATCTCCAAAAAGTTTAAGTGGAATTGATTTTATAGTTTTTACATTTTGCGTAACATCGTCACCCTGAACGCCATCGCCACGGGTAACAGCACGCAGCAATCTGCCTTTCTCGTACACCAAACTGATGGCAACACCATCATATTTCAGTTCGCAAACGTATTCTGTTTTTTGCAGCAACGCATTCTGCACACGTCTGTCAAACTCCGTAACTTCCTCAATGGAGTATGTATTTCCTAGCGACAACATTGGGAACACGTGCGTCACTGTAGTAAATTGCTTCGTAACCTCGCCTCCAACCCGCTGCGTAGGAGAATCGGGTTGCATAAATTCAGGATACTCCTTTTCCAAAGCCATTAATTCTTCCAGCATTCTATCAAATTCATAATCGCTGATGGTGGGATTATCTAACACATAATAGTTGTAATTGTGCTGATTTAGTTGTTGGGTAAGTTCTTTGATACGGGCTAACATACTTATTGTAATATTGTTAACTATTAATAATAAGGATAGCAAAATTACACGAAAAATTTTATGATTGGTGGCATTTGGAATACTACCCCAGTGAAAAATCATTAAAAATCGTGAAAAACAACTTATAAGTTTTAGCCTAA
Source organism: Bacteroidota bacterium (assembly GCA_009787115.1). Taxonomy (GTDB): domain Bacteria; phylum Bacteroidota; class Bacteroidia; order Bacteroidales; family WCHB1-69; genus WRNX01. The sequence goes on from WRGQ01000053.1 coordinate 4,188, forward strand.
TATTTCTGGTTAATTCTTTTTTTGAGGTGCTATAAAAAAATTTACCTTACGCTGATCATGTAAAAAATACAATGAATTTTATTTTTTTATCACCGCCCGTATCGGATTAATAAATTTATCCAACAGCCGTAAATCTTCCGTAATAATCTCCGCTGTTCCGGTCATATCCTGACTTAATACCAATGTTTTCCCATAATTGGTAACCAACGCATTGGGAAACTCAACCTCCAGCATGTAAGCCTTTTGATTGTTTTCCACTGCCACAGGCACTAACGAAATATTTTTGATTTGCACGCGCACCATGCCAAACTCCAAATGCGGATAACTGTCGAACTTTACGTTTACAAACTGTCCCTCTTTCACTTTGCCTGCGCCTTGCGGTGGCAGCAAAATCTTCCCCACAATTTTAGTTTCCTCAGTCGGAACAACCGTAACCAGCACTTCGCCCGCGTTCACATTCTGATTTTTTTGCCAGTATTTGGTTAATAAACTCCATATTTAACAAAGGCTCGCCGCCATAGAACCTAACATTTACATTTCTATTTGAAGATACATTTTGCTCGGAATTCCAAAGCTCCACCAAATAATCCAATAATTTTATAGCATTTGCTAC
>WRGQ01000054.1 GCA_009787115.1 Bacteroidota bacterium
CGTCAATAGAAACTTCATATCCTGTTATATCATCTTTATTCACAGGAGCCTCCCATTTCAGGGTAATAGTATTTTCTATATCTTCAATCGTAATATTCTGAACAGGTAAACAGTCTTTTATTTCAAAATTAATGGTTTTGCTGTCATTAGCCGGATTAGCATCATTGGGAATTGTTACTGTAGCACTAAAAGTATGCGTTTCCACAGTTAATGGTGCAACGGGCTCAAACTTAACAGTTGTGGTGGTGCCAACGGCAAGTGTACCTGTCCATTCTTTTGTTACTGCAGTTCCTTCATCAATGGTATAGGAAACCGTAGCAGCAGTCATCGCTTTGTTTCCATTATTCTTTATGGTTATTGTGGGTTCTATTGTTTCAGCAACATGGTGTATTGGTTTGGGAATAAGAATATTTAACAGTTCGGCGTCAATGATGGTTGCCAATACTTCAAAGTTAATAGTCTTACTGTCATTAGCAGGATTAGCATCATCGGGAACCGTTATTGTGGCTGTAAAAGTATGCGTTCCAACGGCAAATGTTACAGCATCAAATTTAACAGTTGTGGTAGTGCCAGCGGTAAGCGTACCTGTCCATGTTTTTGTTACTGCGGTTCCACCATCAACGGTATAGGAAACCGTAGCCGAAGTTATAGTAATATTTCCTTTATTCTTTATGGTTACTGTAGGTTCTATGGTTTCCTCAACGTATGTTGCAGCGGGTACGGTAATCTCGAACAATTCGGCATCAAGCACAGGAGTCATGTTGTCTAAGCCATCTAAAAAATCCGGATTTAAATTGTCTGGATCCAACCAGTCTCTCAAGCGGGTGGCGGCAGTTGAGCCATAGTTCCACGAAAGGTCAAATCTACCCCAAACATCAAACATTTGACTTGCAGATGCTCCGCAGGCTGATTGACCGCCATATTCTTGTCCGATAATACGGTGATTATGGTCAAATATGGGCGATCCTGATGAACCGGGTTCAGTACAGGCGCCGCCAACAGGAAAATTGGCACGCCAGCCTAGAACGTATTGTGTTACAGCGGTTACGTTAGTTGATGGCGTAATCTTTTTTATATCCAAGTTTGGATGATGAATAATTAAAACGGAGGGAGGCGCAGTTGTGGCACGCGACCAACCGGCAAAATAAACATCATAATCATTGGGAATAGCTTGGTTAAGTTCTACCAGCAGACAATCTGTAGCTGAAGTAGAAGTTGGCGTATTCATTCTGAAAGTTGCTCCGCTCATGGTTCTATAATTTGTATTATTAGTAGAGGGCGTACAAGTTGCACTCTCCCATCTGAATCGAAAAACCCAGGTACTGATTGTTGACTGGGAAGAACTGCCTAAACAATGGTTTGCCGTTAATACGTAGGGTTTTTTGTCGTTGGCAGTATTACTGATAAGAGCGCCTGAGCATAACTCTGTTCCTCCTCTATAAAGCGCACAAGTCGCACGTATTTGGTCTTCATATCCGGCGCCTTCCGGACATATTGAATTTCTTTGGCAGGAACCCGATTGACCAAATCCTTTTTCAAAAATCAAAGTACCACGATAGCCGTGAACGATAGTACCCAATCTTAATTCCGCTTCAAATTCTGTATTTGCCGGTTGGTAATATTCAATGATAATCTTGTCTCCATCTACTACATCGGTTGCAAAATAATAGTCGGCTTGATTATTATAATTGGTAAAACCGCCAATCATATCTCGTTTATTTACATTGTAAATATAGAGTGTAGCGCCGGCAGGCAAACGGTAGCGGTCGAAAATCAGGTTAATGGTTAGCGCTCCGGTGCATTCCACGCCCAAACGCCATAATTCGCTGCCGTCCGGAAAATAAGTCCAGGTACCGGAGTTGTACAAGTCGTATGCTACCTCAAACTCTATGCCAAATCGGCGTCCGATTTTTATACCGCCGAGCGACCTTTCTAATTCCCATTGGGCATCTTCTGCCTCAATAGCAGCCATATTTAAGGGTGCGGTTTGGACAAAAACAGGTGGCTCAAGAAACATGCCGTTTTTTTCATATTCGTAACTTTTTGGAGTTCCACCAATGTTCACTTGTGCTTGAAGAGTGTTCATACACAGTAATGCTAAGAGCATTAAAATAAAGAGATTAGATTTTTTCATTTTGATAAGAAATTATAAATTAATAAATTGAATTTTCAGTTAACTTTGAGTAATACAATTAAGAATTGGCAAAAATAAAAAAAAAATAATCACCTCATCATCTAATTATCTCATCATCTAATTCTCCCATCGCTTTAAATCCTTTCCCCAGATTTTTAATAATATCTGAAGCAATTAAACTCTCATACGATTGGTTTTCCAAAGCGCAATCTCCGGCTAATCCGTGTAGGAAAACGCCTAGTTTTGCGGCGTTTTCCGGTGGATAGCCTTTGGATAGTAATCCTAAGAGAATGCCGGTTAAAACGTCCCCGCTTCCTGCCGTTGCCATCCCTTGATTGCCGGTAGTATTTACATATATATTATTATTTGGTAAAACAATGTTGGAATAATGCCCTTTTAATATGACAATAACGCTGTATTTTTGTGCAAAATCCTGCGCTTTTCGTAATCTTTCCAAACGGTTTTGCGATTTTCCCGCCAATCTGTCAAATTCTCCGGTATGTGGCGTTAAAATTGAATATTTTGGCAGTAGTTCTAACCATATTTTATTTTCGGCAAGAATATTCAACGCATCGGCATCTACAACAATAGGGTAGGGGACGGTTTTTAATAATTTCAATAATCCGGATTCTGATGCGAAATCTTTTCCTAATCCCGGACCAATAGCAACGGCATTACATTGCATTACTGCTTCCGGTGGCGCTGAAAAAAAATCGGGATTGTTATCGAAACTTAATAGCGTTTCGGGAACATAAAGCGCTACCTTATTTAAAACCTCAGCCGGCGCGTGAACGATGAGTTTGCCTAATCCTGAACGTAGCGCCGCCTTTGCCGATAACAGCGCGGCACCGGGCATATTGCGACTACCTGCAATGAGTAGCCCAAACCCATTACTGCCTTTATGCGCAAATTTTGGAACAGGTATATAAATATCCTGTATCGCTTTTTTTGTAAGTAATTGAATATCTGATAATCGAAAATTCATAATACATTTTGTCTTAAATTTGGTGCAAACGTAGAAAAAAATTTAATGTAAAAAACGATGATGTTAAAATAGTTCTATATTTGAATGGAGTTCATTCACACTTTTTTAGTAAAATATATAACCATAAAGTGTACTAATTTATGACGAAATTAATAATATTTTTTAAAAATTACTCCAAAATAGTGTGTGATTTTATGACACTCCGCTATTTTTATCAAAAATTGGTTTGCGTGAAAAAACTATGAAAAACTTCTAAAATTACTCTAATGTACTACGATGAAATTCATATTGGTAAAAAAATTCAATTCGTTTTTAATCAAAGCGGGTTAACGGTTTCTCAATTTGCCCGAATGCTTGAAGTGCAAAGAACACGTATTTATAACGTTTTTGAAAGTAAAACTATTGATACAGAACTGCTTTGTAAGATATCAGAGGTCTTGCATTATGATTTTCTTTCGGAAGTTTATCTAAAAAAGAGAGAGAGCAGCAATCAGAATCCTAACATTATAAATATTAATTTTCAAATTACTTCGACAAATTTGGGAGATTTTATAAAATCTATTAACAAACTGAAAAAGGCTGATATTATTTAATACGCATTTTTTTGTGGAGAAAAATGTTATCAATCTCATTTTTCGTAAAAAAAAGTGTTTTTTTGCTGTTGTAAATGAAGGGGTGCCGAAAAGGCTGAGATTACACCCATTGAACCTGATCCGGGTAATGCCGGCGTAGGAAAAATGCTTGGCAATTGTTTCTGTTCCCTTTCATACAATTTAAGATTTAAGATTTAAAATTTAATGTTATGAAATTACAAGTTACAAATTACGAATTACGAATTACAAATTACAAATTTTGCTTTCTGTTTTTAGCTTTCTGCTTTCTGCCTTCTGCTTTCTGCTTTCTCCATTCCCAAACTCTCCAAAGAGACTCCCTTCCCTTACTGGAACTCGCTCCGGTGGAAGTTTTGAGTAAAATTCCCGAATCGTTAGAGAAAACGTTTTCGGCAACGACGATTACCAGAACCGATATTCAGAACAATATTGGAAATGGCAGTATTAACAATCTGTTCGATATGATTCCGTCTATGATTACAACCTCCGATGCGGGTACAGGGTTGGGCTATACCGCCATGCGGTTGCGCGGCACTGACCAAACACGCATCAATGTTACTTTTAACGGTGTTGCTTTGAATGATGCGGAATCGCAAGGCACGTGGTTGGTCAATCTGCCCGATTTCGGCAATGTGGTGCATTCGCTCAACGTGCAACGCGGCGTGGGGATGTCCACCAACGGTGCAGCTGCTTTTGGCGCGTCTATGAATTTCAATACTTTACAGTCGGTTTCCAATCCGTTTGTAGAGTTGACTTCGGCAGCAGGCTCTTTCTACACTTTCAGAAACAGCATAACCGCCTCTACAGGAATGGTTAAAAACCTGATAAATACTACTGTTTCCTACTCAAACCTCAGTAGCAATGGTTATATAGAGCATTCAAAGGCAAATCTAAATTCCTTCTTCTTTACCACTGATGTTTTTCTTCCTAAAAAAAGAAAAGAAAACGTGAGCAAATTGAGATTGAATATTTTTTATGGAAATGAAAAAACAGGGTTGGCGTGGAACGGCGTGCCTTCCGATTCCTTGAAAACCAACCGCAGATATAACAGTTGCGGTATGTATAAAGATGCCGAAAAAAAATGGCAACATTATAAAAATGAAACCGATAACTATCA
>WRGQ01000055.1 GCA_009787115.1 Bacteroidota bacterium
AATACACTGACTTTTACACTCCGGAACGTCTCAATGAATTTAAGCAATATATAAACGAACAATTGAAGAAGATTGAGGATATTGAAGATATGGAAAACTTGAATAAGATGTTTTTGGAGTTGTATGCGAATCCTGTAGAAATGAAAAAGCGCCTAAACAGAACCTAACTGAATTTCGCAGAAGCAATATTTTTTTACTTGAATAAAAATGTATCTTCGCCCCATGAAAAAAATAGGCAAAATAGATTTTAATCTATTGATTTTATTGATTTTATGTTTAACATTCGGAGACGCTTCTGCTGCGACAAAAGGTGTTTTATTACAAAAAAACAACAGAATTGATTTCTTTGATGTGTGTGAAGCAACTCTTGCTACGCCGCCTATTGATATTAAAAACAAGAAAAAAAAGCAGAAAACAACGACAAACAAAAGCAAAGGAAAAGTAAACTTTGAAAGTTTCAGACAATATTATAATAAGGCGCTCGGGTATTACGATAAAAAAGCCTATTTGTCGGCTGCACGTATTTTTGAAGAACTTTATCCGTTGTCAATAGGTACTCCTGTAGGCGATACCATTCTGTTCCTATTTGCCGATTCTTACTATCAAAATCGTGATTATCAAATGGCAGCCTTCCATTTTAAGGATTATACCAGAAGATACCCCGGAACTGAAAGAACAGAACTTGCGGCGCTGAATGCCGTGAAATCTATGTATTACAACTCGCCCGACTATAATCTGGATCAATTTGTTACATTACTTGCCATTGATGAAATCAATCTCTTTATTCAACAATATCCTCATAGCAAGTATATTGAAGAATGTAACAGTATCTTGGACGAAATGAGAAACAAATTAGCAAGAAAGGAGTTGGAAATAGTGAAAATGTACTATGATATAGGATATTATGAAGCCACTCAAATTGCGGCGAAAAATTTTCTGAAAACATACTCTGCCTCAGTATATGCGCCGGAAACACTTTATATTCTAATTAAAAACAACTATGATTATGCGCGAAAAAGCGTTGAAAATAAAAAATATAACCGATATAGAGATTGCCTTGATGCCTGTGAAACCCTACAAATGCGTTACCCTGAAAGCAGTTTTTTACCGGAAATTAAAAAAATAGCCGCCGAGGCAGAAATTCAAATTAAGAAATTAGAAACTCAAAATAAATAATTTTAAGATGAAAGCAAACGAGTACACCAAAGCAAAAGCAAATCCATTTGCCATTACGCGAGACCTGCGTGAATTTGACAAAGATACCGGAAATATTTATCAAACCGTTGCCATCTTGTCGAAAAGGGCAAATCAAATTGCCACTGAACTCAAGGAAGATTTTCAGGATCGGGTGAAAGATTTTACCACACATTATGTTAATAATGACGTCTTTGAAGAAAATATGGAAAATAAAGAGCAAGTTGAACTGGCTCGTTTTTATGAACATCTGCCCAAACCTGTCACAATGGCAATCCATGAGTTTGAAAATAACGAAATCTTTTACAAAACTCCCCAATAATAGATTATGACGCCGAAATCGGCTCCTAAAAAAATTATACTCGGAATAACCGGCGGAATAGCAGCATATAAGTCGCTATCGCTCATTCGTTTGTTTAAAAAATCAGGACACGAGGTGAAGGTTGTTATCACGAAGAACGGACTACAGTTTGTAACGCCGTTAACCTTGGAGACTTTGTCGCAAAATGCAATCCATTCCGATTGCTTCACCCGAAACGAGCCGTTTTCCGTTGAACATATTTCTTATGCAGAGTGGGCAGATGTGGTAGTGATTGCTCCTGCATCGGCAAACATTATCGGTAAATTTGCCAACGGCATTGCCGACGACGCACTTTCCACCCTGCTTTTAGCCGTGAAAAAGCCCATCTTTTTAGCGCCAGCTATGAATGTGAATATGTATGAAAATGAGGCGGTGCAACGTAATCTAGCGCAACTTGAAAAACAGGGTTGCCATATCATTGAACCCACTGAAGGCGATTTGGCTTGCGGCATCTCCGCAAAAGGAAGAATGGAAGAGCCTGAAAAAATATTTGAAATCATTACACAGTTCTTTGCCGAAAAAAAAAAATGGCTCGGAAAACGAGCGGTAGTAACTGCCGGACCCACCTACGAGCCGATTGACCCCGTTCGTTTTATCGGAAACCACTCTTCCGGATTGATGGGTTTTGCCCTCGCTGAAAAATTGGCAGCACAAGGCGCTGAAGTTACGCTAATTACAGGTCCAACGGCTCTGCATACCACAAACAAAAAAATACAACGTATTGATGTAGTTACGGCAAAAGAGATGTTAGACCAAACGTTGGCATACTCAAAAAATGCCGATATTATCATTATGGCGGCTGCCGTTGCCGACTATACCCCCAAAACAGTAGCATCTGAAAAAATTAAAAAGAAAAATAACGATTGGGAACTTCCTTTGCAAAAAACAACCGATATCCTGCTTGAGTTGGGAAAAAGAAAAGAAAAAAAACAATGTTTGGCGGGTTTTGCACTGGAAACCGAAAATGAAACCGAAAATGCCAAACAAAAACTACAGCAGAAGAATGCTGATTTTATCGTGCTCAACTCTTTGAAAAACAAAGGAGCAGGCTTTAAATGTAATACTAATCAGGTAACAGTCTTTGCAAAAAACGGCGCTGTATTTGAAGGAAAATGCAAAGATAAAACTGAAGTAGCAGCAGAGATTCTGGAGTTTGTTTTTAAGGAGTTTTTTGAATAAATAAATAATGATCATTGAATTCCAATCCATTAAACATCTCGCAAAAAAATGCGGGTTTGCATTATGCGGCATCGCAAAGGCAGTGCCATTAACGCTTGAAAAAGAGCGTTTTGAAAATGCATTATTCCATAATTATCACGCAAGAAAAAACTATTTGGAACACGATGTTGAGAAACGTTTTAATCCGGTGTTGCTGTTAGAAAATTGTAAATCGGTGATTGTGTGCGGGTTTAATTATAATATGCGGTGTGCGGTGTGCGGTGAGCGGTATAAGATTGCGCGGTATGCACAAATGAAAGATTACCACCTGTTTATGAAGGAGAAATTGGAACTGTTGGCACACTCTTTGAAAGAAAAATATGGAGATTTTAATTATAAAACAACAACAGATTCATCTGCAATTTCAGAAAAAGCGTGGGCAGTAAGATCGGGAATAGGCTATTACGGCAAAAACGGCATTATTCAAACCAAATTTGGCTCTTTTGTTTTTATAGGTATTTTATTGATTGATAAAGAAATAGATGTGTATGATAAACCTAATGAAAATTCTTGCGGAACCTGCAACGCCTGTATGAACGCCTGCCCTGCACAAGCCATTGTAGCGCCTTATTGTGTAAATAGTAACCTGTGTATTTCAAATATTAACCTGAATAAAAAAGAGACCGATTTTACCCGCATTGCAAAATATGGATGGCTTGTTGGTTGTGATGTTTGCCAGAATGTTTGTCCTAACAATGCACATACGCCCATTAACGAGGAGGCAATGCACGCTGATTTTGCGGAAAATAAAGATGAAATTTTAGAAACCCTAACCCCGAAATCTTTTGAGCATTATTTTAAAGATACGCCGCTTTATTCATTGAAGTATGAGGGATTAAAAAAAAGGGTGGAAGATTTTGTCAGAGAATATTGCAATATCAAAAAAAATGTATTTTTGCGCCCCTAATTTTTTAGGAGTAAACTTATTATAAACCAAAAAGAAAGGAGATACATATCGCAACGCAAAACTTTAATCCGCAAGATCGCAGGAGAGGTCCGCACAAAAAAGAAGCAGCTCATAAAATCAATGAGTTTATTACCTCGCCGATGGTGCGCGTAGTTGGAGATAATTTAGAACCCCAAATTTTAACGCTTCGGGAAGCATTAACAATGGCAGACCAGTTGGAACTGGATTTAGTGGAAATTTCACCACAAGTAAATCCGCCGGTTTGCAAAGTGATGGATTATCAAAAGTTTCTTTACGAACAGAAAAAGAAACAGAAAGAGATTAAAGCCAAATCAGCAAAAGTTGTGGTTAAAGAGATTCGCTTAGGACCCCACACCGATGACCATGATTTTGATTTTAAAGTAAATCATGCTACCAAGTTTTTAAAAGAGGGCTGCAAAGTAAAAGTAGATGTTTTCTTTAAGGGAAGAATGATTGTTTACAAAGATCAGGGCGAGCTAATTCTGCTCAAATTTGCACAAGCGGTAGAAGAGTTTGGAAAACCGGAACAACTCCCTAAACTTGAAGGAAAAAGAATGATTATGATCCTTAACCCGAAAAAATAATGATTAATGATTAATCACTAAACACTAACAAGAAATTGCATAAAACACTATATTATTCACCTTAAAAAAATTACTAAAAATGCCAAAGATGAAATCGAAATCCGCTGCCAAAAAAAGGTTTACCTTGACCGGCACCGGTAAAGTAAAAAGACACCATGCTTATCACAGTCACATCCTTACGAAAAAATCTACCAAGAGAAAACGTAATCTGGCTTACAGCGCGATTGTAGATAAGACTATGGAAAGTACCATCAAAAAAATGTTGGGACTATAATTAAAATGAATTATTAATTACCATCAGCACATTAAGAGTTTGTAAATCAAAACGCTGACGTAAAAAAAAGAAAGGAGAATTTATGCCAAGATCAGTAAATCATGTTGCTTCAAGAGCACGCAGAAAAAAGATTTTGAACCGTACCAAAGGGTACTTCTTACGTCGTAAGAACGTATGGACCGTAGCCAAGAACACTTGGGAAAAGGGACAGCAATACGCATACCGCGATCGTAAAAACAAAAAAAGAGCCTTTAGAAGTTTGTGGATTACCCGTATTAACGCGGGCGTTCGGGAACACGGCTTATCGTATTCCGTATTTATGGGTACGCTTGCAAAGAAGGGTATTGAACTTAACCGCAAAGCCCTCGCCGACCTCGCAAT
>WRGQ01000056.1 GCA_009787115.1 Bacteroidota bacterium
CCGGCGAAGGTTCCGGAAAAGGTATCGGATATGGCTCCGGAAACCGCGCTTATGTGAATATCCCTGATGTCAGCATCAGCGAAAACGGAATAGTTTATGTGGAAGTACACGTTACCGCACAAGGAAATGTAATTAATGCACGCATTCTAAGTACCTCTAAATATCCTACCAATATTACCAATGCCAAAATTCTGGAAGATTGCTTAACCCGTGCGCGTAATGCAAAATATGTTACAGGAAAAGAAGAACTGCGAATAATTGTGTTTAAGTAAGTTTACAACTACAGGTTTCTTTTAATCCATTCCTCCAATTCATTAGGAAATATATCCTTCTCAATCACTTTTTTGTTTTTATCCAAAACTATAACGGTTGGAATAATGCGGACGTCATAAAGATGTTTCTCCGAAATTTGGAGGTCATAGTTCCAGCCATGCATCCAGTTTTTATATGCGCTTTTTGCGAGATAGTTCCGCCACAATTCCTCGTTCGGCTCAAAATAGAGAGTCAGCACTTTTACTCTTCCCGAAGCAATGGCACGATAAAGCGCTTCAATATTTTTCATTTTTTCGCGATACTCCACGCAAGTAGGACAGTCAGGATTTTGGAAATATATCAACAACACCTCTGCATCAATGGCATACAAGGTAGTAGTATCGCCGGTAGAGAGCAAAATATTGAAATCTGTTGCCTGTTCGCCGGGTTGGTTTTTAGTAATGAGATTTAATTCATATTCGTAGCGCAGTCTGCGTGTTTCTTCTACATTGGGGGTGTTCAGTATATCTTTTAACATCGCAATATACAACTGTTCATCACGATACAGCGCTTTGACGTTGCCAAACTCCTGTTCCAGAAAATCAAACAGCGCATAGTATAATTTGGAGGTTTTTTTGCTCTCATTCAGCGCTTTCAAAACAATAGGAATAGTAACCTTTGAATCCAAAGGAAGAATTTGTTGAGCAAAGGTTCTAAAACTGTTGTATAAAACGGGGGTGTTCAGCAAACGTTCATCATCCCACGTAAAATAATCAAAATGATGTTCGGAAACATAAGTAAGGTATTTCACCTTGTCGCGGTAATAAGCCTGCGGTGGCGGCGGCGTTTCTATGGAACATTGAATAATAGAGGCTAACAAAACTCCCTTGTTCTCACTAATCACCTTTTCCTGATAGAGTTTCTTTTCGGCGTTGATGTGTGCAAGTTTAACCATAAAAGTATCAACATAAACTTGCATCATAGAATTGGGCAACTCTTTCTGTTTCATCTGTTGAAACTCAACGGTTAACGCCCTCTGCTGCTGGTCAAACTCCATCATCTGTTTCGTATATGCTCTGTTAGCGATGTTCTCTTTACTCCCTTCTATCGTTATATCATCATTTAAAATAGAAATCGTAAACTTCTGATTTTTGGTATCCGAAATCAAAAACTCCGAAAGAAAGACAGAGTCTGCTTCAATAATGTAGATGCCGGCATCTAAAGGCGTTTTATCTTTAATAGTAATGTCGTTTTCAAATTTTAAAGAAATAAATTTTATAAACTTCTTGTTTTTAATATTATAAGATTTAACAAAAAGCGAATCTGCTTGAATATTCTCTGTTTTAATTCTAATTTGATAGCCGGACTGCGCATTAGAGATAAAAATAATAGCGCTAAAAAAGAGGATAAAAAGAAAAGTTCTTGTCTTGAAATATGTTGATTCTTTTTTCATGTTCGCAAAGAAACATAAAAATTCAAAATTCCATATAGGCGGATAAAAAAATTTTTTCTGTTTATTTGCAAAATATTACAAGTAACGAAAAATTAATAATGTTCACCCTCTTTAAAGCCTCTGCCGGTTCCGGAAAAACTTCCCGTTTAGTAGTAGAATATCTCTCGTTGTGTTTACCACAGCCCGAAAAATTCAAGCATGTGCTTGCCGTTACTTTTACCAATAACGCTACCGCTGAAATGAAATCGCGCATCGTGGATACCCTTTCTCAATTTGCTTTTGAAACTGAAATTACCCCTGATTCCTCTGTTTTTCATACGTATAATCAAATTATTGCAAAAATTGCGCCCCACCTGCCCGAAAACGAACAGTTTGATTACATCAAAAAACAATCAAAAATATTATTAGAAAAGATTTTGTACGAATACGACCGATTTTCTATCAGTACGATTGACAGTTTCTTTCAACGTATATTACGCGCTTTTGCGTTGGAGTTTGGACTTAATACGCAGTTTAATTTAGAAATAGAAACAGATGATTTTTTTCAGGAAACAATCACCGTTTTGTTGAATCGTATCTCAAAAAACAACACTGAAATTACAGACAGGGTGTTGGATTTGGTTAAAAATTTAATGTTGGATAAAGGAAAATGGAAGATAGAAAAAGAACTACTTAGGTTATTAGATATGAGTATGGAAGAGGAGGTCTATCTTCCTTTAAAAAGACTTAAAGAATCTGAAAACAAAAACTTTGAACAGGCAAAAAAAAAGATGAACCAAGAGGTTGCCCGACTGAAAGCGCTAAAGAAAAACTTTACGACCAAAGAAGAAAAGAAGTCGGAAGCATATATTCAACTTAATGAAGAATTGAAAGAGGTTGAATTTTTTAAAAAGAATCTGTTTCAATTAGCATTATTATTTGATTTAAAAATGATTATGGACGAAATTAAAGTGCAGGATAATCGCTTTTATCTCTCGGAAACCAACGCCTTAGTCAATGAAAAAATAAGCAAAGAAGAGGATGTTCCTTTTATCTATGAAAAAATTGGAAATCAATATTCCTATTTTTTTATTGATGAGTTTCAAGATACCTCTAAATTACAGTGGGAGAATATGATCCCGTTGATTAAAAACGCGTTATCTGGAAATAACAGATTTAATGAACAGGGCAAGGTATTTCTTTTTGGCGATGTAAAACAGGCAATTTATCGTTTTCGCAACGGCGACGCGGATATTTTGCAAAAACTCTCAAAAATTGAAGGTTATAGAGACGCCGTACTGCCTTATGCCACACAGGATAAGGATTATCGCGTGGAGTTGCTGGATACCAATTATCGTTCTACAAAAAATGTAGTAACATTTAATAATGAGTTTTTTAATTATTTAACAGATACCGGCGCACCTTTTCAGGACGCCAAAGATTTTTATGAAGATGTTAAACAAAAGACAAAACCTAACGCCAAAGAAGGAGTAGTAACCATACGTTTTCAAGAGGAAGATGATCCTGTGCCATTTAAAGAGTTTGTGCTGGAGCCTGTTTTGGAAACTGTTTGTGATGCTCTGCAACGCGGGTATGACTATAAGGATATTGCAGTATTAGTGAGTGGTAATGATTTGGCAGGTAATACAGGTTCTTTTTTAATTGCTAATGACATTCCGATTATTTCGGTTCAGTCTTTACAATTGTCTGAATCTCCGGAAGTTAATGTGATAATTGCTACTTTGAAATATTTGGTTTCTGAAGAAGATAAATTAGCAAAATTATCTATCATTCATTATCTTACACAAAAAAACAATCTTTTATTGGAAGACAAAATAAAATATTTGCACAGTGAGCAATTGATGCAACAATTCTTATCGGACCATAATATTGATATTAATAAAAAACAATTGGTTGCTCTCCCTTTATTTACTTTGCTCAATGAAATATACCGTATTTATTCTTTTGCTATTGACAATCCATTTTTGACGAGGTTATTAGATGAGGCTGAAAATTTTATTACGAAGAACTGCGGTACAGTTTCGCTGTTTTTAGAGTGGTGGGAAGAGAAGGGGAGCAAAATGGCATTATCTACTCCTTCGGGCATTAATGCCGTAACTGTTTCCACCATTCATAAATCAAAAGGTTTGGAATACCCTGTTGTGATTTTACCATTTAGCAGATACGACAGTTTCAGTACCAAACCCAATATTCTCATACAAGATAATGAGCATGTTACAGGTTTGGAATATGATTGGGTTACTTTAACAGACAAAACGCCGGTACGTTTCTATTATAAATATGAAGAAGAGAGAAAAAAAACACTCATTGACAAATTGAACAGGTTGTACGTAGCCCATACCCGTGCCGGCAACGAGTTGCACATTATTACCGAAAAGGAAAACAAGGGAAACTATAGTAAGTTTTTGAAAGAATACGGTGAACGGTTTGCGGTGAGCGGTGAGCAGAAGACAGAAGGCAGAAAGCAGAAAGCAGAAAAGGAGGAAGAAACGACTTTAGGTCATCATATCATTACATCACCACATCATCACATCATCACATCATCTCGCCGCTCACCGCAAGCTGAGTACGGTCTTTTTATCCACAACTTCCTCTCATCTTTAACCTCTTTCCCTCAAAATGACAAAGAGATTGAGTTGGCAGTACAAAATGTGGAAGAAACATACAGGGCACATCTCGTTACAATTTTTAATAAAATCTTGAACGACAAATTGCTTGCACCCTATTTTGCCCCAAATATTAAAGTACTGAACGAAACTTCCATCTTATTTCCGGATGGCAACTTGCTGCGTCCCGACAGGGTAGTGTTTTTAGGAGATAAAGTAGTGATTATTGATTATAAAACAGGGGAAACAACTGCCTCGCACAAGGAACAAATTGACCGGTATTGTGATGCTATTCGGGAGATGGGGTTTGAGAAAGTAGAGGGGTGTGTATTGTATATTTAACCCGAAAAACATATTTTCGCCGCAAA
Organism: Bacteroidota bacterium; assembly: GCA_009787115.1. Lineage (GTDB taxonomy): Bacteria > Bacteroidota > Bacteroidia > Bacteroidales > WCHB1-69 > WRNX01. The sequence continues at coordinate 4,680 of WRGQ01000056.1, forward strand.
ATAAAAGTAAATGACACGCTACATTTTAAAACGATTGGGCTATGGATTGCTGGTAATGTTCGGCGTTATCACGCTGGTGTTTTTTTTGTTCACCGTGTTGCCTTCCGACCCGGCACGTATGATGCTGGGGCAACGCACCGACCTGGAAACGGAAAATGCTATTCGTAAAGAGTTAGGTCTTGAACTCCCCACAGGCATTCAATTTTTGGGATACCTAAACGACTTATCGCCCATTGCGTGGTATAAAACCAAAGATACCGAATC
>WRGQ01000057.1 GCA_009787115.1 Bacteroidota bacterium
AATCATTAATCATTAATCATTAATCATTAATCATTAATAAAATTTCCTCAATTTTCACCCGTTTTTGTTGCATAGAGTCTCGTTCGCGGATGGTTACCGTGTCGTCTTCTAAAGTTTGGTTGTCTATGGTAATGCAGTAGGGCGTTCCAATGGCGTCCTGTCGGCGGTAGCGTCTGCCGATGGCATCTTTCTCATCGTACTGGCACATCAGTTTGGGTTTCAGCATATCTACAATTTCGCGGGCTTTTTCGGGAAGTCCGTCTTTTTTTACTAAAGGCAAAACTGCTGCTTTGATGGGCGCTAACTGTGGAGGGATTCTTAATACCACACGCTCGGAGCCGTCCGGTAATGTTTCTTCCGTATAGGCGTGGCTCAACACCGCCAAAAACATCCTGTCCACGCCAATAGACGTTTCAATGACAAATGGTACATAACTTTCGTTGGTTTCGGGGTCGAAGTAACGCAGTTTTTTCCCGGAGTATTTTTCGTGCTGACTTAAATCGAAGTCGGTGCGCGAATGAATCCCTTCCAACTCTTTGAAACCGAATGGAAAGCGGAACTCTATATCGGTGGCGGCATTGGCATAATGCGCTAATTTGTCGTGGTCGTGGAAACGGTAGTTTTCTTCGCTAATGCCGAGCGAGAGATGCCATTTTTTGCGCTCTTTCTTCCAATATTCAAACCATTGTAATTCTTCACCCGGTCGTACAAAGAACTGCATTTCCATCTGTTCAAACTCTCTCATGCGAAAAATGAACTGGCGCGCCACAATTTCATTACGAAACGCCTTTCCAATCTGCGCAATGCCAAACGGAATCTTCATTCTTCCTGTTTTATACACATTCAAAAAGTTCACAAAAATACCCTGAGCAGTTTCGGGGCGCAGGTAAATAGTGTCGGCGCCCTCTGCCACAGAACCCATCTGCGTGGCAAACATTAAATTAAACTGACGTACATCCGTCCAGTTTTTAGTACCGGAAATGGGACAGGCTATCTCCAATTCTTCAATCAACGACTTGATGCCGACCAAGTCGGTTTCGTTCATTAAAGCGGCAAAGCGACTACTCACAGCGTCAATTTTTTCCTGATTTCTTAAAACATTAGGATTGGTTTTTCGAAACAGTTCTTCGTCAAAATTGTCAAATTTCTTTTTTGCTTTTTCGACCTCTTTTTCAATTTTTTCTTCCAATTTTTGAAGATAATCTTCAATGAGCACATCGGCGCGGTATCTTTTTTTAGAGTCTTTGTTATCAATAAGCGGGTCGTTGAAGGCGTCCACGTGTCCGGAAGCTTTCCATATTGTGGGGTGCATAAAAATGGCGCTGTCAATTCCCACAATGTTCTCGTGGTACTGCACCATAGCGCGCCACCAGTACTGTTTGATGTTGTTTTTAAGTTCAACGCCATACTGTCCGTAGTCGTAAACGGCGCTTAATCCGTCATAAATTTCACTGGAAGGAAAAATATATCCGTATTCCTTTGCGTGGGCAATGATTTGTTTGAAGAGGTCGTCGTTAGGCATAATCAAGGGGGTTAGTGATTAGTGATTTTTTCGTAAAAGCGTTAGCGGGGCAAAAATATTGTATTTTTTGGGTTATCACAAATTTGAAGAAAAAATGTGTATATATCCCCAAAAATCCTACAGATTAAAAATGGACTATTTATAATAATTTTAATTTTGTAGCATGAAAAATTCAAGATTTACAGAAACCCAAATTACGCGCTCTATCAAGGAGCACGAATCCGGCAAGAGCGCCATTGACATTTGTCAGGAGTTAAAAATCGGCAAGAACACGTTTTATTTATGGAAGAAGAAGTATTCGGGCATGGATGCAGATTTACTTCGTAAACATAAAGAATTAGAGCGAGAGAAAAACACAACAAATCAAAAAAAAGGGCTTATCCATTATTAAGACAAGCCCTCAAGTTATATCAAATAATTACTCCCCCTACCCTACTGCGTCATTTGTGTTTTCTTGCCGGTAGCGTAATTAATTTTTAAAGCATTGTTGGTACGAAGTTCCTCTTTAATTTGATTGATGTAACGCATTTGAACATCTTTATCGGCTTTAATAGAAAAAGTAAGTTTTTGTTTATCTTCTTCATTTGTACGAGCCTCTTTTTCAGAGGCGATAAAGTCGCGGACATCTTTTGCAAAGTTTTCCTGTTTAACAGTTTGGTCATTTAATTGAATAGAAACTTTTCCGGGAGGGAGTGTGTTTTCGTTTTTGCTTTTAGGTGTTCCCAAGTAAATAGTTGCCACTAACGACTTCTTTTCCAATTTTTGAATTTCGGAAGCATTGGGCGTTTTGAAGATAACTTTCACATTGGATTCTCGCATATTGGTAATTACCATAAAGAAAAACAGAAACATAAAAATAATGTCAGACATAGAACCGGTATTAATTTCCGGTAAATCTTTTGTTCCTTCTTTTTTAAAACGTGCCATAGTATTCTCCTTTCTTAATTATTCGGCTTTACCATAATTTACCGGTGGCGCTTCGGAAATATTCATCGGAACTGCTTTTTGAATAGATTTTTGTAAAGCGGTATCCAGTTTGTCATATACTTTTCCGAAATATTGCAATGAAACTTTATCACGAAGTTCGTTTACAGCGCGTTGCAATTCGTTTTGCACCGTAACATACATATTATACGACGTACTTTGGTCGTTTCTCAGTGAGAGTACTCCCTTTGAAACAGGATATTCACCCATATTTTCAATGAGTTTTGTATCTTTTTCAGGAAGATTGGGTGCATTCAGAGGGTTTTCCAAAAACTCTTTTGCGCGATAAGTAAGTTGATTGACAGGAATGATTTCGCCACCGGCAAAAATTTCGTCATTAAAATTAACTTCAACAACAAATACATTCCTTTGATTAACTTGAACATCGACTTCTTTCTCGCTGGGAGGCGGCAAACGTCTTGGAATACCCTGTTCCGTGTTGATAGAAGAGGTCAACAGGAAAAAGGTCAACAGCAAAAATGATATATCTGCCATTGATCCGGTATTAATTCCGGGGGTTTTACGGTTTGCCATATTATTTTACCTTTTTAATTGCGTTAAGAATAATGGAGAGAACAATTGCTGCAATTGTTCCGAAGAATATGCAATAGAAAGTGAATAACCCTGCGCCGATCCATTTCACATTATTAGAATCTAATTGTTCTTTAATTGCTGAAGGTGAAAGTTCTGAAGTAGAAAACAGATACCCTAAGATTAACAGTAATACCAATAAACCCACTCCTGCCAATAAACCAAAATTACTCTTAATGTTAATAATTACATTCCACAATAAGAAAATGATCATAGCCGCAAAGGTTGCAAAGAATAATAAATAGAACAGATTCATAGTAATATTAAATTGCGTAACTTCTGTTTTATAGGTTTTTACATTTTTCTGGAGTTCACTTAAATCGTATTGTTTTTTAGTAACGGAAACCGCTGCATTGATGTCGTCAATTTGTTTTAATAAAGTCATTTCTGCTTTTACAGCGCTTGCTTTTACCAAATAATTTTGACGAATGACATTATAATCGGTTTTAAGGTTGGTATAATAAGATTGAAAATCAGAATAATTTTTTACTTTATTAAAACCATTGATAAAATAGTTTTTATCAGTAGCAGATGCAAACATAGATTGAGAATATTCGGGGAATTTGGATTTAAAGTTCTCCAATGTTTCTTGATTAACAACTTCTTCCAGGTGATAAATAAAAGTATAGAAAATATTGCATTGCAGTTTATCTTTTTTCAATTCAGTATTTTGTGCAGCAATGTTTTCTTCATATTTCACTACGAAGTCGGGGAGAGTTTCAACGGTTGCGTTCGCCAAATCGGTAAGCATTTGTGGGTTGTTTGCTTTCACTTCCGTAGTATTAGAGAATTTGTCTTTAGTATCCTGATTGAAGCCAAATCCAAATAACACTACCAAAAGCACTGCCAACCCTGCGATCGCAAATATGGATATGTTAATAATTTTTCTCATATTATCAAATTATTTAAAAGTGAGAAAACTCATTATTTATTTTTGATCATAATATCCATGAAAGAGATTGTAGCGTCTTCCATATCGCCAACGATAGCATCAATTTTGGATAAAAGATAATTGTAAAAGATTTGAAGGATAATTGCGGTAATTAAACCGAATACGGTGGTTAACAACGCCACTTTCATACCTCCTGCTACAATGGTTGGAGAGATATCGCCGGCTCTTTCGATCTCGTCAAATGCCTGTACCATACCTACAACAGTACCCAAGAATCCTAACATTGGTCCTAATGCTAAACAGAGAGATATCCAGCTTAAATTGTTTTCCAATTTGCCCATTTGTACTCCGCCGTAAGCAACCACAGCTTTTTCAACGGATTCCATACCTTCTTCCGCACGTTCAAGTCCTTGATAAAATACGCCGGCTAAAGGTCCTTTAGTATCTCTGCAAACTTGTTTTGCTTTTTCAACGCCTCCTGATTTCAGTGCTGCGTCTAATTTGCTTAACAATTTTTGAGAATTAACAGTGGCTAAGTTTAGATAGAAAATTCTTTCAATAACGAAAGCCAAACCAAGGATCATACACAAAAGAATCGGGGTCATCCAAACAGCGCCCCCTTGAATAAATTTTTCTTTTAATACATAATGTAAACCTTGTTGAATTTGGTCGTCGCTATCTTCGATAGTAGCCGCTTGCTCTACCTGAGTAGCATCAGTTTGTTCAATTTGGGCGGGATCTTCCGCATTTTTGTCATTTTGTGCAAAAGAATTTTGCATCATACCGAAGGTTAAAAAACCTGTAACGGCAAATAAAGCGATGAGTTTTTTCATAATAACTGTACGTTTAAAATTAATGATTAATGGATTTTTTAAATTTATAATTTGTTTGTTTAATGTTATTTAATACGCGGAGAGAAAGGGATTCGAACCCTTGAAACGCTTTCGGCGTTTACACACTTTCCAGGCGTGCGCCTTCGACCACTCGGCCATCTCTCC
>WRGQ01000058.1 GCA_009787115.1 Bacteroidota bacterium
AAATCCAATCCCAAAATAAAAGCAAGGGCAGCGCCGATAGATGCCCCTGATGAAATCCCCAAAATATAGGGGTCGCAAATCGGATTACGAAAAATAGACTGGAAGATAGCGCCGCAAAGGGCTAACGCTGCGCCCGCAAAAATACTCATAATAATGCGTGGTATCCGCAAATGGATAATCACGAATTCACTTGACTGTGCAGCGCCGATAAAGGTGGCGGCAGCCATTAACGCAAAAAGTAAAAGGAGTAATAAAACGAAGTGCGAGATAATCCGAAACCTGGGTTGCATAGCTTTTTAATAAGTGAGGGCAAAAATATATGAAATTTCAATAGGCAATTTTGCCTATTTTCGATTTTTCATTATATTAAAATTATTTTTGCGCGTAGTATAAAAAATTGTATTATCAACTTCTGCAATTGTTAGATATAAATATAAAATCAATAAAATATGAAAAACAAATTTACAAATTTTGTCCTTTGCGCGTTTATTGCTGCGCTAACCTTTGGAAACCTTACGGCAAAAGCCGATGAACCCGAGTCATGTACCTATAAAGCGGAGCTCTCGGCTTCAGAGCCGGGAAACTACAGTGCTTTCTTGCTCCTGCCGGGTACGAATATGATAGTTTCGTTAAATCCTTCGATCTTATCGGTGTCCGTCCCATTTAATGTTCAGCATAATGACGATGTTTTTATAATGGTCATGATTATGGATGGCGACTGGTCAAAACTTTCATTCACAGTATATGACCCTGTCGGCGCTGTGGCTGCGTCAATTGGATATTTTGAATATGATAACGCTACATGTGCTGTCCATGTAATTTGTTCGACGCCGACGCCGTTGGCAGGAGTTTATACTATTGATAATAGTTTGCCCACAGGTGGTGCCAACTTCAACAGTTTTACCAGTGCAATAGAAGCGTTAAATGAGAGAGGTATTTCCGATGCGGTTACATTTGAGGTAGTTGCCGGACAGGTACACGAGTTCACTTTGTCCTCTGCCAACGGTCTCAAAATTTCTACTTCCGGAACCGAAACGATGCCGATAGTTTTCCGTAAATCGGGAGCAGGCGCCAATCCGAAACTGTTGGTAACCGGTACTGTCAATACTTCAGATATGTGTTTCAATTTGACTAATGTAAACTACATCACTTTTGATGGTATTGATATTGAAAATGCAGTGCAAACCGGTAGCGGCTCCGGTGTACCCACCCTTGAATGTGCTTTCAATTTGAACAACGCTTCAAACATTGAAATTAGAAATTGTAATATCAATTTGTATAATGAGAACACTTCCTCTGCGTTCTATGGCATTTATATATCAGGAACATCTCACAATAATACTATTGCGGATTGCAGTATTCAATTAAGAAACAGTTCCAGTAACATTGCTTTTTATGAAACAGGAACCGGCAATAATTTATACGTTGAAAATGTAACGGTAAAAAATGCTTATTATGGATTCTATTTTCAGTATGCTACAGGTAGCGGCAACACGATATGCAAATCAAACTTTGATAATGTGTATCATGGAATTACCATCACGAGTTCCGAGATATATCCGCAAGATAATTTTACGCTAAAAGATAATCTGTTTACCAATATCAATTATAGATGTATTCATTTGGGTACCGGAAATAATATACGCCTCATCAATAATGTAATTCACTTTCAAAATACAGGTGCATATGCGGGTCTTATCGGAATTGAGGCTGCCGGAGGTTTACGTTCCGGCATTATGGATACGCTCTATTTTGTACACAATACGATTTATATTTCCAATCAGAATACAGGACAGAGTACCTGTTTGTATTTCCTTTCCAACGCGAATGCCAGATATTTTATAGCCAACAATATCTTAGTGAATAAAGGGACTAACTCGTCAACAAGAGTGATCTACAATGCCAATACAAACACATCAATAATAGAGAGTAGCAATAACAACATCTATTATTGTCCTAATGGCTTTATTTATTACACGAACAGTACGGTAAATTGCGCTACATTAGTGCAATACCGTAACTATTTGAATGGTACGTGTGAAAGCTATTCCTATCAGTTGGATGTGCCTTTTATAAGTACAGATGAACCTTTCAACTTCAATATTAGCACAACAGAACCCACCAAAGCAGAGAGTGGCGGGCAGGTTTTAGATTGGGTATTAAGCGATATTGTCGGTAATCCGCGACAACATAATACCGTAAACTACACCGGAACGGGAACTGCACCCGATATTGGCGCCTACGAATTTGAAGGCACTCCCGATGAAACCGATCTCACGCCGATGAACGGCGTTTATACGATTAACAACGCTTTGGAAACCGACAATAGAAACTTCCAAACTTTTCAAGAGGCAATTGCAGCATTGAATAGCAAAGGTTTCATAGGGAATCTGTTTTTTGATGTCCCTGCCGATCAAATCTTCGATATTACCCTCACCTCTGCCACAGGATTGCAACTGATAATAAGCGGAAAAGAAGGACAGGTCATTACTTTCCGTAAATCGGGAACAGGCGCCAATCCGAAACTGTTGGTAACCGGTACTACTAATACTTCAGATATTTGTTTCAATTTGAGCAATGTGAACTATATCACTTTTAATGGTATTGATATTGAAAATGCAGTGCAAACCGGTAGTGGAAATAATGTGCTTACCCTTGAACGCGCTTTCAGTTTGAACAATGCTTCCCACATTGAAATTAGAAATTGTAATATCAACTTGCTTAATGCGAACAATACCCCCTATTTCTATGGCATTTATATATCAGGGACATCGCATAATAACACTATTGCGGATTGCAGCATTCAACTTAGAAATAATATTCGTAACTATGCTTTTTATGAAACAGGAAGCGGCAATAATTTATACGTTGAAAATGTAACGATAACAAATGCTTACTATGGATTCTATTTTGATAATGCTTCCAGTAACGGAAATACGATATGCAAATCAAACCTGGATAATGTGTATCAGGGAATTTACCAAACAGACTTCGTTTCGTATCTACATACTAATTTTACGATAAAAGATAACCTATTTACCAATGTAACGAATCGTGGTATTGTGTTAGGTCCCGGAAATAATAAGCGCTGTATCAATAATGTGATTTATTGTAATAACCCAAATGCGAATTTTATCGGAATTTCTACTACCGACATTTTACGTTCCGGCATTATGGATACCCTCTATTTTGTGCACAATACAATTTACATTCCGGATATGAATACGGGAACAAGTACCTGTTTGGCTTTTTCCGTTGAGAACGCGAATGCCAGATATTTTATAGCCAACAATATCTTAGTGAATAAAGGGAACAATACGGCAACAAGAGTAATCTACAATGCCAATACTCTCACATCTATTTTAGAGGGTAGTGATAACAACATCTATTATTGCCCCACCGGTGTTGTTTATACCTATCGGGGTTCCTCAAACTATAAATCGCTGGTACAATACCGGGATATGCTGGGCAATGGAAGAGAGGCGCATTCTTATTATGAGGATGTTCCCTTTATGAGTGTGAGTTCACCTTTCAACTTCAGTATTGATCCGGCAGTTCCTACCAAGGCAGAGAATGGCGGGCACCCTTTGGATTGGGTACTCACCGATATTGCGGGCAATTTGCGTGCAAACCACGGGAATTATACGGGAACAGGAACTGCCCCCGATATTGGCGCTTATGAATTTGAAGGAATAATAGACCCTACCGAATACACGCCCATGAGCGGCGTTTACACTATTGATAGCGATGAGGCAACCGGAGCGAGAAACTATAATACCTTTACAGAAGCCATAGATGATTTGAATCGCAGGGGTAAAACCGGCAGTTTAATATTTGAAGTAGCCGCCGGCAAAACCTACAATGTGTCTATGACGGCGCCTGCCGTAAAAGCCTTGTCAATTCCGGTAAGCGGAACCGAAGAGTATCCGCTGATATTCAGAAAAGAGGGCGCGGGCAGCAATCCCAAAATTGCCATAACAGGTACAAGCAATACAGACGTCTGTTTCTCTTTAGAAAACGTAAGTTACATTACTTTCGACGGTATTGATATTGAAAACAACGGAACCGCAGTTGCCAATCATTTAGAGCAGGTATTCCTTCTCTACAATGCCAATAATATTACCATTCGTAATTGTAATATTAAATTGCGCAAGGACAATAATTACTATGGTATTAATATTTCAGGAAACACCAACAGGCTAACCGTTGAGAATGTATTATTTACAGATACTTATTCCGGAGTATATGTAAACAATACCGTCAGTAATTTAATCTTTGAAAATGTGGCAGTAAAAAATGCCACCGCCGGCATCTACTTTTATAATAACAGTTCTACAAACGTTCTCATCAATAACTGTATCTTTGATAATATAACATCTGCTATTATCCAGTCTTCAAACGCATCATCATACAGACATAACAACTTTACGGTTAAAGGAAACAGAATAATCAATGTTACTACCGGTATTACGCTGGCTTATGGAAACAGTCAGTGTATTTACAACAATGTCATTCACGCTACCACAAACGGCATCTATTTAAACGCAAGTTTGGCAACCGATACCGTGCATTTGGCATACAATACGGTATATATTTACAGTTCCGCAGGAACTTCACAATGTGTACAAAAATCTAACGGCGCTACAAAATTGAGTATGATAAACAATATCTTTATCAATAAATCAACAGGCGAGAGTGCACGGTGTTTCTATAATGCAGGCAGTGTAAATGACCACATTTTGCCTGTTACCAACAACAATATCTATTTCTGTCTGAATGGCATAGTTTATCAATTAGGGAGCGTTACAAAATGCCGTATCGTGTCGGAATATCAACTATTGTTTTCCAACGGGACAGAAAGTAATTCTATGGGAACGGATGTTGCTTTTGTAAATGTTGGCGCCTTAGATTTCCATATTAAAACAGATATTCCTTCCAAAGCGGAAAGCAATGCGCAACCTTTGTCGTGGATACTTACCGATTTTGAAGGTAACGCACGCCATATCGAAACCCCTGACATCGGCGCTTATGAGTTTGACG
>WRGQ01000059.1 GCA_009787115.1 Bacteroidota bacterium
AAAAAAAACAGAAAAAAAGGCAAAAAAGTTTTAGGAATGCAGAAATTCGTCTAAAATACGCAAGAAAAACAATTAATAAAAGTTAACATCAAATATAAATATTATCTCAACATTTTATATACTTTCGCGGCGATCTGAAAATTCCTTTTTTCAACTTAAATGCACAAATGTAAGTGTTTATTAATTAAAACAATATATTCAAATGGAAAAAATTAAATCGTTAGCGGATTTGAAGAAAAAAAGAGAAGCGCTTCAATCTGCGCTTAAATTTCGCGAACAAGGCGAAAATGCCGAAAACTTAATTCAGGTGAAGGTGGCAATGGCTACCTGTGGTATCGCTTCCGGCGCCAAACAGGTTATGGAAGTAATCATTAACGAATGCAACAAACGGAATATCCCCGCCGTAGTTACCCAAACCGGATGTATGGGATACTGCTACGCCGAACCTACTGTGGAAGTTACCAAACCCGGACAGGAACCGGTGGTGTTTGGTTACATTACCCCGCTGAAAGCAGAAGAGTTAGTGGCAAAATATTTTGTCGAAAACGAAATGTTAGACAGCGTTATTCCTGTTAATTACGAAAAAGTTGAACTCTAAAATCATATCTGTCTCTATGGAAAACAAGAAAAAACAATTACGTATAGCGTTACGCAACTGCGGGGTCATTAACCCTGAAAATATTGAAGAATATATTGCACGCAACGGTTACGCGGCTTTGGCTTCCGTGTTGGAAACCAATAACCCGCAGGTTACCATTGAAGCGATTAAAAAATCGGGACTTCGCGGTCGTGGCGGCGGCGGCTTCCCTACCGGATTGAAATGGGAAATTGCCAGCAAGAATCACGCAGACCAAAAGTATGTCGTGTGTAATGCCGATGAAGGAGACCCCGGCGCATTTATGGATCGCTCTATTCTGGAAGGCGACCCGCACTCTGTGTTGGAAGCAATGGCTATCAACGGTTTCTGTATCGGTGCAACAAAAGGTTTAATTTACATCCGCGCCGAATATCCGCTGGCAATTGAGCGTTTGCTCATCGCGCTGAAACAAGCCGAAGAAGCAGGCGTTCTTGGTAAAAACATTTTTGGAACAGGTTTCGATTTTGAGATTGAGTTGCGTTACGGCGCAGGTGCATTTGTTTGCGGCGAAGAAACCGCGCTTATCCACTCTATGGAAGGTGAACGCGGCGAACCTACCTTTAAACCGCCCTTCCCTGCTCAGGAAGGATACCTGAAAAAACCTACCAACGTGAACAACGTGGAAACTTTTGCCAACATCCCCGTAATTATCCTTAAAGGGTGGGAATGGTTTGCCTCTATCGGTACCGAAAAATCGAAAGGTACAAAAGTGTTTGCATTAGCAGGAAAAATTAACAAGGTGGGATTGATTGAAGTCCCTATGGGAATTACGCTCCGCGAAGTCATTTACGAAATTGGAGACGGAATTAAAGACGGCAAGAAGTTCAAAGCGGTGCAAACCGGCGGACCCTCCGGCGGCTGCCTCACCGAAAAATTCTTAGATACCCCCATTGATTACGACAACCTGATTGCTGCCGGCTCTATGATGGGTTCCGGCGGTATGATTGTAATGGACGAAGATGACTGTATGGTGTCCGTTGCCAAATTCTACTTAGATTTCACCGTAGAAGAATCGTGCGGAAAATGCTCTCCCTGCCGCATTGGAAACAAACGTTTGTATGAATTGTTACACAAAATTACCGAAGGCAAAGGCAGTATGGATGATATTGACCAGTTGAAAAACCTGAGTAGAGTGATTAAAGATACCGCGCTTTGCGGGTTGGGACAAACCTCGCCAAACCCTGTATTATCTACTATTGAGAATTTCTGGAGTGAATATATAGCCCACGTAGTGGACAAAAAATGCCCCGCCGGTCAATGTAAAGCATTGAAGAGTTATGTAATTGACCCTGACCTTTGTATTGGTTGTACGGCGTGTGCGCGTGCTTGCCCCGTTGGCGCTATCAAAGGCGAAAAGAAGATACCGCACGAAATCAATCAGAATACTTGTATCAAATGTGGCGCCTGTATCGAAAAATGTAAGTTTAACGCAATATCAATCAAATAAAAAGGAATTTACAATGAACAAAATAAAATTAATCATAGATAACAAGGAAGTATCTGTACCACAAGGTACAACGATATTAAAAGCGGCTCGCGAGATTGGAATTGATATTCCAACATTGTGTCACTTTGAATTAGCCGGAATGAACATTCATAACAAACCGGGCGGATGCCGTATTTGTGTGGTTGAAGTAGAGGGCAGACGAAATTTAGCGCCAGCTTGCGTTACCGAGTGTACGGAAGGTATGGTAGTGAGAACTAACTCTATCCGTGTGCTCAATTCGCGTAGAACTGTGTTGGAACTGATTTTGAGCGACCACCCGGCAGACTGTTTGGTGTGCGCCAAAAGCGGAAACTGCGAATTGCAAAGTCTGGCAACCCGCTTCGGCGTGCGTGAAATCCCGTTTCAGGGCGAACAATCGTCATATAAAGTGGAAGTATCCCCCTCTATTGTGCGCGATATGAACAAATGCGTGATGTGCCGTCGCTGCGAAACCGTTTGTAACGATTTCCAGACGGTGGGAGCGCTCTCTGCTATTGAACGCGGATTTCCGGCAGTGGTTTCTACTGCTTTTAACCAGAAATTAAGTTATTCCTCCTGTACGTTCTGCGGACAGTGCGTTGCCGTTTGTCCGGTGGGCGCCCTTGTTGAAGTGGATCACACCCCTAAAATTATTCGCGCTATTGCCGATGAAAAGAAAACGGTGGTAGTACAGGTGGCTCCCGCTGTGCGCGTGGCGCTTGGCGAAGAGTTTGGGATGAAACCCGGCGCTATTGTTACCGGTAAACTTACCGCCGCCCTCAAAGCGCTTGGCTTTAACTATGTGTTCGATACAGATTGGAGCGCCGACCTGACGATTATGGAAGAGGGAACAGAACTTATTGGCAGATTAACCCGTCATTTGAAAGGAGATAAAGACGTGAAACTGCCGTTGTTAACCTCCTGCTGTCCGGCATGGGTGAATTTCTTTGAATTTCACTTCCCCGAACTGAAAGAGATTCCTTCCACAGCAAAATCACCGCAACAAATGTTTGGTGCTATTGCCAAATCTTACTTCGCAAACAAGATTGGCGTGAAGCGCGAAGATATGATTGTAGTTTCTGTAATGCCTTGTTTAGCAAAAAAATATGAATGTGGCAGAGACGAATTTAAAGTAAACGGAAATCCTGATGTGGATTACTCTATATCTACCAGAGAATTAGCCACTTTAATCAAACAAGCAAATATTGACTTTAACTCATTAGAGGAGGTGCCTTTCGATTCTCCGTTGGGTGAATCCACCGGCGCTGCCGTAATTTTCGGAACTACCGGTGGCGTTATTGAAGCGGCTTGCAGAACGGCTTACGAAGTAATTACAAAAAAACAACTTCCTAAAATTGACTTTACCGAACTTCGCGGCTTGGAAGGCGTTCGCTCTGCTACCATTGACGTGGACGGTTTGAAACTCAACATCGGTATTGCGCACGGCTTGAGCAATGCACGCAAGTTGTTGAACGAAATTAAAGAAGGGAAATCGCAGTTTCACGCCATTGAAGTGATGGCGTGTCCGGGTGGCTGTATTGACGGTGGCGGACAACCGTTGCACCACGGCAACAGCGACATCATCAAAGCCCGCTGGGAAGCCATTTACAAAGCCGACCAAAATATGCCTATCCGCAAATCCCACGAAAATGTATCCGTGCAAACTATTTACAAAGAGTTTCTGGGTGAACCGTGCGGACACAAATCACACGAACTGTTGCACACACACTATTTTGATAAGGCGAAAGTAATTGAAATTAAATTGGATTAGTGACAAGTGACAAGTGACAAGTGACGAGTGACCTCTTAACCCTTTAACCTCTTAAACCCTTAAACCGGATTTTACAAAACCTATGCCAGCGCGGTTTATTAAGCCATTATGGATTTGATATTACCATTACCAGCGTTCTGGTTCCTTTAAATTGTAATATGGAAAATATGCTTTCTATCTACAATTTTATCAAAAACATATCCGGCATTACAGGGTGGTCGCTACGTCCGGCTTTTCCCTCTATTTATAAGGAAGCGTCTGCCGATTTTATCCCTTCAAAAAAACAGATAGATGATTTGTTCAGTGATATGGAAGCTGTGAAAGCAGAAGAAAAAATCTCTATTGATTACGATAAAACTTTTTTCGAAAGAGGTTATGTATCGGCTGAAGGCGGTAGTAAGAATTTTGACGGCGCCGAATGTTCGTCAAACCGTTCTCACATTTTTGTTTTACCCGACGGAAAGGTAACAATATGCGAACAATTGTACTGGAAACCTCATTTTATTATAGGCGACTTAACCTACCAGTCTATTAAAGAGGTTTGGAATTCGGAAAGAGCGCTTTGGTTTTACAATTTGGAAGCATCGCAGTTATCAGATGGCAATCCCTGTAAAACGTGCGACATATTTAAAGAGTGTTACAGAAACATGAATCGCTGTTGGGCAGAAGTAGTGAAAGCGTATGGAGATGAACATTGGGATTACCCCGACCCACGTTGCAAGTTAGCGCCCGAAATGAAGACAAACTTAATTTATCAATAATCTGAAATATTTTTGCTACTTTTGCGCCAAAAATATAAAAATTCTTGCGTATGAAAAAATTGATTTTTTCCTTATGTTTTGCCCTGTCCGGGCTTGCGCTTTGCGCTCAATTCAATATTATTGAAGTTAACAAACAATTAAAAGATTTTCCGGATGTGTATGATTTAAGTACGCCGCTAAACGCGGGGATTACTTGTACTTATTTTTTGATTAACGGCACTGATAATTTGTGGGATGATGCGAGTGTTGAACGATATCCCGAACCTAACAAAAAAAATATACTTCCTAATCGTGTTGTTGATGAAACTATTAAAGAAAGGTTTTTAAATGACACAATTAAAGAATTGATTATTTATAAGGATTCTATAGCTGGTTTGTTAATAAAAAGATGTAATTCAGATCGTTATAATATCAGAATTTTAATTTTAGAAAATGGTAGATGGTTAAATTATTGTGAAAACGGAGGTGGGGCTTCATTTGAATATTGGCGAGAATGGTTTTATACTACTGTGCTTGACTTGCCAAATAGGCTTCAAAGAACGTTAGAATTGAAAGCCGTTTCTACCGACACTTTAGCGTTTGTGAATTATGTAAAGCAATACGGAGCAGAGCCTAAAGAATTTTTATTGAAAGCATTGGCT
>WRGQ01000060.1 GCA_009787115.1 Bacteroidota bacterium
CTGATTTTCGATTTTATGTGATTGTTTTCTTTTTGTTCATCTGTGAGCGGTTTTCCTTTAAATGCACGCTCAATAATTTGTGGTATTATCTCTTTTGATTTCAACATTTTATCTATCGATTCACCAATGTAGGCGCTGTCGGCATGAAGTTTTTGTCCCCCTTTTTCTGTCCAACGGGCGTCAATGTCTTTCTGTCGTCTCTTTTTGGGCTGTTCATTCCACAGTTCAGCTCCTTCGCCTGCCTTGATTTTTTCGTTTTTGTTTATACTTAAATATTGACATACTTAATTATATTTGCCGCAAAGGTACACTTATTTTCTTAATTATAAAATAGTTAATTTTTTAGGAGTGCCCTATAATGTTTATGTTTAGGGTTAATATTTTTTACGTTAAATAGAAAGATGTGCCGCCATTTGAGGATAATGGGAAAAAATATCGTCATAAATTCGGTAGAATATTTTTCGATTAACCTCTTTTGTTCCTTTTTGAGCAATAATTTCTTTATTTATTTCAGTCACAGTATCCTGATTTAATAGCAATGCTTCCGAAAGGAAATCGTGATCTGCGTTATCTACAACTATTCCATTCACTTGATTTTGAATCCATTCCTTATTTGCCGGCAAATGGCTAACAACAGGAATACACCCCATACTCATAGCCTCAAGCAAACTAATTGCAGTGGCGTCGCTTTCGGGAATAGAAACCCAGATTTTGGCTTTGGCATAGTTTTCCGAATTGATTTTGGAGTCCACCCAACCGATAAATTCAACGTTTGAGTCAATCTCAAGAGTATTACATAATTGTTTTAGATTTTCCGTTTCGGTTCCGGTAGCTGCCACCACTAACTGCCAATCCGAATGATGTTTAACAAATCTTGAAAAGGCAATGATAATCTTATCAATCCTATACAATGGTTTATGTAATCTGTTGGAATATATTATATTACATTTTCTAATGGGAATATCCTCTACATTAATTCCAAAATTGGCAATGGCAATGGGTAGTTTTTTTTGTGTCAATTTTTGCATCTCATCGGCAAGAAATTGGGCATCAGCAGTAAATGCATCACCGTGATTTAAAACATATTGCACCATTTTTTTATACAGCCATCCTTTTTTCGGATTTACTAAAACATCGCTTCCCCAAGCGGTAACCACAACGGGAATAGAGAGTTTTGACTTTTTCAAGGCTTTCATCAACAATAAAGTGTAGGTTGAAATTTGCTGGATATGAATAATATCTGGTTTTTCTTTTTCTAAAATAGTTTGATATTTGTGAATAGCAGTGAAGTAGTTAAACGGGTTTTTTAAAGAGGAATAAACTGCGTATTTGCGGGTTAATTTTTGGGATTCAAACTCGTTTTTTGTAACGGTTATTAATACTATTTCGTCAAAATAATCCTCAATTAATTGAAAATAATTGAATGTGTGTATAGTGTTAGAACCTGTCAAAAGCAACTTTTTCATAATTTGGCAATTTTAAGAAACCAAGCGATTAATCCGATATAATATATTGAAACAAAAATACTTAAAAAAGTAAATCCCAATAATATATCTCCCTTAACTCCTCCTAAAATAATGGCAAACAAATAGAGAGCGTGTCCTAACCAACTTAACAGTAAGGCTTTTTTTTGCTTATTCGCAATTAATGGGATTTGTGAAACAGGAGAAGTAATAAAACGGAAAAAAAGATAGGGTACTAAATATTTTCCATAAATGCCTGCAATACGGTAGTTTTCGCCCAAAAACCACGCAAACAGGTCTTCTCCCCAAAAGAAAACAACGGTGTAAAACGGTAAACTTATACAAGCCAAAGCAATGAGTACCTTGATGGATAACTTTCTAATATCTCCTGTTTTATGGTAAGTTTCCGATGCTTTTTGGTAGAAAACCTGCGCTACTGCCGAGCCAATGATGACCGAAGGGGAAAAGAGTAAACGTAGAGTTCGTGAATAGAGTCCCACCTGTTCTTTTAAATAATAACAGGAAAGCAAAAATATTTCGCCGCTCTGTTTGAGCACATCTCCAAATGCCTGTACACTGTTCACTTTTGGAAAATCTTGATAGGTAATAGCCATCTCTTTCATTTCCTGTTTATTAATAATGGTTAACTGATGTCTGTCGCGACGGAAAAAGGAAAAGCAAAGCACAACAACACTGGTAAGATAGCCTGTGATTTGTCCAAGTACCAAGCCCAGCGATTTTAAAAAGGAGAGCGCAATATTCGCTGTAACTTTGGTGATACTCTCTACCGATTTAGAAATAGCGACATTCCGAAATCTTTTTTTTCTAGAGTTCCAGTAGTTAAATACCTGATACCACGAAACCGACAATACGGAAAGCGGCACTAAATACAGATAGTTTGAAACATCTTCATTGTTCAGTATTTTGCAAATGCTGGTGTTAAAAACCCAAACAATAATAAAAGACAAAACACTTACAATCAGACTAATAATAAGCGATAATCCCAGTACATTCATCGCTTTTCTATCTTCTTTCGGAAGCATAATTGCCATTTCGTAGCGTGCGGTGGCAATGATGGAAAACAGATTGGCAACAGATAAATATACGGATAAAACGGCAAAATCTTCGGGTGTATAAATTCGGGTAAGAATTGGCTCACACAAAAAAGGAATAGCCTGCGCAATTACATTTCCGGAGAAAACCGTAAATATGTGTTTGATAAAATCGGAAGAAAGTTTAGTTTTTATTTGAGATAACATTTTGTGATTTTCACTTACTAAAACCAATGTAATAAAAATTGCTGCAAATAAACATGAATTTTTAAAAAATACACATAGACAGATAAAAATGTTTTTCAAAAATTTTTAGAGAAAAAGTAGATTTTTTTGGTTTTCATTTTTCATTTTTCGTTTGTCAGTACCTGTTTTTTATATCCAAAATGAAGTTATTTTTTCCTTTTTTATTGAAATTTACTCCTTTTTTGTATAATAATAATATTTTTTTTTTTTTAAAAGACAAAGTGTGTATATTCTTATAGGCAATTTTACCTATTTTAACCTTGTTGGCTATTTTTAAGATATTTTTGCAAAAAATTTGCTAAGCACAAATAAATAATATACATATTAAGATAGTTTAAGCAAAAATTATTTCACAGTAAACAATATAAAAATTAAACATAATATAAACCATAATAAAAAAAACAATTATGAAAGAGTTTTCTACAAAAAGTCCTGCCATCGGGTGCAGAAGTATGCATAGCGTATCCCGTAATCGTTTTAGTTTTTGGTTTTTATCCAAAATCTTTTTGGTCTTAATATTTGTTGCCGGAACGTTTTTTGGCGGCAATTTTATTTTTGCTCAAACCCCAAGTAAAGTGGTGATGAGTATATACCAGGATGCAAAAACCCAGATGGCTTTCAACTGGGATGTAAGCAATGGTGGCTCTCAACCTGCAGGCGAAGTACAAATTAAGCAAGGTACATTTGCAACAACTGCCACGTTTGAGGCAGCGCCGATTTTTAAAACAGTTACAGCTGAAATAAAAAACAGCACGTTTCGCAAGGCGCTGGCAACCGGCTTAACTGCGAATACTACCTATTCCTTTCGCGTAGGGTCTTCAGGTAACTGGTCGAATATCGGCACGTTTAAAACAGACGACGGCGATAATGAATTTTCATTCATCTACACCACCGATATTCATTCCGGAGTTGGTGATGTCAATAAAATCGCAACAGTCATAAATGCGGCATCTAACAGGCTTCAGTCAGAAAGTAGCTCAAGTTTTAATACGCCGGGTTTCTGGCTCATGTGCGGCGACAATGCTGATAGCGGTAACGACCAACAAATGGTTGATTATATTAACGTTATGCAGTCTAAATTTTATGGGCTTCCGTATGCGCCGGTGATTGGTAATCACGATAATATATCTGTTTTTAACAAGTATTTCAATACGGAAAGACCAACATCATACACTCAGGGTAGCCAATATTCCTTTGTATATGGCAACGTTCTTTTCTTAGCGCTCAATTCCGAAGAAAGTTCTGCCAATTATACTGCTATAGGCAACTGGATAGATCAGGAATGTGCCAAATATCCCAATATAAGATGGAAAATTGCATATATTCATAGAAACGTATATTCCGGTGGCTTGCACATGACCGAAAATGCACAGCTTAATGCAATATTGAAGCAAAAGATTGACGCCAATGAAATAGACCTTGTATTACAGGGACATGAACATATCTATCAGGTAATTGGTTCGGTAAATACAACAAATGACACGTATGTACAAAATTCAGCCACCAATCAAGAAACGTTATCTTCGAGTAGCAATACAAACAAATGGAAGGGTAGATATAATACAGGGGAAGGGACAATGTTTATGACTAATGGCGCCGGAGCAAATAAATTTGGTTATAGTATATCTATTACCTCTAGCCATAATCTATGGAGTTTATTCACCGGACGTTTAAGTAATGTGAATGTTTCAACATACAGTACTGTAAAAGTTACCCAAAACGAGATTACTATTGCTACATATACAGTTCCTGATAATAACGGAAATCAGGAATTGTTTGATGAAATAGTAATATGGAAAAATTCTACGGGGAATCCCAACTTAAATACCCTGACCGTAAGTGCAGGATCAATTAACTTTGATCCAAATACTACATCATACACACTCAATGTTCCCAATAACGTAACAAATATTACCTTAGGTGCAACGCCACAAAGTAACAGCGCAAATGTTACAGGTACAGGCACCAAACAGCTCAATGTCGGCAGTAATAACTTTACCATTACGGTAACGGATGGTTCAGTGACTAAAACATACACTGTAACGGTAACACGTGCGGGAGAAGTATATGAACTTGCTACGAGCATTCAGGTTGGCGAAAAATATGTGATCGTTGCAAGAGATGGGAGCAATAACTACGCATTGACGACCACTGCCAGCGGCAACAACCTGGCAGGTCAGGCGGTAACTTTAACCAATAACAATCAATATGTAGATGTCAGTGGCATAAACACATCCACATTAGAAACAATGATATGGTCTTTTGCTACACCAAGTAGCGGAACAGGGTACAACGTGGTGAATGTAACTTCGGCAAATGGTACGCGGTATCTGAACCGCACCAGTTCTACAAACTATCTCTCCGCAGCCACATCTGCATCAAGTCCAAACTCAAACTGGACATATACGGCTCCAAGCGGTCAGGGCGCCGGTGCAAGACTAAGCGGAAATAGCAGTCAGAGCGGCACATCCTACGACCTGTACTATAACAGCACTTTCCTTGCATCCACTACTACCAATGCAGTTATATACCTGTATAAGATGACAACATCCGGCGGCGGAACGACGCCTGTCATCACCATAACTACACAACCTGCACCAACCACAACTGTGCAGCAGGGCACTTCCACCACCCTGAACGTAGTGGCAAGCGTAAACCCAAGCGCAACACTGAACTACCAATGGTAT
>WRGQ01000061.1 GCA_009787115.1 Bacteroidota bacterium
GCGGTTTGAGTTCCATGATTACAATAATTGGCAATACCTACACCATCATTAAATCGTTGTGAAATTTGGGCTATTGTTGTATAGGGTACTCCGGGGCAATTTCCTGTGTATTCTTGATAAACAGGGTTATAACCATAAGTCAGCAGTCGCGTTCTGATGTTATTGATATGTTGATAATCTGCTTCGCCGCCGTCGTGTCCGCTGCCTAAGCCTTCGTTATGCGCTAATCCAATGGCTTTGCCAATCCATGTGTCTGTTGTGGTAAGATTGCGTTCATAATTAATGGTACGCTCTACCTGCGTTTGAACATGTGCAACGGTTTCGGCTGACATTCTTCCTATTAATGCTTCGATAAAGTTGTCATTTCCTGCAAGTTTTGCATATTCAATATCGGACGAAACTTCCGAAGTGCCGAGCGTTGGTATTTGTGCTGCATCACCCACCAACAGTATGTAAGCCAGATTATTAGCAGGGTTGTTGTAGTAATTTTGTATATATGCTTTTATTGCTGCGCCCGTAGTTCCTGTTTCGGCGGTGGAAACCAGCGTTGTTTTACGTCCAATGGTGCGTTTCCAATCTACGTAAGGTTTCATGGCATTCATAAATGCAGGATAGCAGATAATTAAAATTTCGCCTGCTTCTTCGGTTGGATAGCCTCTTCCTTGAAATACCGAACTGTTTATAAACAGACTTTTATACATTTCATCGAATTGAGGCTCAATAGATTGGTGTCTTTTTTGATGGGTAAACTCGTTAATCCCGTGCGCCGTGGTATGACGTACTGTAACGGTTATATCGGAATAAATCCGTAAAACTTTTGTAACAGGATTGTACTGTACGGGATAAACATCTACCGATTGTCCTCTGACATCTCGCATGATAAAAGGTTCTCTCATCCGAACTATGTTTTCGGGGTAAAATTTATTTTGAGAATAAACATCGCCTTTTGTATAAGGAACGCTTTGCGGGTCAATATTACGTGGTAAATTACCTTTAGAGGGAGCAATTTCAATATTTTCAAAATCTCTGAAATTGCTGTAGGAAATTTCCAACTCGGTACCCCCTTGATCGGGGATAATCAATGTTGAAGTCAGGTAGAACATTTCAGGAGTTCCTTTTTCCAAAATTAGCGGGGCTTTTCCTGACGTTAAAACAAATGCCTTGCCGTAGTCGGTATCTACTTCAACCAATTCAATTTCATTGAGTTCAAAACGTATGGTTGTTTCGTTGTCATTTTGAGACATTAATACCACCTCATTTTGTGTTTCACTGTTTGCCCTTGTTCTCAATAATTGATTTTGCGCAAATACTCCCGTTGTTACGGCTATCAATATAAAAAACAATAACCTATTTAATAAAGGTTTATACATAATTTTTTATTTTGTGTTTGCACTATCTATTCTGGATTGGATAAATGCCTCTATCTCTTTATCTTTTTCATCCATATTATATACGTAATTTCCGTGGTTATCTAATAGCATGATGGTATAATCTATAATAGCGTCAATAAAAGGAAATAGATTCCAATTTGTAAAATCTTCAGAACTTACTAATGTGTAAAAGAATACCGTTTCTTTTTTGTTCATCAAAGCGTCAAAATATTTATACATATCCACTTCGGGCGCTACTGCTAATATTTTTTCATCCCAATATTGTGTTTTGATATTATCTTGAATTTTTTCAATCCAAAAATAACAATCTGTTAATCTGATTATCAATTCTTTATCTTCTAATTTTTGAATGATTTCTGAATGTTGAAAAATTTGCCATGCCGATGTAGTCAATTGCATATATTCCAAGTACATAGTTTGGTTTAGATAGGCGCTTAATGTATCTTCGGGAATAGATTTCCAGTTCCTCTGTGCTTCCAATATTTTTCTGTAAACATAACTATCTTTTCTTATGATACGTTCTTGATGTTTGAAGTAGTTTTTATTGGTTTGCAATTCACTTCTTACCAGAATCAGCATTTCCTTTATCTTTTTATTTTCTTCCCGTTTCTGATAAAGAGCATTTACGCCAAAGGTAAGCAATATTCCCAAAATAACACCTAACAAGTTAGTTAAAAAACCTGTCCATAATATTTTATTTTCTTTTTTCATGCTGTTCAATTTGTTGTTTCAATTTCTTAACGCTATTCACTAATAATACCTAATCTCCCTTACCCTTTTTCTCACGGTGTCTTTTCCCTGCATCGTAATCTCTTCCAACCAGTTTTTTGTTTTATCGTGCTGCGTGTAAATTCTATCTTCCCGCATGTGGTGTAAACGGTCTTCAAAGATTATTTTTTGTATTAAACCATCGTTATTGTATTGGGTATAAGTATATTCAATCATTTCATTAGAGGCTTTATAAGCGCGACGGTTTACTTCATCACCATAGTTGTCATACTCTATGGTAATAAATTTAAACAACTTATTATCAGGGTCATATTCTTCAATACGTTCCATTAATCCGTAATCGTTATAATAAACTTTATTCGTAAGCATATATTCGGGCAGCAAACGTTTCATCTCAATGATTCCGCCGATAGCGTCTGTTTTATATTGAATTTTGTATAACAGTGAATCGTTTAACCAAAAATATTCTTCACTCTTAAAACCGTTTTTATCATAGATAAAAGTATCTTTGGTTACGTTAAAATCTCTGTAATTATATTCTAACCAATAGTTTTCATTAGCATTAGGCAAGTAGTAAAGTATTCTTTTGGAAACAGTATCATTATTTTTATCTAATAAAATAACTTGTGTCAGATATCCGTCAGAACTGTACAACTGGATATTTTTATTAGAGAGAAAATAGTTAGAATCTCGATTTGAATAATAATAAGTATCTGTTTCCACCTTTTTAACGTTTCCGAAGTAACGGGCGCGTTGCAAATGATTTTTCAATGCCTCAGGGGTAATGACAATTTCGATAGTTTTTCTTCTACAAGAGAAAGAAAATGAGATAATAATGAGCAGAATGAGGATAAGAAAAGGAGCGTTATTTTTTAGCATATCTTTTTCTACGGGCTAAATTTTCGGGCTCAATAGAGAGGGCTTCGCCATTCAGGAGTGCGGATACTCCTTCGGGTTTACATTTATGTTCGCAGTGATAACATTCGCTGTTGGCATTATAATTATCAGGCTCTGTGTATGTAGTGATTACTCCTTCGTAATTGCGCAGTACCACGCGGTTGTTGCCTTGCGAGATTAAATAGTTGGGCATCACCGGAATTTTACCGCCGCCGCCCGGAGCATCAACTACAAAGGTTGGCACAGCATAGCCGGAAGTGTGTCCACGCAACCCTTCAATAATTTCAATTCCTTTTGCCACAGAGGTTCTAAAATGTTCAATTCCAACCGATAAATCACATTGATAGATATAGTAGGGGCGCACGCGGTTTTTTACCAAATCGTGCACTAATTGTTTCATTGTTAAAACACAGTCATTAACGCCTCTAAGCAAAACGCTCTGGTTTCCTAACGGGATACCTGCATTTGCCAATTTTGCCAGTGCGGTTTTAGCCTCTTCGGTTATTTCGTTAGAGTGGTTAAAGTGGGTATTTAACCATATTGGGTGATATTTTTTCAACATATTCACCAAATCGTCTGTAATGCGTTGCGGGCAAACCACAGGGGCGCGTGTACCGATACGAATCACCTCTACATGAGGAATTTTGCGCAAACGCTGAATAATGGATTCCAGCATAGCATCGCTCACCATTAAAGCATCGCCGCCGGAAAGCACTACATCGCGCACTTGCGGAGTGGCGGCAATATAGTCAATCGCTTTTTGGATACGCTCTTTCGGACTTTCACAGTCGTGTTGTCCGGCAAAACGTCTGCGGGTACAATGCCGGCAATACATAGCGCACTGGTCGGTAATCAGGAACAATACACGGTCGGGATAGCGATGCGTTAAGCCCGGCACGGGCGAGTCTTCGTCTTCGTGCAATGGATCTAACAAATCTGCGGCGGCTTTGTGCGTTTCAAACTTTGTAGGAATAGCCTGTTTTCGAATGGGACAATTGGGGTCGTCAGGATTAATCAAACTGAGATAGTAGGGCGTAATTGCCATACGTAGCGTTTTCAACGATTCTTTTACGCCGTTCTCCTCTTCGGGCGTTAATTGCACATGTTTTTTAAGTTCTTCTAAAGTCTCAATGCGGTTTTTAAGTTGCCACTTCCAATCATTCCATTCATTATCGGAAATACTTGGAAAAAGTTTGGTACGTTGGGTTGTCATAACAGATTTATTAAAATAATGAGGGTGCAAAAATAATATAATAATAAAAGTATTACGCTGATTGCTAAAATTTCACACTGCACCCTACATATTTCCTAAAAATCTATCGTATAGGTCAAATTTCATGTACATTTGCCAAAAAATTAAAAAACTTCAATGAAATACTCAGGATTTATACTATTTTTTGTGCTCATACTGGCATCAATAGCAGGAATTATTTACTACCTATCCAACCGATTTGCCTTATTTTTTCCGTCAGTATCGTTCAAAACTTGGTTATGGGGGTTGAGCGGCGCAACACTCTTATTATTAACAGGAACGATATTCTCTTTCGCAATTCAAAATCCTGTCGGCAAACTCTTTTTTATGCTAAGTGTTTTTTGGATAACCGTCCTGCTTTTTCTATTAATGTTTGTCGCTTTTTTGGATTTAGTAAATTTAGGGTATAAAATATCACCCCTTTTACGCGGTATAATATCATTGACAATAACCTTTTTGTTAATTATATACGGAGCAATTAACGCATCTGTGATAAAAGTAAAAGAGATTTCGATACCCATTTCAGGATTAACGAAAGAGATAACGGCAGTTCACATTTCAGATCTACATCTGGGCTATTTTTGGGGTAAAAAACGTTTGGATAACATTGTGAATAAAATTATTGCACTTAATCCCGACGTAGTATTTAACACAGGCGATATGTTTGATACAGATGCGCATTTTGATAAAAACTCCGATGTGCTTGACCCGCTGTCCAAACTCGCCATGCCGCACTATTTTGTGTATGGAAATCACGACGAAAAAGCAGGAGTTGAAGAAGTTATAAAACGTATGAAAGACGCCGGAGTTATTGTTTTGCAAAATGAAACAGCGCAATTTGGTGAGTTGCAAATTATTGGACTTAACAATATGCTTGCAGACGAAAACAGGTTTGATATACATGCCAATCAAAATATGGCGACCATAAAAAGTGTAATGAACAACCTGACTGTGAATGAAAATCGCCCTACCGTTGTTTTACACCACAGACCCGGCGGCATGGAATATTTAAACGCTAAAAAAGTGGATTTACTGCTTACCGGACATACGCACGCCGGACAACTATTCCCTTTCATTTTGATTGTAAAAGCAATGTACAAATACAATACGGGATTATATTTGTACAACGATTTGAATATTTACGTTACGGCAGGGGTGGGCACAGCCGCCATGCCCGTTCGGATTGGGACGCGCAGTGAGATAACGTTTATCCGATTGATACCTAAAAATATAAAACAATGCTCATAAAATCACTTGAAAAAACAGATTTTGAAACCATAATCAAAGCATTTGCTTTGGCTTTTGCCGATTATGATATTCAGTTGAATGCCGA
>WRGQ01000062.1 GCA_009787115.1 Bacteroidota bacterium
CGGCTTTAGCATCTTTAAAAAACGGCGGTGTACAATATTTTACCCCCTGGTATTTTTTGATGGGCGCAGGCGCCGTTATGGTGTTCTCTTTAATTACTTCAAAAAAAGCAAAAAGAGTCGTGAAAACATCTGTAAGTTTATCGAGGCAGGGAGATGGAGACGAGATGTTCAGTTCTTCGGCGCTGGCAAGAAATATTGTACGCGGCTCCCGAAGATTAGGCACTTATATGGCGAGCAATACGCCTAATACGCTGGCGCGTTGGCTCAATAAACGATTTAGCAGAGAAGGTGTTAAAATTGAAGATGATGCTGCTTTCGACCAACTGCGCGCCTCTGTAAACCTCGTTATTGCCAGTCTGTTAATAGCGCTGGGAACCTCCCTGAAATTGCCGCTTTCTACCACTTACGTAACTTTTATGGTGGCAATGGGTACTTCCCTTTCCGATAAAGCGTGGGGCAGAGAAAGCGCCGTGTATCGCGTGAGCGGCGTAATTAATGTAATAGGAGGCTGGTTCATTACGGCTATCGCCGCTTTTATCAGCGCTGCAATTGTGGCTATCATTATTTGGTTTGGCGGCGGTATCGCTTTAATTGTTATGATTGCCATCGCAGTTCTTATTCTTATTCGCAGCAATATTATGTTCCGTAGAAAAACGAAAAAAGAGGACAGCTCGCAAATAATGGACGATATTTTGACCAATGATGATACCAACGAAGCATTGGTATTGTTGAGAAAATATTGTAAAGAAAACTCTATAGATACTTTAAAATATCTGGCAGAAAGATACCACCAGATAGTGAATGCTTTTTGCAATGAAGATGTGAAAATATTAAGAAACTTAGCCGCTAAAATTGACAGTCATAAAGATGATGTGAAAAAAATTAAACGAATGGGTACGCTTGGAATTAGAAAACTTTCCGCTACCGACGCTTTTGAACGCGGACTCTATTTCTATCAGGCAAACGACTTTATCGGCGAATTGATTTACGACCTTGCCCGTATGAGCGTGGCTTGCGAAGAACATATTGACAACAATTTCAATCCGCTTGATGAAGAACAAAAAACCGAAATCCGTGAAACTGCCAAAAATGTAACTACCTTCTTGAAAGATGCCATTAAAATCATTGAAACCG
Organism: Bacteroidota bacterium; assembly: GCA_009787115.1. Lineage (GTDB taxonomy): Bacteria > Bacteroidota > Bacteroidia > Bacteroidales > WCHB1-69 > WRNX01. The sequence continues at coordinate 1,135 of WRGQ01000062.1, forward strand.
GCGACTACGAAGCAAGAAAAGATTTGTATATCAACAACAAAGATTTAGTAAATCAATTTGCAGTAATGAAACGCCGCCAATTAAAACGTATCCAAATCAATAAAGCAAGCACCAAAGTGAGTATGGTTTACATCAGCATTGTGCAGGAAACGCAGAATATTGTCTCTTATACAATTAACCTATTGAAAGTGAATAGAAAACTGCAAGAAAACAGTTAGCGGAAAATTTATATCTGGTAAACTCGTCATTATAAAAACATGAAATATCAAACTAAATACCGTTTTCTGCTTGCTGCTTGCTGCTTGCTGCTTTCATCTCTTACTTGTTCTGCTCAAAGCGACATTCCCCCGCCGCAAAGTATGCAAAAAGAATCCCCGTTACAAAAGAAAAGACCGACATTTACGGTGGGTGGCAGTTTCGGCTTTCAATTCGGAAGTTACAATTCCATCAATGTTATGCCGCAAGGGGGCGTGTATGCTACCAACTGGTTAGTTGTTTTGGCGACCGGTCAATATTCCTATATGTGGAACAGAGTTTATTTCAATTCACATGTTTGGGGTGTAGGCGCAGCGCTGGAACCTATTATCAAGAAAAAAATTATAATACATACAGGTTACGAATTTGAACAAATCAAATTCAAATGGTTAGACGGTTCTCCACAGCAAATTGAAAATTTTCATTTTCTTGTCGTGGGAGGAGGATACAAACAATATATGTCTCAACGTGTTTATTTTCAGGCTTTAATACTTTTTAATATACCATTAACCCAACCCTCCATTCAAAATTACTATAATAATTATTATCCGTATTTTAGAATTGGCATAGGCGTAGATATTTAATTATGATAAAATCAATGACCGGCTTTGGAAAAGCCACCGTAAACTGCGAAGGAAAAACGATTGTTGTTGAAATACGAACGTTAAACAGCAAACAGTTGGATTTGAATACCCGAATTTCGCCTCTGCTGAGAGAAAAAGAAAATGAAATCAGATCTTTGGTTACGAAAGAATTAGAGAGAGGAAAAATAGATGTGTGTATTTATGTAGAAAAAACAAACAATCCTGTGGTTGCCATAGATGAAAGTCTGGTAAAAGCCTATTTCGAAAAGTTGACGGAATTGTCGAAATACATCAATAATCCGGTAGATACTGATATTTTTGCGCAGATTTTGCGGTTACCAGATGTGGTAGCCACCCCCAAAGATGAGGTTTCTGAAAACCTGTGGAATAACGTTTATGAAGGCATAAAAACTGCCTGCGACGCTGTAAATTGTTTTAGAAAAGAAGAAGGTAGCGCTTTAGCAGATGATTTTTTTTCACGTATTCAATTAATATCAAACATGATTGATGATATTACTCCGTTTGAGAACAACCGTATTGTAGAATTAAAGAAAAGAATGGTTGAAGGTTTGGATAATATGCCGGTAAAATATGACCCTAACCGTTTGGAACAGGAGTTGATATTTTACCTTGAAAAATTAGACATTACCGAAGAAAAAGTTCGTTTGCACAAACATTGCGATTATTTTATGGAAACTCTGAAAGAAAACAACGCCGGAAAGAAATTGGGTTTTATTATTCAAGAGATTGGAAGAGAAATAAATACGATTGGTTCCAAAGCCAACGATTTTAATATTCAACAGATTGTTGTTTTGATGAAAGATGAAGCTGAAAAAATGAAAGAGCAATTGGCAAATATTTTGTAAGCGTTGTATGGAACATATCCAAAAATGTGTATCTTTGCGCCAAATTTTTTTCAAATTATAAACTTAAATTATCATATCAAATGAAAAAAACACTTATTCTTTTATGTTGCGCTTTCCTTGCGCTTTTTTCCGTAAACGCCCAACAAAGAGGAGGAACTCTTTACCATTTAGGAGACTTTCTATATATGATGAATGTTTCGCCGAATGGACAGTATGCAACCGGATATGACCCTCAGGGTCGTGGTGCTCTTCTATGGACAAAAGTGGACGGAGTAATTTACCTCAATTATGGAGACTTATCCAATGCTTATGCTGTTTCTAACAATGGGATGGTTACTGGACAATTTTATGATTCCTCCATTTTGGACAACTACGGAAATCCACTTTTCACCGGCGGTTATTTTCAAAATAACCAATGGAATGGTTTATCACTAAGACCGGATATAGGAGTTCCATCTACAGATCAGGGTAACATGGTTAGCGGCATTTCAGCTGACGCTACCAAAATCGGCGGAGCCAGATTTATGCCCAATTATGGAGTTGAACCGGTAATATGGACCAACGGAGTGGCTACTCCTTTAGAGTTTGAAGACATAGGACAAGGCGCTAAAATACAGGGGTTGTCGGCAGACGGAACCGTTGCCTGCGGATGGGCTGCTCCTGATTACCAACGCCACCCTGTGGCTTGGGTAAACGGTCAAATGATACAAATTAAGCAAAATAATATTTGGGGTGCCGGAGAAGCTCAACATGTAAGCCCTAACGGAAAATATGTTGCCTTGAATATTAACAATCGAGCTGCAGTTTATGACGTTGAAGAAGATATATTAACGATTATCGGAACGTTACCCGGACATACTTCCGCATCGGCTACTGCCGTATCTAACGATGGAATTGTATTTGGATACAGCGCACCTTCGGGTTTTCCCCCTCAAAGAACAGGGTTCATTTACTCACCCCAATTAGGATTAATGAAGTTGAGTAATTATTTGGTAAGTGCAGGAATTCCTGCTGCCGCTACTTTTAACTTTGAAACGCCTATGGCTACCTCTGCTAACGGACTGATCATTTGCGGATTTGGATTTATGAATGGCGGTTGGGTGGTTGAATTGGAAAGACACCTGCAAGCGTTGAATCCTCCTAAGAATTTGGCAGTTACAGAAAATGGCTTCCGTAATCTTTTGCTCACATGGGAATCCCCCAATTCCGATCCTGAGAACACGCTTACAGGTTATAATATTTATCGCAATAGTGTAAAAATAAATAGTTCTATTGTAACAGCAACTACTTATTCCGACAATGCCCTTCCTAATGGAAGGTATTCTTACTTCATTAAGGCTGTCTGGAACGGCAATGAAGAATCTGTTGCAACCAATACAGTGGCTATGAATGTTGGCGAAGTTTCCGTACCATTCTTAGATAATTTTTCTACAGCAAATTATAATAGCAATTATTGGAATATTTCTTTCGGCTCCGACAGCAGATGGGGAATATCCGAATGGAACGGTATCAATCCGCCATGTTTAACCTACAGTTCACCCGGAGGAACTTATCAGGAATATATTCTTTCTCCTTACATTGATGCAACCGGCGCTAACGAGTTGTTTCTATCCTTTAACCTTGCTCCCGCTTATGCATGGGGAGGAGACCCAAGTAATGACAGTTTTAAAGTTGAGGTTTTCGATGGAACGACATGGCAAACCGTTCACGAATTTTCCCCTTCATTAGAATATCCCAATTTTGAATATTATGAATTTGATATTTCCAACATAGCGGCAAATACACAAATCAGAGTCAGACTCACTGCAATTGGAACAAATAGCCCGCAATCTAATTTAACATGGAATTTAGATAATTTCAATCTTTTTACTCCTGAAAGCGCTTTAATCACAAGCCCTCCTCTTAACGTTACCGCTCATAAATCTGCTGATGGAACCGTACACGTTAATTGGGCAAATCCCGGACAGGTAGCCACATTATCGTACATAGAAGATGACTATCAAATTGATATTATTGGAAACGAAGGCGTACCTTTTATTGCTGCTGCCAAATTTGAACCCAAAGACCTTATCGGATATTATGGTTATCAAATGAAGTCTATTACTGCATATATTAACAATTCTTCTACTTTTTTCTCACCAACTTTAAAATTGGCTGTTTTTAAGGGAACAACCAGAATTGTAGATCAATCAATATCATACGTAAATAACAGTTGGAATACATTTGTGCTGAGTACGCCTATAACTATTACGGCAGATATTAATGAACCTCTGTTTTTTGGAATAGAAGTAGTTTACCACTCTATGTTTGATCATCCGATAGGTTTGTGTTTTGGAGAGAATGCCAATGGTGAAATGCCTTTTGGTGGACGTGCCGACATTTTTTCGGAAGATGGCGGGCAAACGTGGGATATGCTATCCAATTGGAATCTTTATGGTGTTTTTGCGCTCAAAGCAAATTTAGTGCAAAACGAAACAGCACAACCCAAAGAACGTCTGTTAGGATATAAAGTTTTCCGTGATGGCGTAAATTTACTTGGTTCGGACTGGCAAGGAAACAGTTACCTGACTCATTTGAATAACTTCACCGACTTGGATCCTCTTCCCTATCCGGAAGTATGCTATCAAGTATCTGCTGCTTACGATGTTCAACAAAGTTCTCAAGAAGTGGAAGCTTGTGTAGTAACTTACCTTGTAAATGTATCGGCAGAGCCTGTAATCGGCGGAACAGTAACCGGCGGCGGCAATTATGAATTTGGCGATCTCGCCACTATCACCGCTACCCCTTCTGTTGCTTACAATTTTATCAATTGGACAGAAAACGGTACGCAGGTTACTTCCAATCCTCAATATACATTTACAGTAACCGGAAATCGTACATTTGTGGCAAACTTCCAAAT
>WRGQ01000063.1 GCA_009787115.1 Bacteroidota bacterium
TTTCTCTGCGTTCTCTGTGTCTCTGTGCTATCATTCAACACAGAGACACGGAAGACACAGAGATTCACAGTTTACTCGTTCACTATTTTCTTCACCAATTCAAAAACCTCTTTTTCGGAGCCGGGGGCGTAAGAGGTGTGCGACCATACAATTTCGCCGTTTCCGTTAAGGAGACAGAGGAACGGGACATCCACCACGTTCATAGCGCGTTTAAAGTCCCAGTTAATATCTTGCAAGACCACGTATTCCCAGCCTTTTCCGTTTACAAAAGGGGCTACTTTTGCGGCGGTTTTAGTGTCGTCAATAGAGATGGCGTAGAGCACCACGCCGGTTTCCTCCCGCCATTCGTCATACACATCGTTGATAGCCATCAGTTCTGCGAGGCAGGGTTTGCACCACGTTGCCCACAGACTTATGAGGACAGGTTTTCCATCATTTTGAATGTTTTTGGTGTTAAACACTTTTCCGTCTAACGTTTTAATATCCACAGAAGGTAGAGTAGGTTTTGCTTTTTCCTGAGCAAAAGAAAAAGTTAATAAACTGACTGTGAATAAGAACAGGATTGTTTTTTTCATAGAGATTATATTTTTGTTTGTTTCAGCGGCAAAAATACAGTTTTTTGAAAGTAGCAAGTAGAATGCAGATTCAACGTAAAAAAAGATTTACCCTTTCTTTGTCATAATAAGTTTATAAAATTATTATACTTTTGCCTTGCGTTTTTTATGGCAAAAAAAAATAATTTATCCGCATATAATCAGTATTTTACATAATAATTTAAACATTAAAAATGAGCAAACAGATTTTAGAAAAAGAGAGTGTGGTGGTCAAATTTGTGGGCGACTCCGGAGATGGGATGCAATTATCGGGAACATTGTTCTCTGATGCGGCAGCCTTGGCAGGCAACGACATTGCCACTTTTCCGGATTATCCCGCAGAAATTAGAGCCCCGCATAACACTATTGCCGGCGTATCCGGTTTTCAAGTACATATTGGAAAAGAAACCCGTATCATCGGAGATAAATGCGACGTACTTGTTGCTATGAATCCTGCTTCGTTAAGAGCCAATCTTAAATGGGTGGACAAAGGCGCTACTATTATTACCGATTGCGACGCCTACGAAGAAAAAGCGCTGGAAAAAGCAGGCTACACATCTAATCCGTTAACCGATGGCTCTTTGAGTTCTTATTGCGTGGTTGCCCCAAACATTACTACGCTTGCCAAAGAAACCGCATTAGCCAATGGCTTGGATAACAAAGGCGCAGAGCGAACAAAAAATATGTTCTGTCTGGGTATGATCTACTATATCTTTAATTTTGAATTGGATACCCCTTTTAAATTGTTGGACAAACGCTTTAAGGGGAAAGCACATATTGCAGACGTGAATAAAAAAGTGATGCAAGCCGGTTTTAACTTCGCCGAAACGATGGAGGTTTTTGCTTCTACTTTCCAAATTTCTAATGTTCAATTGGAAAAAGGAAGATACAGAAACATTACAGGGAACGAGGCTACGGCATGGGGTTTGCTCGCTGCTGCTGAAAAAGTGGGAAAAGAGTTGTTCCTCGGCTCGTACCCTATTACTCCTGCTACCGAAATTCTGATTGAACTGGCAAAGCATAAGTCGTTAGGAGCACAGGTGTTTCAGGCAGAAGACGAGATTGCCGGTATCTGTTCAGCCATTGGCGCATCTTTTGCAGGCGCTGTGGCTTGTACTACTACCTCCGGTCCGGGATTATCATTGAAAACGGAAGCTATAGGCTTGGCAGTGATGACAGAACTTCCTTTGGTGATTGTAGATGTTCAACGTGCCGGTCCCTCAACGGGTATGCCGACCAAATCGGAGCAATCCGACCTCAATCTTGCCTTGTTCGGCAGAAACGGCGAAGCGCCCTGCATCGTATTAGCAGCAGCCTCTCCCAGCGATTGCTTCTACAAAGCCTACAATGCTGCTAAATTAGCTATGGAGAATATGACCCCCGTAATCTTACTTACCGACGGAAATACAGGACAGGGCAGCGAACTGTTCCGTATTCCTAAAATGACAGATATGCTCCCCATTAATCCGCCGTATGCTACCCCCAATGATCCGGATTTTAAACCTTATCGCCGCGACCCGGAAACTCTTGTACGTCAATGGGCAGTGCCCGGAATGGAAGGACTGAGACACCGAATCGGCGGTTTGGAAAAAACAGATGTAGATGGTTTGGTTTCTACCGACCCACAAAACCATGCTAAGATGGTACAGTTGCGCAGCGAAAAAGTGATGCGCCTTGCCAACCGCCTACCCAAACAAAACGTATATGGTAATGTGGACGCCGATACATTAATAGTGAGTTGGGGCGGTACCAAAGGCGCTGTTTATACCGCTTGCAAAGAAGTAAACAACACCGGTAAAGCCGTAGCACACGCCCATTTCTCGCAAATTATGCCGCTACCCTACAATACCGCAGAAATATTTGCCAAATACAAAAAAATTCTGGTATGCGAATTAAATTCAGGACAATTTGCCAACTATTTAAGAATGTCGCTACCCAATTTTAAGTACGAACAGTATAACAAAATTCAGGGGTTGCCATTTACCGTACAGGAATTGGTTGGCGCTATTAACAACGTAATTAATAACATAAAATAACAGGAGGTACATTATGGGTATAAAACCAAAAATGGGTTATCAAGCAATGGAAAGGTCGGATGTACCTTTAACCCAACAAGATTTTTCAAGTGATCAAATGGTGAAATGGTGTCCGGGTTGTGGCGACCACGCCATTCTAAGCGCAGTAGCCAAAGTTTTTCCGGAAATCGGATATAAAAAAGAGAGTTTCTGCATTGTTTCGGGAATCGGGTGTTCTTCCCGTTTTCCTTATTATGTAAATACTTACGGTTTTCATAGTATTCACGGACGCGCCAACGCGGTGGCAACAGGCGTGTGTATTGCCAACAAACACCTGAGCGTGTGGGTGGCTACAGGAGACGGAGACTCGCTCGCTATCGGCGGAAACCACTTCATTCACGTTATCCGTAGAAACTTAGACCTCAATATTATGTTGTTTAACAACAAGATCTACGGATTAACAAAAGGACAATATTCTCCCACTTCCGATATGGGCTCAGTAACAAAAACATCTCCCTACGGAACTATTGAACAACCTTTTCAAGTTGGCGAATTAGTGATTGGCGCACAAGGCACTTTCTTTGCCCGTGCTATTGACAGCAACCCCAAATTTATTACTGAAGTAATGTTTGAAGCCGCAAAACACGACGGAACCTCCGTAGTTGAAATTCTGCAAAACTGCGTGATTTTTAACGACGGAACACACGACTTGATTACCGGAAAAGAAACTAAAGATGACTACCAACTGATTCTTCGTCACGGAGAAAAAATGCTTTTCGGAAAAAATAAAGAGAAAGGGATTAGAATGCGTAAACACGGTTTGGAAGTAGTGGAGATTGGACCTAACGGCGAAGGGTTGGAAAAAGTGTTAGTACACGATATGTACAACCCAAATCCTGGCGTGCATCTCATGCTTGCCAAAATGTTCCCGCCTCACTTCCCCATTGCGCTGGGTGTGATCCGCTCCGCAAATTTCCCCACTTATGAACTTTTGTTGCAACAGCAAATTGACGATTGCAAAGCAACAAGTAAGATTAAATGCGTGGATGACTTGCTGAACAGCGGAGATACTTGGGAGATTGAGTAAGACTGCAATAAAGAGTAACGTGACGCGTGACAATTGTGACAAATTACAAAAAAACTCTAATCATCTCATCACTCGTCACTATTGTAAGAACGGATGATAATCTCCCTTCAATCCTTCTGCTTTTCGAGATCGGATATCATAACAGAGAGACACATATTGACAGGCATCCTGAATACGAAATCCTGAGTTTGAAAGGATATTTTGATAAGACAATGTATGTAAATCGGTAAACCCTTCGGAAAATTCAAACTCCTTATCATCAATGGTTAAAGAGCGATAGGTAGTTTTGCCTTTTTCGGCAATCTCTTTGGGAAGTTGGTTTTTATCAATACTTAAAAACCAACGCACCCGCGCTTTTTTCAGTTGTAAGAAACCGGCTACGGTAATCGGGGTGACATAATGTATATGAATATCTTGCACTTCTCCAAAAATGTATGTCAGCATGTCAAAAAAATGCGACCCGATATTGGTGGTAATTCCTCCCGATTTTTCCATATCTGCTTTCCATGAGTAGAGATACCAGGTTCCGCGACCGGTAATATAAGTCAAATCAATATCATAAATCTTATCATCAATAGCATTGTCAATCTGATTTTTCAGTTCTATTACTGCCGGGTGCAAACGAAGTTGCAAAATATGGTAAATACTTTTTCCTGTATCTTCTTCAATTTTTGCTAATCCCTCTAAATTCCATGGACTTAACACTAACGGTTTTTCACATATTGCGTGAGCGTCGTTTCGTAATGCCATCCGAATATGGGCATCGTGCAGATAATTGGGAGAACAGATGGAGAGATAGTCAATTTTTGCGTTGGAATGTTCTCTGAAACAGCGGTATAGATGGCGGTCAAAACGTTCCGATTCCGTGAAGAAAGCGGCTTCTGGAAAATAACTGTCAATAATTCCTACGCTGTCCGATTTGTCTAAAATTGCCGTGAGCTGGTTACCGGTATCTTTAATGGCTTTAAAATGGCGTGGGGCAATATATCCGGCTGCTCCGATAAGAGCAAAGTTATTAACACTCATGCGGTTTTATTTTACAGTCATTTTTAAAATGTTGATTTCAGCTTCCGTTAAAAAGCGGTATTTTCCTCTTGGTAAATCTTTTTTGGTTAATCCGGCAAACACCACTCTATCCAATTTCAACACTTCGTAGCCAAGTTGTTCAAAAATGCGGCGCACAATCCTGTTTTTTCCCGAATGTAGCGTAATTCCTATTTCACGTTTGGTCTCTCCGGCGTATGCAATCTCATCTACTTTAATTTCGCCGTCTGAAAGCTCAATACCGTTCGCAATCTTTTCAAAATCATCAGCAGCAAGATTCTTATTTAATTCTACATAATAAACTTTACGGATACCGTGTTTAGGGTGGGTTAATTTTTTGGTCATCTCGCCGTCGTTCGTAAAGAGTAGCAAACCGGTTGTGTTTTTGTCCAATCTTCCTACCGGATAGATTCGCTCTTTGCACGCGCCTTTTACCAATTCCAGCACATGTTTTCTATCGCGCTCGTCATCCATTGTGGTGATATAATCTTTGGGTTTGTTGAGTAACAGATAGACCGGTTTTTCGCGTTGCAAAATACGATCGCCGTAACGCACCTCATCGGTTGGCATTACTTTAGTTCCCAATTCGGTAACAATCTGTCCGTTCACTTGAATCGCGCCGGTTTGAATCAGCATATCCGCATCTCTTCTTGAGCAAATTCCGGAATTAGAGATATATTTGTTCAATCTGATCGGACCATATTTTTCTTCGTGTTCTAAGGAGAGGATTTTTTGTTTTTTCGGAGATGGACGTCCTTCGCGGCGTCTTATTTCTACGATTTCGGACAATATTTCCGATTCGGCGGTAATATTGCGGCGTTTGCGCGGTGTGCGGTCTGCGGTTTGCGGTTTGCGGTCTGTGGTTTGCGGGCGACCGCGCCGCTCGCTTCTATCAGAATAGTTTGATCGTTCCGGACGCTCTTCTCTGCTACGACTTGGACGCTTCTCTCTATCAGAATAGTTTGATCGTTCCGGACGCTCTTCTCTGCTACGACTTGGACGCTTCTCTCTATCAGAATAGTTTGACCGTTCCGGACGCTCTTCTCTGCTACGACT
>WRGQ01000064.1 GCA_009787115.1 Bacteroidota bacterium
GTATTACTTTCCCAATTTTCCGAAGATTTTCGCAATGCCTCATAATAAGAATTTTTGTTTTTGTTTATCTGTTCTTCAAAAGAAATATATTTTCCGGCATCAAAACCTGCTTTATATAACAGCAATAGAGAAAGTAATCGAGACATTCTTCCGTTTCCGTCTGAAAATGGGTGAATACACAAAAAATCAAGGATAAAACAAGGTATAAGTAGCAGTTTGTTTATTCCGCTGTCGCTGTTTGCATCAATAAAAGCATAAATAAGTTGTTGCATAGCCGATTGTGTTTCAACGGCTTTTGTGGGTGTAAACCGTATTTTTCGATTACCTTCACTATCTATTTCCAAAATTACATTATCGGAAGTTTTATAGTTGCCGCCACCTGTTTCAGTATAAGAAAGCAAAACCGCATGCAGGTTTAAAATGCTTTGTGCGTCAAGTGTAATATTTTCAAAACCGTTGTGAATAGCGTTAAGTGCATCGCGATAACCTGCAATTTCCTGTTCGTTGTGGTTGAGCGGCGCAGACGATTGATTGACAATTTCTTCAATACGCTTGTCGGTAGTAACAATATCTTCAATAGCGTTCGACCCTTTGACTGACTGCACTTTGGCTATGCTTTCCAATTTCGTAAAAATATTAGGAAAATCACGTTTACGGACTTGTTCTAATGTTTTCAGTTCTGCAATACTGTTTGTAATGCCGAGCAAATTTATCGGCAATAGTGAATTTCTCAAAAACGAATAATCAAATTTTTTCATCTATCTTTATTTTTCTGCCTGCAAAAGTATAAAAAATATGCAGTATTTCAAAATAACAAACGAACTTACTGCATATTTTATTGTGTTAAATATGCAGTATTATTATTCGTTCTCTTTTTTGTTCAGTCACTCTTTCGGATTTACACCCCACTTGTTTTCGCCTGTTTGACTGTCTTTACACATCCATACAAGCAAAATAATTGCTCCAACAAGTGGAATTAGTCCAATAAAAAAGTTCCACCCACTTTTCCCCATGTCGTGCAAACGCCGCACAAAAACCGCCAACCCGGGTAAAAAGACTGCCAAACAATAAATTAGATACAGCCAACCATAACCTAAACTTTGTCCATAAAGATTAAAGGTTAATCCCAACAATCTATCCAAAATCATTGCTACTACACAGAAAATCATATTGAATAAGAAATACATCCAATACTCTTTTCTTCTTGCTCTTCCACCAAAATCAACGTACTGTTTCAAAACTTTAAGATACCAGTTTATAAAAAAAATTGTTTTACTTCCGCCCTTTTACGGAAGGTTCTTAATTTATCTCGCTCTTACGGCTTCGCGAGTGTCTTGCCTATCATTATCGCAAATGTAAGTCCAACATTGCTTTACGCACTGTCCTCTCCACACTTGCAGCCAACTGCGCAATATACGCATTACTTATCGCTTATTGGTTCATAATCATTTGGTCACTTTTCTATATGCAATAATAGCAATGCTATCTAAAATATAGCGGTGCGAAAATAGATTTTTTATAATGAAATCTTTAGCAGAAAATTTAACCGGTATTTTTTTTAACCAAAATGTTGAGATAAAAATATATTTTTGCAATGCTTTGTATCATCTATTAAGATGTTGTTTATAAAACTGTTATTTCAATCTCATGGATAATTTTATTGTTTCTGCACGCAAATATCGCCCATCTACCTTTAATATGGTGGTGGGGCAAGATGCTATCGTTTCTACACTAAAAAATTCAATAAAGACGCAACAGGTGGCTCAGGCATTTCTGTTTTGCGGTCCGCGTGGGGTGGGCAAAACCACCTGCGCCCGTATCTTTGCCAAAGCGCTTAACTGCCAAAATCTAACCCCCGATTTTGAGCCTTGCAATAAATGCGATTCCTGTAAATCGTTCAACGCCTCAGCCTCTTTTAATGTGTACGAATTGGACGCCGCTTCCAACAACTCAGTGGAAGATATCCGCTCGTTGGTGGAGCAGGTGCGTATCAGTCCGCAGGGCGCTAAATTTAAAGTGTATATCATAGATGAGGTACACATGCTCTCTAATCAGGCGTTTAATGCTTTTTTGAAAACGTTGGAAGAACCGCCGGCTTACGCCAAATTTATTTTAGCAACCACAGAAAAACATAAAATTATTCCTACCATTTTATCCCGTTGTCAGGTGTATGATTTTAAACGTATTGTAGATAACGACATCATAAAACATCTGGCTTTTGTGGCACAAAGCGAAGGCGTGCAAACCGAAGAGGAAGCCTTGCGTATAATTGCCTCAAAAGCAGACGGCTCCCTGCGCGATGCCCTCTCTATTTTTGACCAGTTGGTAAGTTTCTCCGGAAAAAATATTACTTACCAAACTACTATTCAGCATTTGAATGTATTGGATGTGGATAACTATTTTAAAATGACCGACTTTTTGTTTAGTGAAGACCCGTCTGCCGCGTTGCTACTATTTGATAATATTCTGAACGGAGGCTTCGACGGACAACACTTTATTTCCGGTTTAGCCGCCCATTTCCGCCAATTGTTGATGGCGCAAAATTCTTCTACTATTAAACTAATGGAGGTTTCCGACGCGGTAAAACAACGTTTCTTTGAACAAGCTAAAAAAGCCGACAAGCAACTGCTGCTTAGAGGTTTGGAACTATCCAACCAATGCGATTTTAATTATAAACTATCTCAAAACAAACGCCTTTCCGTAGAGATCTGCTTGATGCAAATCAACGGCAACTATGTATATAAACTCACTGCCGGAGTCAGGCAATCACGGGAGAAATAGCGCAGATAATCAGCCGGTGGCAATAAGCAATTTAGTCTCTTCCACCCTCCCGCAGCAATCCACGCGCGGATTTGTGTCGCCATCTGCCACACCCATAAAGAAATCACCGGATATTACCGACATCATAGTGGAAAAAACAGAAAACAGAAAGCAGAAGGCAGAAGTCGAGGAGACAAATATTGCGCATGAGATTCTTCGCTTCGCTCAGAATGACAAGAACAACCATCTTTCGCTCTTACCATCTTCCGGTCTTCCTGTCTCTGAAAAAGATACTCCTGCTACTTTTCAGGATCATTGGCACACGATGTTCGGGCAAGTGTTCGCCTCTGTGCCTACCATCTATTTTCCACTCAAAGAGTATTTACCGGAAATAGAAAATAATATCATTAAAGTTACCGTTAAAAATGATGTTCAAAAAGAACATTTTGAAGCAAAAACAAGGGAAGTGTTGGAATATCTGCGTACACATTACGACGAACAGATTGAAGATATTGTTGTGAAAACCGATGAAAAGATGGTGACGAAAAAGATTATTTACGACGTTAAAGATAAGTTGCAGAACTTTAAAGAACAAAATGAAGAGTTTGATGAATTTTTGCAAATATTAGAACTACAAATAAAAGATTAGATGGAAATTTATATCCCCAATACGACTTTAGAACGGAAAACGATATTACAAAAATACAAAGAGTTGTGTCGTTTGCTGCCTGCGCGTGCCACAAAGCAACAGCGCGCACTTTTCCATAAAGCATTTACATTGGCAGTTGATGCTCATAAAGATATGCGCCGAAAAAGCGGAGAACCTTATATCTATCATCCTATTGCCGTAGCGCTGATTGTAGCAAGGGAGATTAATCTGGGTGTTACTTCTATGATAGCCGCACTCCTTCACGACGTGGTGGAAGATACCGATTATACGTTGAAAGATATTAAAGGTTTGTTTGGTCAGGATGTTGCCAGAATTGTAGATGGACTTACTAAAATTGAAGAGATTGTAGTAGATGTAGATCAATCGGTGCAAGCAGAAAATTTTAAGAAAATATTGCTTTCTACCGTTGAAGATGTACGCGTAATTTTAATAAAACTTGCAGACAGACTGCACAATATGAGGACACTCAGCGCTATGCCGCAAGAGAAACAATGGAAGATATCTTCCGAAACCACTTTCTTCTTCGTTCCCATTGCACACCGTCTGGGTCTTTACACGATTAAAAGCGAGTTGGAAGATTTGTCAATGAAATATAATGACCCTGTTGAGTATAACAAGATTCTTCACGCGCTGGAGACCACCGCACGGAAGAGAAATACACTGATTGAAGATTTTACCAAACCTGTTATTGAAAAACTGAAAGAAGCAGGTATTGATGCGGAGGTTACCAGTAGAACAAAATCAATCTACTCCATTCATCAAAAAATGATTCGTAAAAAAATCAATTTTGATGATATATACGACATTTTCGCCGTGCGTTTTGTGTTTGACTCACCTCCCGAAGAGGAAAAGATTATCTGTTGGCGTATTCATACCATCATTACGGAACTTTATAAAACAAATCAATTGCGGGAGAGAAACTTTATTACAAATCCTAAACCGAATGGCTATCAATCGTTGCATATTACCGCGATGAGCAAATCGGGAAAATGGGTGGAGGTACAAATACGTTCAAAACGTATGGATGAGATTGCCGAAAAAGGACTTGCCGCACATTTTAAGTATAAAGAAGAAAACAAAAATCCGCAGGAATACGAAAACCGTGTGGAAGAATGGCTCTCAAAAATCAGAGGTATGTTGCAAAGCGAGGATACTACTGCTTTGGAGTTTCTTAACGAAGTAAAATTGAATTTGAACCTGAAAGAGGTTATTGTTTTTACGCCGAAAGGAGAAAGAATAGTATTGCCTGCCGGTGCTACCGTGCTTGATTTTGCCTACGAACTGCACACCAATCTCGGTAATCAATGTATCGGCGCAAAAGTAAATTACAATATCGTACCTATTGATTACGTGCTTAGAAACGGCGACCAACTTCAAATCATTACTTCAAAAAAACAGATTCCCAAACCGGAATGGCTCAACTATGTTAAAACTGCTTACGCACGTGAAAAATTGAAAGAAGCATTTCGGGAAGAGAACAAGAAAAAAGAACTGAAAGGGAAGAAAATTTTGGCAGAGATATTTGAAGCGCTAAAAATTGAAAACAACTCCTCTAACGTGGGACGTGTGCAAGCCGATGCAAAAGTACTGTCGCCTTATGAATTTTGGGGGCTCATCGCCGAAGGACTAATTACCAAAGACCGCGTGCGCAAAATCTTTAGCAAAAAAGCATCTCCGA
Organism: Bacteroidota bacterium; assembly: GCA_009787115.1. Lineage (GTDB taxonomy): Bacteria > Bacteroidota > Bacteroidia > Bacteroidales > WCHB1-69 > WRNX01. The sequence continues at coordinate 5,109 of WRGQ01000064.1, forward strand.
ACAATGCCGTTGAAGATTTTAGAAAAAAAATTGCGGATAATCTTAAGGTTAAAGAGATTGATACCTTGATAGACCAACAATTAGAGCAAAAAGCGGAAGCGTTTCTTTTGGATGAAATTTCAGATGTGATTCGCTACCAACTTGCCGAATGTTGTAACCCTATTCCGGGCGATCAGGTAGTAGGGTTTCAAATTACCAACGACATCATAGAGGTGCACCAAACCAAATGTCCTCACGCCATTGAACAGATGTCGAAATATGGAAACCGTATCATTAAAGCAAAGTGGCGCAAAGAGTCGAATCTGGCGTTCCTCACAGGGCTTCGTATTACAGGTTTCGACAGAAAAGGAATGGTAAAAGAGATTATTGATGTAGTCTCTTCTCAAATGGATTTGAATATCAGATCGTTTGATATTTGGTGCAAGAGTAACACTTTCACCGGAAAGTTAATGATTTATATTCAAAATGTAAAAGCATTGAATGAATTAATTGAAAATCTCTCTAAAATAGATCAGATAGAAAAGGTAGAGCGGATTGCACCGGAATAATGTATTTAAAAAATAGGGATTATTTATTTTTTTCCAAAGCCCGAGTCTTTGTCTGTAGCGTGGGTAAGCCCGTTAGCTGCGCATCTTTACCAATTTTATGTACTTTTGCACCAACAATCAAAAATTGAGTAACCCTATGATTAATAGAACAAAAAAAAAACTTTCTTTTCTCATCTTTATCCTGTTTCTGTTCGCCGCCGCTGCCCAAAACAACGGCAACCTCATTTCGGGCGCTGACCTCGTTACCATAAAAAACAACATCAAAGATAAAAATGCGCAAATTCAAACTTTGATTTGTCCGTTTGTGCAAACTAAAAAAATGGCGGTGCTTAAAGAAAACGATGTTTCAAAAGGGATTATGTATTTCGTAAAATCGAACCAAT
>WRGQ01000065.1 GCA_009787115.1 Bacteroidota bacterium
CATCATCTATAGTAAATCCTTTGATAATATACTCTTTCAATCGCTGCGTTGCCCAAATTCTAAATTGTGTTGCAATACGAGATTTTATGCGATAACCCAAAGAGATTATTAAGTCGAGATTATAAAAAGGCAATTCTCGTTCAACATTTCTGTTACCTTCCGTTTGAACTTGTCGGAATTTCCGACAGGTTACTTGCTCATATAATTCTCCTTCCTCATAAATGTGTTTGATATGTTCAACAACATTTGTTCGAGAAGTTTGAAAAAGTTCAGCCATTTGTTGTTGTGTCAACCACACATTTTCCTCTTCCAAACGGACATTCAAGGATATATCATTCTCCTTGTTTTGATAGATTACTATTTCTCCTTTATTTTCCATATTTTATTGTATTTAAACTCTAATCACTAATCCTCTGCTTCACCACCTCAAACAAAACAATCCCCGTTGCCACCGAAACATTAAGCGATTCGATCGTGCCCACCATCGGAATCTTTATAGAGTCGTTGCATTCACGCAGGTAGTCCCACGCAATACCTTCATATTCATTGCCCATAATGATACAAACCGGTTGGGTAAAGTCTTTATTAAAGTAGTTTTTTTCTGCTCTTTCATACACGCCAATCACCTCAATACCTGAATCTTTCAAAAAATTTATGACTTCAACCAAATTGGAATGACGGCAGACAGGCACTTTAAAAAGCGCGCCGCAGGAACTTTTAACGGCGTCTTCATTGAGTTGTGCGCCGCCTTTCAAAGGTAGCACAATAGCGTCCACGCCGGCGCACTCTGCCGAGCGGGCAATAGCGCCGATGTTGCGCACATCGGTAATTTTGTCCAAAATAACGATAAACGGCGTGCGCCCAGCCTCAAAAACGGCAGGCACGATGTCGTAAATACTTTGATATTCAATTTCCGACAAAAAAGCAATCACGCCTTGGTGATTCCCACGCGTGATTTTGTTCAATTTCTCTACCGGAACATACTGAAACGGTATTTTGTGATGTCGAACTTTGATAAACAAATCTTTGAACAAATCGCCCTGAAGTCCTTTTTGTATCAAGACTTTGTCAATTGTTTTATTGCTTTCAATGGCTTCGAGAATGGGGCGAAAGCCATAAATTGTGTTTTCTTGCATATTGTAGCATTTTCACATAAATATTTTAGAATGTGGTATTTTTTTTTAAGGAAATCTATTATAGATATCTTTTCTGTGCGTAAAGTAAGCAAAAATAATTAATTAGTGCCGACAAACTTTAAACCATTTTCCTTGACCCCGGTTTCACGTAGGGAATCCCCTGTTTGCACAACGGACAGTTTTCCGCATCCCAACTGTCGATATCTAATTTTATTGCCTCAAAGATAGGATAGCCGATATCGCCGGTACTGCGGTTTGCAATACAGGCAATGCCTACTATTTCTACGCCATACTTTTTTAAGGCTTCAATGGTTTCCAAGGATGATTTTCCGGTAGTTACCACATCTTCGGTAATTAATACACGCTGACCGGCGTGTACTTCAAAGCCGCGACGCAAGGTCATTTTGTCCTCTTCGCGCTCTGTAAATATAGCCGGAACGCCGAGTTGCCGCCCCAGTTCGTATGCAACAATAATGCCGCCCATTGCGGGTCCTACTACAATATCAACCGGAATGCCCTGCAATTTCGCAACAACAACAGACAAAACTGCAGCAGCCCTATCAGGATATTGTAATAACTTGGCACATTGGCAATAGCCGTTGCTGTGTCTTCCCGAAGAAAGTAAAAAATGCCCCTCTAACAAGGCTTCGGATTGTTTCAAATGTTCAATGACCATTTTTATAGTGGTTAGTGATTAGTGATTAATGTTTTTAGTGATACGTGACGAGTGACGAATGAGTATATTCGTAATTCGTAATTCGTAATTTTTATTTAGTGTTTTCCGCAGGAATGGGAGCAACCTTTGGGCATTGTTTTGCATTCTGCAGGGAGTTTGGCGCGGGCTTGTTCATTGGCGGCAACCTGATCAGCATTGAAGCCCATTTTGGCAATCGCTGCACGAATTTCTCCGGGAGTGATTTTCTTGGGGTCGTAAGCCACCGCTATTTTGTAATTATTTGCGTCATACAGGATGTCCTTGATACCTTTTACGAAAGGAAGGGTTTCTTTAAAGAGTTCGTTACTCTTAGCGGAATACGCATTCGTTTGAATGACAACGGTTTCAGCGCCCTTTACTTCAAGTTTAGGACTTTCGTCAGATTTTGCGGCAGCGGCTGAACCACACTGGTGTTGTGCCATAGCTGTAAAACTGAAAACAGCCAAAGTTAAGATTACAATAATTTTTTTCATAACATTATTTTTTTAGGTGAATAATTCTTTTTTTTTGAGGCGGCAAAAATATTATTTTATTCCGGATTTTTCAAGTTCACGAATCATTAAATCCACACGAAAGTCTGTAGTAAAACATTTACAATCTTCCAGTTTTTTAGCATCTAAAAACATTTTATAGGATGTTGAAAAATCTTCTTTTATACATAAGGCAAACGCCTGAAAAACCAAATCGTCGTAGGTATCTTTAAGTTCTTTTGGAGATATTGCCGGCGCTACTGATGTTTCTGCCACAACGGGTTGCTCTTCATTCTGAGTGACAAGTGACAAGTGATGAGTGACAGGTGACGTTGTTTCCTCCTCCCCGTTCACCGCGTACCGCGTATCGCTTACCGTATTTTGGGAGACAAGTGACAAGTGATGAGTGACAGGTGACGTTGTTTCCTCCACACCGTTCACCGCATACCGCTCCTCGCCTTTTGGCTCATAATCCTTCAAATAAGGATTATTATCTACATATTCCTGTGCATATTGGTAAAAATGTGCGGCAATTTGTGGATTTCCTCTTTTTTCCGCCACCTTGGCAATGGCTAAATAAGAATCATAGATTCCTGTTTTTGATTTTAATACGCCGTGGTAATAATCATCATTGCAATAAGCGGTGGGCAAATTTTGACAAAAAACTTCTAAAATTTCAAAAAGCGCCAATGCTTCCGCAGCGTGCTCCATTTTTAACAAAGAATCGCCGGTTTTGTACAATTTATCGTAAAATTTATCGGTAAATGCTATCGCTTGCTTTTCCTGTTCATCGTCCATTTCTGTTTCATAATAAAGTGTGTTTAATAACGATAAACATTCATTAAATCTATCTTTATCAAGCAACTTGTTTAATTTTAATAAAATAGCATTCGGAAATACGGGATTGTACTGCAACGAACGGTCTAAAAAGTATTTTCCTTCCTCTTCATTTTTAAGTTGATATTCATAAAGCGCTTTTTTGTAGAACAGGAGATACACATTATTATTTAACAGGAATAGAGAGTCATACTTCTGCTGAATAACAGTTACAAGTTTGTCATATTTATTAATCAGTTCACTGAATGTAATGATGTTACATTCTGTATAATAAGGAATAACATCATTTCTAAACTTGTTGAAATCTTTAATAATATCTTGAGCCACTAAGTAGTGGAGAGGAATATAATCGGGATCATGGAGATTCAAGTTAACTATCTGTGTTTCTTTTTTGTTGAAGAAAGATATTATAGATTCACAATCCATATTTTGTGCCAATAGAACTCTATGGCAAAAGAAAAAATAGAAAAGAACTAAGTGATACCGTTTCAAGAAAGACAAATTAAGAGTTAAGTAATAAATCTTCAATTATTTGAGTCATTTTTTCCTGATTTAAATAGCCCACTGAGGTAACGACATTTCCACGTGGCTTAAAAAAGAGAAGCACTGGAATATTTTCCACTTTGAAAACAGATCTCACCCCGTATGCTTTATCAATATTCAGTTTGTAAAAAATCACCTTCCCTTGATATTCGGGCGCTAATTTATTCAATAATTGAGATTGATAAAAACAGGGCGTACACCAGTCGGCATAAATTTCAACAACACAGGGGGTTTGTCCTAAATACTGAAATCCTTTGGGGTTATCAATGGCAGTAATGTGCTCAATAAAATCTTTTTCCGTTAGAAGAATCACTTTTCCCGAAAGGTCTTCCACAATTCTTGGAGATATATTGTTTGTCTCGCGTAATATAGCGTAATCATCGGTTTGAGGTTCTTCGGAAACTGCATTTTCTGTGTTTATTTTATTTGACTTACAGCAGAAAAAAGTGAGCAGTAATACAATGATAATAAGATAATCTCTTTTCATGATGATTTCAATTAAGTATGTGCAACAAAATAATATTCAGAATTGGTATTAAAACAGGTATCAAATTCATCTTTGGTTAAGGGTAACTTATTTTTGATAAATGCTTTAAGCGTATATATTTTCAATCCTATTTCATTTGTAATAAAGTCGTACAGTTCAAGCGGGTCGGTTCCGTAATAATCACACGCACCTTTTCCGCATTCAAACAGAACTGTCGGTTTATTTTTCATTAGTAATTCTTTAGCGCCTTTTAAAACGCCAAATTCACCGCCTTCTACATCAATTTTAATAAAATGAATCTGTTCATTCAGAGCAATAACCTCATCTAAAGTTTTCAATTCTACTTCAATTTCTTCAATTTCAGGATTCTCAATATCATAATGTCTTCTTTTAATACCGCTATAGGCAGGGGCGTTTTTTACCAGTTGAAAAGTAGAAAAACCATCAGTATCGGAAAGTGCGTATGGCAAAATCTGCGCAATGTTTTCATATTTCTTTTTTAATACTTCAAACAAATACGGAATCGGTTCAAAAGCATAATGTTTGCCCTCCGGCGAAAATTTTAACATCAAGTCTAAAATTTCTCCTTTATGGCAGCCTATATCCACACCATTATAGTTGTTACGAATGCACTGTTTCATAATTACTTTCGTAAGCCTGTCGTACTGTAAATTTTTTGTTACATCTAAATGACAAAAAATCAATATTTTTCTCAGAATATCTTTTAGGGTCATAGAACGCTATTTTTTTATTGTAAAGTTAATGCCAAAAAAGAGATACTCCCTGATCCATTTTTTATTTCTCAACTTATCTTCTTTTGCAATCATTTTGTCAGCGGATCTGCCGTGGTAAGTAAAGGGGAAATAAAACCGAATATACTCCGGTTCATCAGGACAAGAAAACCCTGCTTTCACAAATTCCTGTTTCCATGTACTGAAACTGCGCACATTTTCATTGCCAAACAGAATATTCTTTTGCAAACGTTCGTCCCATATCGTAATAACTCTCTTATTCCCTCTTTGTTTAAAGAATTTCAGATTTTCCATAATATTATTACCATTTACTTCATTCACAATGATTTTCCCATTTTGTTTCAGCACATTATTAAAAATCCTGAGTGCGTCCTGCAAAGGTTCAATATGGTGGAGGGTATCCTGTAAAATGATATAATCAAAAGAGTTATCGCTTATTTTTTGGTCGAAAACATTGGCATAATCCACTTCAAACAGACTAACATCTCCATATTGTTTCCAATAATTTTTTCGTTTTTCGATCTCATCAAAATAAAATTCCAGCGTGGTGCCATATACCCGAAACCCATTCATTGCCAGAAACAGGGCGGTAGTTCCGTAGCCGCAGCCACAATCCCAAATGGTGGAATTTCTATCGGTAATTTGATTTGCAACATACTGCAACCGCTGTACAAAATAGGCTTTTCTAAACTCAAAAGATGATTTATTATTCAAGAACTTATAATAATGCCACATAGCGGGCATCTCTTGCAATTCCTTCAAAAACAATTCAAAAAAAACATCAACATTCATCATACATAATCTATCAGCAAGTAAGTATTAACATTGACACAGGAAGGAGAATAGCACTTTTTGTCATACCGCAAAAAAACGGTAAGATTATATTATTATTGTATTTTATTTTTTAATGAAAAACACAAAAAAAGGTATTATAATGAAAAAAAAGTCTTATTTCGCACACAAAAACATTAGTTTATAGTAGAAAAAATCCAAATGACTGACATTATAGATTTAAAAAAGGAAATAAACTGTTCGGTTGTTGCCTCCGTTTACAACGAAGAAGAAAGTATAATGATGTTTTACGAATCATTATCGGAAACGCTTGTTTCTTTGCAAATTAATTACGAAATTATTTTTGTAAACGACGGGAGTATAGATAAC
>WRGQ01000066.1 GCA_009787115.1 Bacteroidota bacterium
TCTAAAGAATCCTCAACGGTTTTCACTTCAAAGCCTTCCATAGCGGCTTGGAGTGCGCAAATGGGGTCAATTTCGGTAACGATGACGCGGGCGCCGTACGATTTCATGGATTGCGCGCAGCCCTTGCCTACATCGCCGTAGCCGCACACTACTACCACTTTACCGGCAATCATTACATCAGTGGCACGTTTAATGCCGTCTGCCAGCGATTCGCGACAGCCGTATTTGTTGTCGAATTTCGATTTGGTAACCGAGTCGTTTACATTGATAGCGGGAATAAGCAGTTCGCCGTTTTCCATCATTTGATACAGACGGTGTACGCCGGTGGTGGTTTCTTCCGACACGCCCCGAAGTTCATTTACAGTGTTGTGCCAGCGTTGCGGGTCTTCTGCCAATATCTTTTTAACCGTATCTAAAACAACCGCTTCTTCTGTAGATTCCGGTTTTTTGTTTAAAACAGATGCGTTGTTTTCTGCTTTATATCCTAAATGAATCAGCAGTGTCGCATCGCCGCCATCATCAACGATTAAGTTCGGACCTTTTCCGTTTGGAAATGCCAATGCTTGATTGGTGCACCACCAATATTCTTCCAGTGTTTCCCCTTTCCATGCGAACACGGCAATACCTTTTGCGGCAATAGCGGCGGCGGCGTGGTCTTGCGTAGAGAAGATGTTGCAACTGCACCAGCGCACTTCCGCGCCCAAATGGGTAAGCGTTTCAATTAACACGGCGGTTTGAATGGTCATGTGCAGCGAGCCTGTGATGCGCGCGCCTTTCAAAGGTTGTGTATTGCCATACTTTTCGCGCAACGCCATCAGCCCCGGCATCTCTTTTTCTGCAATTTCTATCTCTTTCCTGCCCCAATCTGCCAAACGTTCATCGGCAATTTTAAATTTTAAGTTGTAGTCGGTCATAAAATGTTTATAAGTGTTAAGTGTTAATTATAAGAACCCTTGTCTCTTCATCACTGTTTCAATCACTTTGGCAAAGTGTTCGTTATCGGCTTTGGTATAACGGCGTTCTGTGAATATTCGTGCAAGGTTGGGCAAATTATTTTCTTCCAACAATTTTTTGGTGTTTTCGTGCGCCTCTTTTTCGGTGTAAAGCCAATCAATGCTTTCCTTATTATAGTCGTTGTAGGTTTCGTAATGCACCAGCGCCTCCAACGGAAGTTTGTCGGTAAGTTCCGGCTGTTCGTCAGGATAGCCCATTGCGATGCACGCTACAGGTACCGTGTGTTTGGGCAGTTGCAACGCTTCTATAAATTTGTCGGCATTGTAGGTAATCGTGCCGAGCCAACAAAATCCCAATCCTAAAGACTCGGCAGCCACGCAGGCGTTTTGTGCGGCAATAATCGCGTCAATTACCGCCCAGTGGTAACTTTGCAGATTGGAATAAGCATCTGTTGCAGCATCTCTGTATTCGCAATATTTGTTAAAACGGTGAAAATCTGCAACAAAAGTCAAAATTACCGGCGCATTGGTCGCAATGGGTTGGTTGAAGTGTAAAGGCGCCATCGCTTTCATTTTCTCTTTATCTTTGGTAACAATAATACTGTATAACTGCATATTGCCCATTGTTGAGCCGTTGCAAGCGGCTTGCAAAATCAAGTTCAAAGTTTGTTCATCAATATCATCTGCTGTAAACTTTCTGATACTTCGGTGTTGCAGCATCGTTTTAAGGGTGGCGTTCATCGTATTTCCTGTATTAAAATTAATATAAAGAATATGCGGCAAAAATAATTTTTTTTATTATTTTCGCGTACCAATTTTTCAAGTATGAAATATACCAGAATATTATTAAAATTGAGTGGCGAATCGCTACAAGGCAAAGATGGTTACGGTATCAATTACGATGCAGTATATCATTATGCTATGGAAATAAAATCGGCAATTGAATGTGATGTGCAGGTGGGTGTTGTGATTGGCGGCGGCAACATCTTTCGCGGAGTTAAAGGTGCCGATAAAGGGTTTCCTCGTGCACAGGGCGATTATATGGGTATGCTGGCAACAATTATCAATTCTATGGCGCTACAGGCAGTTTTAGAGGAGTACTATATTCCGGTAAAGTTAATATCTGCCCTGCCGATAAAAGGAGTTTGTGAAAAAACCTACTTTAAAAATGCTATTCAGTATTTGGCAGAAGGTTACGTGGTGATTTTTGCAGGCGGTACGGGAAATCCGTTCTTCACTACCGATTCGGCGGCAGCATTGCGCGCAGCCGAAATCAATGCCGAACTGCTCATTAAAGGTACCCGCGTGGACGGCGTTTATTCCGCAGACCCTGAAAAAGAACCGAATGCTACTAAATATTCTATCCTTACTTTTGAAGAAGCCATCGCAGAAAAATTAGCCATTATGGATTTAACCGCTTTCACTATTGCACAGGAAAACAAAATACCAATCTATGTTTTTAACGCAAACGAACCCGGAAACCTTGAAAAAGTATTGTCAGGAGAAAATATCGGAACGCTAATTAGCAATGACGAGTGACGAGTGACAAATTACCCCTTATCCCTTAACATTTAACACTTATGAACGACATCGTAAACAATGAATCAGTACTAAAAACCGCTAAAAAAAGAGTAGGTTTTAAAAAACATATTACAGTATATATATTGGTTAATCTCCTGCTTTGGGTAGTGTTTTATTTCATTTTTAAAGGAAGAGAAGATCAAACGTTTTTCCAAACTATTCTTTTCATTTCAATAATTTGGACCATAATTATTATTGGTCATTATTTCTATGCAATAAAATGGAATAAAAGAATGGTGGAAAAGGAAGTTGAGAAAATTATAAATAAAACGGAAGATGATTAGATGATGTGATGATTGTTACGGAAATAAATTTTAAACCTTATATATGAAAAAAATTCTATTTTTTATTACAGCATTAACATTTTGTTTTACTTGTTATTGTCAGGAATTTCCAAAGATTGATGAGGAATTGCAAAACGAAATTCAATTAAGAAACGGTGATGAATTGATAAAGATTAATATCATTATGAAGAATCAGTATGATCAGTTTGAACTGCGTTCAAAATCTGCAATGTATAGATCTAATGAGGCTAAACGTTCTTTTGTGGTCAATGAGTTAAAACATTTTTCTAAAGAAACGCAAGAAGAAGTCATGAGTTATCTGGATTATTTTGCAAACAATAAAAGTGTTAGTGATATTACACAATTTTGGATATATAATGGTATAACCTGTTATGCTACAAAAGAAGTTATAGAAGTATTGGCTTCATTAGATGATGTACTCGTCATAGGCTTTGATAAGGAGCATAATTGGTTGTTTGAGAATGAAATTCCAAGAGCGGTAGATGATGGTGATAGTAGAGAAATAACGTATAATGTAATCAAGGTAAATGCGAATTTGGTGTGGGCATTAGGATACACAGGAGAAGGTGTTATTGTTGCTATCGTAGATACAGGGGTTAATTATAATCACAATGACCTTAAGACACACATGTGGGAACATCCTAATTATCCGAATCACGGATGGAATTTTGTAAATAATGGTAATAATCCGATGGATGATCATAGTCACGGGACGCATTGCGCCGGTACAGTAGCCGGCAATGGTGCTGCGGGTTCGCAAACAGGGATGGCGCCCGATGCAAGAATAATGGCTGTAAAAGTTTGGAACAATAATGGTAGCGGCTCTACTTCTCAAATGTGTTTGGGTATTCAGTTTGCTGTGGAAAAAGGCGCGCATGTAGTGAGTATGTCCGGAGGCGTTGGGGGCGGAGGTTCTACTTCTGAAAGAATTCAGTTTAGAAATACTATGATAAATGTACTTGAAGCAGGTGTTATTGCCTCAATTGCAGCAGGAAATGAACATTCGGGTTATAGTTCTCAGCCCATCCCCAATCAGGTTAGAGTACCGGGAAATTGTCCTCCGCCTTGGCTACATCCAGACCAAACTACACAAGGTGGAATAACCAGCGTGGTTTGCGTGGGGGCTACCGATCAGAATGATCTTATTGCCTCTTTCTCTTCGTGGGGACCCGTTACCTGGCAAAATATTACCGGATTTAATGACTATCCCTATAATCCCGGAATGGGGCTAATACGTCCCGATGTTTGTGCTCCCGGAGTTAGTATTAAGTCCTGTACCCACAATAATAATTCGGGATATACTCTTATGGATGGAACTTCAATGGCAACTCCTTGCGTTTCAGGTGTTATGGCTTTGATGCTATCAAAAAATCTAACACTGACCCCCGCAAAAATTGATGAAATTTTAGAAACTACTGCCGTGCATCTACCTACTTCCACTTCGCCAAAAGGTAATACCTTTGGTTCAGGTAGAATAGATGCTTTTGAAGCAATATCTGCTGTGGCAGAATGTAGTATAATTAAAAATTTGACTTATACTTTGAGTTATAACAAAACGGTTAATCTGTCGTGGAGCAAACCGGTAAATGATGCTGTTTTAATGGGGTACAATATTTATAGAGACGGCGTATTACTTGCAGAGTTGTTGCAAACCGAATCATTTACTGCTCAAGTGGCAGAAGAAGGGGATTACCTCTTCTGTGTTTCGGCGGTACATAATGAGTGTGAATCCCCATTAGCATGTAAAAATATTCATGTTGTAAGTATCTGTGATGCGGTTACAGATTTGGTTTCGAGTGTAGATGGTTTTCAGGTAAATTTGTCGTGGAACGCTCCCGAACTTGTTGCTGAAGTTTCACATTATAATATTTATCGTAATGATATATTTGTAACTTCCGTACAAACGGAAAGTTTTAATGAAGAAGCAGCCGCAGGTAATTATACCTATTCTGTTAAAGCGCAATATTTTAATGAATGTACTTCCGACGAGGTTTCCATTAATGTACTCGTATTGGCAGCTCCGGTAAATTTGACGGCGACTGCATCCACGCAAACCATGTCAATAGAACTTTTATGGGAATATGATCATGAATCTGCCTTATTCAATGTTTACAAAGATGATGTAAAAATAGCATCAAATATTACCGATAAGCATTATTCAGATAGCGATGTGGCGGGTTGTATCGGTTATTGTTACTACGTTAAGGCTCTTGTAGAAGAAATTGAATCAGCCGCTTCAAATGTAGATTGTGCAGGATTTGCGGGTATTGAAGAGTTCTCCAATCATTTGAAAGTGTACCCTAATCCTTCAAGTACCGTGATTAATATTGAAGGACAGCAGATTAATAATATTTCAATAATCAATACAATCGGTCAAATTATTAAAGTTGTTCCGGTAACCGATATAATTACTTCTATAGATGTTTCACATTTATCTTCAGGAAACTATGTTTTTTGTATTTCATATTTAGATAATTCAACCGAAAATGTTAAGATAGTTATCAAATAAAAAACCTTAAATTTTATACTTTAAATCTTAAATGATATGAGCGAAGAAACCATCAAATGTTTACAAACCACAAAAGAGGGAATGAATACCGTGCTTAATTTTTTTGATAAAGAATTACAAAAAATAAGAGCCGGCAAGGCATCTCCGCAAATGCTGGAAGGCTTGAAAGTGGATTATTACGGCAACCCCACACCGGTAGAGCAGGTGGGCAATATCAGTACGCCGGATGCCCGCCAGATTATAATTCAGCCCTGGGAACGGAATATGTTGCCCATAATCGAAAAAGCCATTTTAGCTGCCAATTTAGGCTTTACGCCGCAAAACAACGGAGAGTTTATCCGTATTGTGGTGCCCACCCCTACCGAAGAACGTAGAAAAGAGTTGGTGAAAAAAGCCAAACAGGAAGCTGAACAGGCAAAAGTGAGTATCCGAAACTTGCGCAGAACTGCCAACGAAACCGGCAAAAAACTGAAAGACTCAGGAACACCTGAAGATGAAGTGAAAAAATTGGAAACTGACATCCAAAAAGTAACCGATGAATTTATCGGAAAGATTGATAAGATGACAGAGACTAAGGAGAAAGAGGTGATGACGATTTAAGATACAAAGGAAAAAAATTTCTTGCAAAATAAAAAACGCCCTTCGATTAGAGGGGCGTTTAAGTATTGGGCGACGACCTACTCTCCCACCTGAAAAGGCAGTACCATCGGCGCGGTCGGGCTTAACTTCTCTGTTCGGAATGGGAAGAGGTGTGCCCCGACGCTATTATCACCGCAATCTCTCT
>WRGQ01000067.1 GCA_009787115.1 Bacteroidota bacterium
CGATAGATCCGAAACCGTATAAGACAGATTGCCGGTCATCATCTTCATTAATCGCAGTAAGCGTTCTATTTTGGGTTGATCCATAATTTATTTTATTTAATTGCAAAAATAATGAAAAACCCATTAAGATGAAATCTTCCGTAATAAATTTTGAAAGAAATTTTTACCGTCTGTGCGTATGTTAAAAAAAAATCATATTTATTTGCAAACATAAAAAAGACCATTCATCCAAGTTTCTAATAAAAATCATATTGTATGAAAAAATGTAAATCAATTTTAACCCTTTGCGCTATATTTCTGTTCGCATTTTGCCCAACGGTACAAGCGCAAACAAACGAACAAAAGGAGGAAAATCCAATGAAAGAAGTATGTAATTTCTTGAAACATTGCGGGGCGTATTATCTTGCTACGGTGGAAGATGACCAACCGCGTGTGCGTCCGTTCGGCACGGCTGCCATTTTTGAAAACCACCTGTACATTCAAACCGGAAAGCGTAAAAATGTGGCGAAACAGATGCAGATGAATCCTAAAATTGAAATCTGCGCCTACGATGCCGCAACGGGAGAGTGGCTACGTATTGCCGCAACGGTTGTCCCCGATGAACGCCGGGAGGCAAAAGTGTTTATGCTTGAGGAGTATCCCATGCTTAAATCTATGTACTCCCCCGATGACGACAATACGCTTGTGCTGTATTTGAAAGACGCTACGGCAACATTTTATTCGTTTTCGGGAGCGCCAAGAGAGGTGAAGTTTTAACGCTTGCAGGATTTCCGTTAGAAACAAGTTTCGGACGTTTTTGTGGCAGGCAATGTAAATAAGAATTAACCGAAATAAGACATAAATTTATTAATCAAAAATAAGCGCTATTTTCGCCCAAAAATTTTTTTATGCCCACCGACGAGCTCATTCTTGAACTGTTTTCAAAGGAAAATACCCGAAACCGCGCCTTTGAAATGCTCGTTAAAAAGTATCAAAGAGATGTATATCAAAATGTTCGGCGAATGGTGGGACTGCACGACGATGCCAACGACGTCTCGCAAAATGTGTTCATTAAAATTTGGCGACATTTAGACGGCTTTCGCGGAGAATCAAGTTTGAAAACGTGGATACTGAAAATCTGTACCAATGAATCATTAACATTTATCGAAAAAAGAAAAAAATTACTCAATTTGAATGACGATTCTTATACCGACTGGATGTTGCAAACTATTCCCGATGATAAATATATTTCCTCCGATAAAATTGTGCAACTTATTCAGCAGGCGATACTTCAATTACCAGAAAAACAGCGTATTGTATTTTCATTACGCTACTATGAAGAGATGCCTTACGAAGAGATGTCGAAACTGTTAAACACTTCGGAAGGCGCTTTGAAAGCCTCTTATCACTTTGCCGTGAAAAAAGTAGAGGATTTTTTGTTAAAAAATTAAACTTATTATTTATATATACGTCTAAAAACAGTTTTAAAAAAATCATAATTACATGGATACTTTACAAAAATATAAAGAAAAACCTTTGTATGAAGTTCCGGAACATTTCTTTGAACAGTTTCAACACGAAGTAATGCAACGTATTGAAAAAGAAGAGAAACAACATAAAACACGAAAACAGTGGATTTCTGCTATTTCAGTTGCCGCCTCAATAGCCATTATTGTGGCGCTTTCCTGTTTTATTTTTTTAAATAGAAACACAGAAGAACATTTTTACGTTCACGAAGAGATTCAACTTCCAGAAGATTCAATTATTACTCTTGATGCCAATCATTTGGCAGAAGCCCCAGAACTTATTCACAACAATACTACAGAACAAATTATCCCCGAAAAATCCTTATCTCCTAAGGTTCCCTTAGTAGCAGAAAATGAAACCATTGTTTATCGCGCCGTTGATTATTATGTGGACGATGTTGAAACCGAAAATTTTTACGATACGATGTACGAGTTGGAATGTTATTACGAGTACTAAACAGTAATTTTTAAATTATGCCCCCCAAACACTTCATTTCCTTTATCCTTTTCATATTTCTCTCTTCTTCCGTGTTTGCGCAAGATGATTGTCAGTCTATTATGCTGATTAAGAGAAATTTTATTGAACGTAATTTAACCCTATCCGAAACGGAACAAAAACCGTTTTGGGATGTTTATAATCCTTATCTGAAAGAAGAATCAGAAATATTTGAGGCAAGTAAAGCGTTGTTGCTCAAGAATAACATTGAACGCAACAAAGGACGGGTGGATTATTTAAAATTGACTGATAAACAGTTGTATGTGTTGATGGAAGATAGAATAAATACAAAAGAACAACTGCTTAAATTAGAGAAGAAACTGTATGACCAGTTAAAAAAGATTCTTCCTGCCAAAACATTATATAATTTCTATCAAATAGAGGCGCGTTTTAAAGCCGATATAAAAGAGGAAGCCAAAGGAGCGTGCACGCACGAGAAAAAATAAAAAACACTACCTTTGCCGCCTCAATTTTTAATCTATGTCTTTTCTTACGGAATATTCATTGTGGTTTGCCATACTTTGCATTTTAGTTGGTGCAGGTTATTCATTTTTACTTTATTACAAAAACAAAAACACAGCATTTGACAAAAACGCTAAAAGGGTAATGTACATTTTCAGAGGTGTAGCGGTGGCTTTAATTGCCTTCCTTTTGCTGGCGCCTATGCTGAAATTAACTGTGAAAAAAACCGAAAAACCTATCATTGTAGTAGGAGCTGACAATACGGAATCTATCATTTTAACTCCCGATTCAAATTTCTATACCACCACTTTTAAAACAAATTATCACAATTTTATTCAACATTTACAGAAAAATTATGATGTGGTGCATTATACATTAGGCTCAAGTGTACAACTTATACAAGATAACACCACATTAAATTATAGCGAAAAGTCCACCAATTTAGCCGCGTTGTTTGATGAAATTAACAATTATTACACGAATAGAAATATTGGCGCTGTGGTTCTTTTCACCGACGGTATTTTTAACGAAGGCGCCAATCCGCTCTATCTTGCCGAAAAACAGAAATTTCCTGTTTATACGATAGGTATGGGAAACCCGGAAGCACAACCCGACCTCTTTATCTCAAACATAGTGTATAACAAACAAACCTTTCTGGGCAATCTTTTTCCGGTTGAGATTAAGGTGTCTGCCACGCAGTTAGCCGGAAAAAACACAACACTAACCGTTTCCGATGGAACGCACGATATTTATACGAAGAATATTGCCATTTCAGGTAACCATTTTTTTGAAACTGTGCGATTTACATTAACCGCAAAAGAAAAAGGGGTACATCGTTATCAAGTATCTCTAACGTCGGTTGAGGGCGAAATATCTACCAAAAACAATGCCTCTGCTTTTTTAATAGAAGTGGTTGACCAGCGCGAAAAGATTGCCATTATTTACCATGCGCCACACCCCGACATTGCAGCCATTAAAGGCGCCCTCGAAACCTCTGACCGTTATCAGATAGATATTTTCTCAACCGATAAACTGCCCGCCAATATTGATGATTATGTGTTGTTTATCTTGCATCAATTACCTTCCAATAATCAGCAGGCTAATAATTTGGTTACAAAAATTCAGGCAGCGGGAAGCGCGTGCTGGTATATTGTTGGAGAAACTACTCAATTATCAGCGTTTAACAGTTTAAATTTGGGGTTGAATATTGTGCAAAACAAGAATTTGCGCAACGACGCAATGCCGGCGTTTAACGACAATTTTGTCTCTTTTACCTTCTCCGACGAAGCGAAAAAGATGTTATCCAAATTTCCGCCGATAACTACGCCGTTTGGGGAGTACAAGTCTGCCGTTTCTTCCAATACATTTTTATATCAGAAAATCAATAGTATAACCACCAATTATCCGTTGTTTCTTTTTAATGATAATAATATTGGAAAAACAGGGATTTTAACAGGAACGGGAATTTGGCAGTGGAAAGTTTACAACTATCTGTATGCCAATAATCATGATGTTTTTAATGAAATAATAAATAAAACTGTGCTATACTTGTCGGCTAAGGGCGACCGCAGTTTTTTCCGCGTAATGGTAAAAAACGTGTATAATGAAAATACGCCGGTTGAATTTACTGCCGAACTTTACAACGACAGCTACGAATTGCAAAACGACCCAGAGGTTGGGTTTCAATATACTGATAAAGAGGGAAAAAAATATGAAGCGCTTTTTTCAAAGCAAAACAACGGCTATTTCTTATCGTTAGGAAAACTGCCTACAGGAACTTATTCGTGGAATGCCCATGTAAAATTTGGCGATAAGTCGTACTCCAAATCAGGGGTTTTTACTGTTCAGGAATTGATGCTTGAAAGTTTGAATTTAGTGGCAAACCATTCATTATTACAAGCCATTTCAGAATCCACGCAAGGAAAATTCTACACGGCAAGCGATTTTTCGTCGTTGGAAAATGATATTAGAAAAAATGAGCATATCAAAACCATTGCTTCCTATCAAAAACGTTACAGTTTATTTCTAAACTCGTGGTGGTATTATTTCGCCATTTTACTTCTTTTAGGAACCGAGTGGTTTTTGAGGAAGTGGGGTGGGGGGTACTAGTGATTAGTGATTAGAGTTTGAGTGTTAAGTAACTAACTATTGTGTGCCATCACTTTAATCTTGTATTCCAAATCTTTTACTTCTGCTTTTGCATCTTCAATTTTTTTGGCAAACTCGGCTTTTAACAAATCTGCGTTTTTGGAATTGGCAAAAAATCCTAAATTGTTTTCCCACAATGCAATGTCTTCTCTTAATTGTTGTAATTTATTGGATAAAAATTTACGCTCTTTATCTAAAATTTTATCTGCATTAGGATTATTAAGAATATTATCAACTCTAGATTTGAAATTGCTGCGTCTCACATCTTCCATAGTCATTTTCAAATCCTGAAAACGTTTGTTCACAGTTTCTCTGAATTGCGCATAGATTTTATCTTTGTCTTTACGGGGCACATATCCTACTTCCATAAATTCACGTTGATACGTTTTCATCACTTCCAAATTTTCCTCTTTGTTATCAGTAAAAACGTGTTCTTCAATTTTTTGGATTATCTCTTTTTTCTTTTGAAGATTTTCTATTTCAATACTTTGTGCATTTGAGAAATAATGAGATTTGTTTTCAAAGAATTTATCGCAAGCGTTGCGGAAGCGTTTCCAAACGACTTCGGAATTTTTTCGTGTAGTTGCGCCAATCTGTTTCCATTCATTTTGAATGACGATAATTTCCTCAGTTGCTTTCTTCCAATCTGTTCTCAACGCCAGCGCTTCCGCCTGAATGGCTAAAGTCAGTTTTTGATTGTAGTTTTGAAGTTGCTCGTTTTTAAGTTGTTGGAAATACTCTTTTTTTGTGGCAAAAAACTTATCCAATGAAGTTTTAAATCTTTGCCAAATCTCTTCATTTAGTTTTGTGGGCGCTTGTCCTATGGTCTTCCAAACCTTCAACAGTTCCGTCAGTTTGTTACTTACATCGTTGTTCTCTTTCAAAGTTTTAGGCGCTGTAGCGACTAATTCTTCCGCCTGTTCGCAAATAACTATTTTAGCATTATAGTTATTTTGTTGCTCTTCCAACATAGAATCGTAATGTGCTCTGCGTCTTTTATTCAGTTGGTCGGAAGCATTTTTAAAACGTTCCCAAATCTCCTCTTTCTTGTCATCGGGTACAGGACCAACTTCACGCCACTCTTCGTGCAAATGTTGCAATGCTTTAAACGATTTGCCTATAGAATCTTGCAGAAGTAATTCTTCCGCCTGTTCACACAATTTAATCTTTTGTTCCAGATTTTTCTTCAAATCTAAACTACGCAACTCTTTGTTAATACGTAGAATGTCGAAGAATTTTTCTACATAAAAATGGTAATGCTGCCATAAATTAGAGGATTCGTTTTGTGGCACAGGACCAACTTCGCGCCATTTCTCCTGCAACTCCTTAAACTTATCGTTTAATATTTTCAGATTGGTTTCATTTTCAACCAACTCTTTTAATCCTTGAATAATTTGTTGTTTCTCTTCAAGATTTCTTTGTTTTTCCGATTCTAAATTTTCAAGAAATTTTACTTTGTTGTCTTTATATATTTTTAACGCATCGTTAAACTTATTTTCAAGTTCGGAAGGAAGATATTCAAATTCCTCTTCGTTTCCACCTTCTTCAATAAATTTGTCTAATGCATCTTTTTTTAATTGTTTTATTTGTTCCAGAATACATGCTTTCAATACACTTACCCGTTGTTTTATTTGGTTAATATTTTCATTACTAACCACTTCTTGCAGTTTCTCTACCAATTGTTCAAATGAGAGATTTGCATACTCTTTTTCAATCTCCTCCATAGATTCCGGCTCTTTTTCTGTTTCGTCTTCATCTTCATCTTCTTGATTCTCTTTTGCTTCGTTATGAGTGTCCTCAATCTCTGCATACATTTCTGTTACCGTTTGTTCTGCGACAGGTTCAACAGGTTCTTCTACAACAGGTTCAACTGTTTCTTCTACAACAGGTTCAACAGCTTCTTCTACAACAGGTTCAACAGTTTCTTCTACAACAGGTTCAACTGTTTCTTCTACAACAGGTTCAACTGTTTCTTCTACAACAGGTT
>WRGQ01000068.1 GCA_009787115.1 Bacteroidota bacterium
TATCGTTATATTCATTATAAAATTGTCGGAATGGATGACAAATTGCGTGATATTACGCAAAACTATGTGTGGGACAAGTTTTTAAATCCGAAAGCGGCATTGAGTTACACATGGGAAAAACGCAACATTGCGCATACCCTTTATTTCTCTTTTGCAGTAGCAAATCGCGAGCCCACGCGCTCCGATTTGATTGACGCACTTTATGGCGAAACGCCAAAACCCGAAACTTTATACGATTTTGAATTGGGTTATACTTTAACTATGAACAAGTTCAGATTTAATGCAAACGGTTATTATATGCTGTACGACAATCAGTTGGTTTTAACCGGACAAATCAACAACACCGGTGCCGCCATAATGACCAATGTAAAAGAGAGTTATCGTTTGGGCGCGGAATTGGTTACCAATTATCAGCCGGTTAAATTCTTTCAATGGAAAATTGCCGGAACGTTCAGTTTGAATAAAATCCGTAATTATGAACACTATATGGAAAAATATGATAAAGATTGGGAACCTGTCGGGTATGATACTGTTTTTATGAAAAGTAGTACCATTTCGTTTTCACCGGCAATGGTGTTGTCTAATATTTTTCAATTTTATCCTTTCAAAAACTTCAGCGTAAATTTAACTACGCAATTTGTAAGCAAGCAATATATTGATAATTCGCAAGATAATCGTTATATATTAAAACCTTACAGTGTCAGCAATTTGAATTTGAGATATGATATCCCAAAATTGAAGAAATTGCATTTAAGTCTATTTTTTAGTGTTAACAATATTTTCAACGCGAAATATGAGAGTAATGCGTGGCTATGGCGCGCAAGGATAGGGGATAGTGAAGAACACGAAGACGGATATTTTCCGCAAGCTGGGATTAATTTTCTGGGTGGGGTGAAATTGAGGTTTTAGGTGGATGGGTAAAAATATCGAATAATTTTAACAATTGTATGGGTGGAAATGAATTGAATGATTTTTTTATTTTTGCCACGTATAAAAAAAATAACAATAATATATATGGAAAAACTAATCATCACCGCTGCTATTTGTGGCGCAGAAGTTTTAAAAGAACATAACCCCGCCGTTCCTTACACGATTGAGGAATTGGTGCGCGAAGCCAAATCGGCTTACGATGCGGGAGCCTCAATTATTCACTTGCACGTGCGTTGGGACGATGGAACGCCCACACAAGACAAAAGTCGCTTTAAGGCAGCCATTGACGCGATTAAGGCAGCACTGCCCGATGTTATTATTCAACCCTCTACAGGCGGTGCCGTAGGTATGACCGACGATGAACGTCTGCAACCCACCGAACTGCTTCCCGAAATGGCTACGTTAGATTGTGGCACCTGCAATTTTGGCGGAGACGATGTATTTACCAATACCGAAAATACCATTAAATATTTCGGCAAACGAATGATTGAATTGGGTATCAAACCCGAATTAGAATGTTTTGACAAAAGTATGATTGAAATGGCGTTGCGTTTGCACAAAAAAGGTTTTATTAACAAACCGCTTCACTTCGATTTTGTGATGGGCGTAAACGGCGGTATCGGCGGCGATTTGCGTGATTTTGTGTTTATGCGTGGCTCTATTCCCGCAGATGCCACATACACCGTTGCCGGCATCGGTCGCTTTGAGTTTTCGTTGGCAATGGCGGCAATCGTTGACGGTGGGCACGTGCGCGTGGGCTTTGAAGATAACGTTTATATAGAAAAAGGCGTGTTGGCAAAATCTAACGGCGAATTGGTTGCCAAAGTGGTGCGTATGGCGAAAGAACTCG
This sequence comes from Bacteroidota bacterium, assembly GCA_009787115.1. Classification (GTDB taxonomy): domain Bacteria; phylum Bacteroidota; class Bacteroidia; order Bacteroidales; family WCHB1-69; genus WRNX01. The sequence continues at coordinate 1,781 of WRGQ01000068.1, forward strand.
GGCGCGAAATCGCTACGCCGAATGAGGCAAGAGCGATATTGGGGTTAAAATAACTTTCAGTTCACTCCTTAATGTATCAAAAACCGTTCCGCCTCCATTGCAGCCTTGCATCCGGAGGCTGCCGCAGTGCATGCCTGTCTGTAATGGGGGTCTTGCACATCGCCGGCGGCAAAAACACCCGGAACACTTGTGAGCGGACGTGCCCCCTGTGTTTTAATATAACCTTGTTCATCTAAATCAATTTGTCCTGCAAACAGTTCCGTTACAGGGGTTACTCCGATTGCTACAAAGATACCATCTAAAGCAATATCTGTAATTATTTCTGTTTTTTTATTCTGCACGCGCAAACCGGTTACTTTTCTTGAAAACCCCTGTTTTTCACCTAAAACCTCAGTAGGAATAGCATCTAAAATAGGTTCTATATTGGGTGTGTTGAAAATTCTGTTCTGCATAGTTTTTGAAGCGCGAAACTGGTCGCGGCGATGCACGAGATAAACTTTAGCGGCAATTTTGGAAAGGTAGTGCGCTTCTTCCAATGCCGTATCTCCGCCTCCTATCACGGCAACGGTTTTACCTTTAAAGAAGGCTCCGTCGCAGGTGGCGCAGGTGGAAACGCCAAAACCGCGGTATTGTGCTTCGCTTTCCAAACCCAACCAGCGGGCGGTAGCGCCGGTGGCAATAATGACGGTTTCTGCAAAAACCTCATTTTCATAGTCCACTACTAAACGAAACGGACGTTTGGAGAACTCCACTTCGGTAATTTCGCCTGTACGGATATCGGCGCCCATCCGCAGGGCTTGTTTGCGAATATCTTCAACAATTACCGGTCCTGATTCTCCTTCGGGGTAGCCGGGAAAGTTTTCTACTTCTGAGGTTATGGTTAATTGCCCTCCGGGTTGCATCCCTTCGTAAATCACAGGGCTCAAGCCTGCGCGGGAGGCGTAAATGCCCGCAGTGTAGCCTGCGGGACCGCCGCCAATAATTAAACATTGATATTTTTCTGACATAAGTTTTTTTTAAGTTTGAATATTTTACATTTTTATTACTTCACATCGTATTTATTGCATACAACGGTAAATTGGTCATCCATTCTTCTTCTTTGTAGTCTGTAAGTGAAGTACGAATGGCTTTTACAGGTTTGTACTTTTCACAGAAGTACTTGAAACTTTTTGCTTTTAGATTTGTTTCGGCTTTCACTTCAATAGGAATAATCTCATCATTTTCATTTTGAATAATAAAATCAACTTCCATACTGTAAGTATCGGGGGAAAAATAGAAAATTGAAAAATTATTATTTAATCGAAGTTGTTGAATTACAAACTGCTCTGCAAATACTCCTTTATATTCTGTGAAAAGCAGGTTGCCCTCAATCACCGTTCGCGGACTTAATTTCGACATGGCTCCCAATAGTCCTATATCATTGTGATAGAGTTTAAAAGCCGATAAATCCTGATAAGCATTTAGGGGTATATTTGGCGTTTTATTTCTGAAACACTGTATTAACAAACCTGAATCGAGCAACCATTGAATTGCCAACTCAAAATTTTTCGCTCTCGCGCTCTCTTTGATAAGTCCGTAAATAAACTTTCTGTTTTCTTTTGCTAACTGCGAAGGAATAGATTGCCAAGCCATTTTTATACGATGATAAATCTCTTTGGGAGCGTGTTTTGAGAAATCGCGTTCGTAAGCCAACAAAATTTTGTTATGCACCTCTCTTGTTTGTTGCCAATCACGATTTTCGGCAAATGTGGCAACCGCTTCGGGCATTCCGCCTGCATAAAAATAATAGCGTAAAAATTCAATAAATTTATTAGAAAACAGCGACATAATATCAAATTGTTTGTTTTCTAAAATGTTTGCCAAACCGTTTTCACCCATTGCGAGCAAAAATTCATAGAACGACATAGGATAGAGGTGCAAAAAATCAACTTTTCCAACGGGAAACGAAACGCCCTCGTGTAACATCATTCCGAGTAGCGAATCAGATACAATAACATGATATTGAGGTGCATTTTCACAAAAATATTTAAGCGAGGTAATACCTTGCGAAGCCATTTGAATTTCGTCAAATACAATCAATGCCTCGTCCGGAACAATTTTATGCCCCGTAAACGCTTCTAAAGCTGAAATGATGCGAGGAATATTAAAATCGGCAAGAAACAAATCTCGCATCTTTTTTTCTTCTTCAAAATTAATATAAACAGTTTGTCTATATTCCGTTCTCCCAAACTCTTTAATGAGCCAAGTTTTCCCCACTTGTCTTGCCCCAAAAACAAGTAATGGTTTTCTATATTCTGACAACTTCCATTTTATCAATTCTTTAATGCTATTTCGATACATAAATTAGAAGTTAAATTTTTGTTATTATTACATTTATTTGAAGTAAAAACGTGGCAAAAATACATTTTTTAATTCACAGATAATATACAGTTTTAATCAATAAAATATAAAATGTACTTTTGCACAATAATTCATTCCCAATTTTTATGCAAAAACATTCACTCACCCAACAGCAACAACTCAAACAAACTGCTGCACAAACCGTGCAACTGATGCATCTGGTGGAACTTTCCACGACTACTCTAGAACAGGAAATTCTGAAAGAAGTAGAGGAGAATCCGGCATTGGAAATTGACCGCGATCCTGATATACAGGAAGAAGAAAATCTGGAACCGGAACGTAATACACTTGAAGATATTGACGAATTTTATGATGAAGGTGAATATGACAGTTACGATGATTATCGTCTTCAAAATAGCAACATATCGAAAGATGAAGATTACTATTTTCCTGTTACTTCCTACAGTAACTCTTTTCAAGATGATCTGTTACGACAACTTCATGAGTATGAACTCCTTGAAAAAGATACTTTAATTGCCGAGTATATTATTGGTTGTTTAGATGAAACAGGATATTTGTTGGTGGATACTCAAAATATTGCTATGGATTTTCTACTTACCTATAATATGCAGATTACCAATACAGAAGTAGAGAATGTTTTGAAAACCGTAATTCAACAATTTGAGCCTGTGGGTGTGGGTGCAAGAAACATTCAGGAATGTTTAACCCTGCAACTGAAACAGAAAACAGTAACTCCATCTGTTGAAGTAGCGAAGAAAATTCTCACCGAACATTTTGATTTTTTCTCTAAAAAACAGTATGACAAATTGCAGGCTGCGCTCCATATCAATAATGAAACATTAAAAGATGCCATTAACGAGATTTTGAAATTACAACCCTATCCTGTTTTTTATTCGGGCGTTTTGGATAACAGGGCTACTCAAATCACCCCCGATTTTATCATCACCATAGAAGATGAAAAACTTGTTTTGAATTTGAATAATTCTCATATTCCAAAATTAAAAATAAATCAAGAGTTTAAGAATCAGTTTGAATTACATTATCCCCATTTAAGCAAAGAAAAAAAATTGGAAGCGGAACTGTTTATCAAAGATAACATAGCACAGGCTAAAAGTTTTATAGGTACTCTAAATTTGAGAGAATTAGTGCTTTTCAACACGATGTATGCCATTATGGACAAACAGCGTGCCTACTTTCTTTCAGGAGATGATAAAGATTTGAAACCTATGATATTGAAAGATATTGCGCAGGTTGCAAATTTGGATGTCTCTACCGTTTCCAGAGTTTCAAACAGTAAGTATGTGCAAACGCCCTTTGGCACAATCCCATTAAAGCATCTCTTTTCAGAATCTATTGGTAATGAATATATTTCGTCAAAAGAAGTGAAATCAATAATTATGGAACTTGTTGAAAATGAAAACAAAGCCAAACCTTTAACCGACGATATTTTGTATAATGTCTTAAAAGAAAGGGGTTACGAAATTGCGCGCCGCACCATTGCCAAATACCGCGAACAACTGCATATTCCGGTAGCAAGGCTGAGGAAGGAGATTTAGAAATTACTAACCATTACTATTATTTACCTGTTCTATAAAAATGTCGTTCATTGAGGGGAGTTGTTCTTGAAAGGAAATGATATTTCCTGTATTCATAAAGAACGTTAGCAGTTCGTTGGCAGAGTGATGGGGCAGTAATTGTATCTCAAAAACATAAGAATAAGGATTTTCTTTTTGCGATATGAGCGTAAACTGCGAGATACGTTCCATTTCATAGTTGAAATCGTTTTTTTCGATTTCAATGATAAAACGATTTTTTTTGAAGCGGTTTTTAACATCGAAGATATTGCCTTCCAATATTTTTTTCGATTTGTTAATCAGCACAATATCATCGCAAATCTCTTCAACGGAAGCCATATTGTGGGTGGAAAGAATCACCGTTGTACCTTTCGCTTTCAGTTGTAATATCTCTTCTTTCAACAGATTGGTATTAATGGGGTCGAAGCCGCTGAACGGCTCGTCTAAAATTAGCAGTTCCGGTTCGTGAATGATGGTGGTAATAAACTGCAATTTCTGCTGCATCCCTTTGGATAGTTCATCCACCTTACGTTTCCACCAGCCTTCAATTTCAAACTTTCTGAACCAATATTTGAGTCGTTTTAAGGCTTCCTGATGCGGAATTCCTTTCAGTTGCGCCAAATAGAGGGCTTGTTCGCCCACCTCCATTTTTTTGTACAAGCCGCGTTCTTCGGGGAGATAGCCGATGTTTTCCAAATCTTTTTCGGATAACAGTTTGCCGTTGAACAAAATTTCACCTTTATCTGGAATAGTAATTCGTGTAAGAATACGAATCAGTGTGGTTTTTCCGGCGCCATTCGGACCCAGTAGCCCAAAAATTTTCCCTTTCTCAATCTCGAACGAAACGTTGTCTAATGCTAAATGGTTGGAAAACTGTTTGGTAATGTTTTGAATTTGTATGAAGTGCAT
>WRGQ01000069.1 GCA_009787115.1 Bacteroidota bacterium
TAAATCTTAATATGTTGCCCTTTCAGTGCGTAATTTATTCAATACCGCATTCTTGCCCCAAGGCGTTGCCTTGGGCTAATATATATTGCCCCAAGGCGTTGCCTTGGGCTAATATATATTGCGCTTTCAGCGCTACACACTATTCTTTCACAAAAATCATTAAACATTAAACCTTAAATCTTAAATCCCCCTTAAATCTTAAACCTTAAACCTTAAATCTTAAATCCCCCCCCTATGCCCTCACCTAAAAAACCTCTCCTCTCCCTCCTCCTCTTCTTCATCGCCATTTCTTATTGTGTAGCCGATGATATTAGAATGATGCAATACAATCTGATGAACTACACTACCTCTTCTCTTGGTAGTTGTAATACTTCCGGTTCTTACTTAGATGATAAAGATAGAAATTTAAGAACCATTATTGACTATGTGTTGCCCGATGTGTTTTGTGTGAATGAAATCGGAAGTCAAACTACTTATGTTAATCGCATATTAAACAATGTGATGAATGCTAACGGGCGGACTTATTATGCCAATTGCCCATTAACCAACTATTCGAGCAGTTCTATTGTCAATATGTTATACTACGACTCCAGAAAGTTGGTTTTTCACAGTCATTTTTATATAACCACCTATCCACGAGATATTAATGCTTATAAAATGTATTACAAATCGGAGGGTTTGGCGCAAGGCGATACGGCATTTATTACTTTTATTATTGCACACTTAAAAGCAGGAAATTCCGAAGAAAATGAAAACGCACGCAAAACACAAGTGGAACGATTGACCACCAAGTTAGAACAGGTAGGGATTGCAAATTACGTGTTTTCCGGAGATTTTAACCTATATGGCGCCTCCGAACCGGCATATCAACATCTGTTGTTTAATAATAATACTGCATTTCGATTTTTGGATCCTATTGATGCTTATGGTAAGTGGAATAATAATCCGCAATTTGCCAAAGTACACACCCAATCCACACACACCTATTCCGAAAACGGCTGTTTTATCACCGGCGGATTAGATGACCGCTTCGACTTTATATTGGTCTCTCCTACTGTTTTTTACGGAACACAAAAAGTACAGGTATTGCCTGAAACTTATCATGCGTTAGGTCAGGATGGGTTGCGATTCAATGGAACTATACTCTATCCAACAAACCATACGCTTCCACAAGAAATACTGCAGGCAATGTATGATTTCTCAGACCACCTACCGGTAATTTGCGATATTGAAATCAAAACAAATACAAAAATTGATGATTTTATATCATCTCTTTATGTTAATGTTGAAAATCCTGTAAAAAATGAACTTCATATTAACATTTTTGCAGAAAATGATCAAATGTTTCATTTCGAAATTTTTACTATGGAAGGGAAACAAATTGATCACTTCTCAGAATATATATCTTCAGGATATAATTCCCTCAATAGAAGGTTTGATTTTGCCCCATCTTTTTATATTTTGAAAATTACAAACGAACGATATGAGACTGTTATCAGAAAATTAATAAAATAGTATAATTTTGCACCTAAATTTATTTTGTTATGAAAGTTATTTTAATTCTTTTGTTTATTGTTCTAACCCCTGTTCTTATTATTACTATTTTTAGAAAGTACAAAGTTGCCAAAAGTATTGGCACGGTAATTATGGCTTTTGCGGTTGGAATTTTATTGTCGTTCCTTTTTTCTTTCACCCATTTTTTCTCGGAAAGTGAAACGGTATCCTTCAACAATAATGCAAATTTGCTTATGGAAATTTCTGTTATCCTGGCAATTCCGTTGATGCTATTCAGTTCCGATTTCAGATTATGGGCTAAGTCATTACCCAAAACAGTAACCGCTCTGTGCACGGGATTTGTTGCCGTTGTATTAGCGGTAATCGCTTCTTTTTTTCTTTTTCAAAATTCCGGCATTGACTCATTGGCACAATTAGGAAGCATGATGTCGGGGTTTTACACCGGTGGAAATGTGAATTACTTTGCCATTTCCAGAATGATAGAACCCAAACCGGATGAAAACTTGATTCTTCTTGCCTATACCTCCGAAATGATCATTGTGTTCCCGTTTATCATATTCTTAACGGCAGGAGGATATAAACTTTTCCGCTATTTGCTGCCTTTCAAAGATAAAACCAAAATAGCAGAAGACAATCCTAATGATAATGTAAAGGCAGAAGTTGAAAATTACGACAAAATGCTTTCCAAAAAAATATTTCCAAAAACGATGCTGGCGCTGTTGCTTTCTATCGTCTTTTTCGCCATAGGCGCTGGGCTGTCTTTGTTAATAACCGGCAAATTAAACGAATTGGTAATTATTCTTACGATTACCACATTAGCAATCTCCGCTTCTTTTTATAAAAAAATACGTTTATTACCCAAAACTTTTGAATTAGGTATGTTTTTTATATTGATATTCAGTGTAATAGTGGCTTCAAAGTTTGATATTACCATGCTCAATTCAAACGCACTTACCATATTCTCTTTTGTAATGTGTATTACTTTGTTCGCAATTCTTTTGCACTGCATTTTCTGTCGTATTTTTAAAGTAAGCGGCGATCTGTTTTCCGTAGCCATCGTGGCATTGCTCTGCTCGCCCCCTTTCGTTCCGCCGGTAGTTGCGGCAATGGGAAATCGTAAAGTGCTCATTAGTGGGATTACCATTGGACTTGTGGGCTACGCACTTGGAAACTATCTGGGGGTCGGGTTGTTTTATCTTCTGGGGCTGTTTTAGCGGTATGCGGTGAGTGGTATGCGGTATGTGGTGTGTATTTGTAGAGAGTTAAGGGATTTTTATCATTTCAAAAATAAAAAAGGTTGCATAACGTTTAAATGTGGTTATCATTTTTTATGAATTCTAAAAAGTTTTTCGTAATATTAATCTTGGCTTTATCATCTTTATTGACAAGTGCGCAAGTTTCAAAATACAGCAATGAATTTCTTTCATTAGGAATTGGCGCGCGGGGATTAGCCATGTCGAACACCATGACGGCATTATCCAACGATGTTACTGCCGCCTATTGGAACCCCGCCGGTTTAGTACGGATGCAACGCCCTTACCAGTTAGCCGCTATGCACGCCGAATATTTTGCAGGTATTGCCAAATACGACTATCTCGGCGCCGGTTACAAAATTGACAATAAACAGGCGGTGGCTTTTTCGTGGATCCGCTTCGGCGTGGATAACATTATGAATACCACAGAATTGATAGACAAACAGGGGAATTTTGACTATAATAAGATCACCTATTTTTCCGCTGCCGATAATGCCTTCTTGCTCAGTTACGCCTATAATTTTGAAAAAGTAACAGGACTCTCTTTGGGCGCTAATGCCAAGATAATTCGCAGAACCATCGGGAAATTTGCCGGCGCGTGGGGATTCGGATTTGATGTGGGATTACAATATAATGTTAAAGGCTGGCAATTTGGCGCTATGTTAAAAGACGCAACCTCTACTTTTAATGCGTGGAGTTACCAACTAACCGACAGAATAAAAGAAGTACTTGAAACTACCGGTAACGAATTGCCCGAAAACGGATTAGAACTAACCGTTCCCAAGCTTAATCTCGGCGCAGCCAAGTTTGTGCCATTTGGAAAAGGATTTAGCGGTACATTCGCCTTAGATTTTGATTGTACTTTCGATGGCAAACGTAATACCTTGATTAAAAGCAAACCGCTATCCATTGACCCCCATTTAGGAATGGAGTTTGCGTACAAAACTATCGTGGCGCTTCGTGTAGGGCTTGGCAATATGCAAATGATTCCCTATTTTGATAGCAAACAGAAATTTACCTGCCAAATCAATTTCGGAATTGGAATTGGCATTAAAGATATCGTTTTTATAGATTATGCCTACACCAATTTGGGCAATCTCTCCATTGCGTTAGATTCTCATATTTTTTCGGTGAAAATTGCAATAGATTCGTTTAAAAGGAAGAATCGTGACAAGTGACAAAAATGAAATATGCCGAAACCCCTTTAATGAAACAATACAACCAGTTTAAGGCGAAACACCCTGATGCGATTTTGTTGTTTCGAGTGGGCGATTTTTATGAGACTTTTGGCGATGATGCTATCAAAACTTCGCAAGTATTGGGGATTGTCCTTACCAAACGCGCTAACGGTTCGGCACAGTATGTTGAACTTGCCGGATTTCCACACCATTCTATTGACGCCTATTTGCCCAAGTTGGTGCGGGCGGGACTGCGCGTGGCTATCTGCGAACAGTTAGAAGACCCTAAATTGGCGAAAACTATTGTAAAACGTGGCGTTACGGAATTGGTTACCCCCGGCGTCTCTATCAATGATAAAGTGCTGGAACAAAAAGAGAACAACTTTTTGGCTTCTATTCATTTAACCGATAAATTGTACGGCATCGCTTTTGTGGATATTTCAACAGGAGAATTTTATGTGGCAGAAGGAAATCAGGAGTATATGGATAAGTTGCTCCAAAATTTTAAACCCTCCGAATTGGTCATTCAAAAGCATAAAACAGGAACATTTAAAGAACTTTTTGGGGATAAGATTTTATTAACTACGTTTGATGATTGGGTGTTTACCCCCGATTTTACCTACGAATTGCTGACCAAACATTTTCAAACCAACTCTTTAAAAGGTTTCGGCGTGGAAAATCTGCCGCTGGGTATTATTGCCGCCGGCGCTGCATTGCATTATCTTTACGAAACGCAACATCATAAAATACAACATCTAAACAAGTTAAATCGCATTGAAGAAGAACATTATGTGTGGTTGGACAGGTTTACGGTGCGCAATTTGGAGTTGATTCATTCGCCCAACGAAAATGCGGTTACGTTGCTGAATATTTTAGATCAAACGCAAACGCCTATGGGCTCGCGTATGTTGCGCAAATGGCTCGTGCTTCCCCTCAAAGAAAAGGTGATGATTGAAGAGCGTTTGGCAATTGTAAAATATTTTATTGAAAATCAAGAACTTTCAGAAAATTTAAAACAAACTTTTAAGCCGATTGGAGATTTGGAACGGTTGGTATCGAAAGTGGCAACAGGAAAGGTAAATCCCAAAGAGGTGTTGCAATTGGCGCGGTCGCTACGGGCAGTGGAGAAACTGAAATCGTTGTGCCATACCGCGCAGCAACCTGCGTTATCCAAAATTGCCGAACAACTAAATCCCATTGTTTCTTTATGTAAACGTATTGAAAAAGAGATATATGAAGATGCTCCTGTAATTCTTAATAAAGGTCGCGTCTTTAACGATGGAGTGGATCCGGAATTGGACGAGTTGAACAACATTACCAAAAACAGCAAATCTATTCTTGCCAAAATTCAACAGCGCGAAGCGCTCAAAACCGGCATCCCTTCATTAAAAATTGGATTTAACAACGTTTTCGGTTATTATCTTGAAGTTACCAATACGCACAAAAATCGCGTGCCACACGAATGGATACGAAAACAAACGTTGACCAATGCCGAACGTTATATTACGGAAGAACTGAAAGAGTTGGAAACAAAAATATTGGGCGCAGAAGACAAAATTATTGAAATTGAAACACGTCTGTTTAACGATTTAGTCGTGAGTATGCTCGATTATATTCCTACGATTCAACTCAATGCACGCCTTGTCGCCCGTTTAGATGTGCTGCTCTGTTTTGCTATGGTTTCCATCGAAAACAACTACACCAAACCGGTTTTTGAGGAGGGTACCGCGCTGAAGATTAAAAACGGCAGACACCCTGTCATTGAAAAACAATTGCCACCCGGCGAATCCTATATTGCCAATGACATTTATTTAGACAATGAACATCAACAAATTATCATTATTACGGGTCCCAATATGTCGGGAAAATCTGCTTTGTTGCGACAAACCGCTTTGATTGCTTTAATGGCACAAATGGGGTGTTTCGTCCCTGCCGAAAGCGCTCATTTAAGTATTGTAGATAAGATATTTACACGTGTTGGTGCGTCGGATAACATCTCCACAGGCGAATCTACTTTTATGGTAGAGATGAACGAAACCGCCAGCATTTTGAACAACATCTCGAATCACAGTTTAATATTGTTAGATGAGATTGGGCGCGGCACCAGCACCTATGATGGCGTTTCTATTGCGTGGTCTATTGCCGAATTTTTGCACGAGCACAAACAATATCGGGCTAAAGTGCTGTTTGCCACGCATTATCACGAATTAAACAACATGGCAGAGCAATTTCCACGTATTAAAAATTTTCACGTTACCGTACAGGAAATTAACAATAAAGTGTTGTTTTTAAGAAAATTAGAACAAGGCGGAAGCGAGCATAGTTTTGGAATCCACGTAGCACGTATGGCAGGAATGCCCTATTCCGTTTTGAAACGCGCCGAAGAGGTGCTGCACCAATTGGAAAACGCTAGAGCCACTTCGGAAGCCAAACCCAAAATTGAAAAAAAAGAACCCGGATACCAACTCAGTTTTATCAATTTAGACGATCCGTTGTTGTTAGATATTAAAGAACAGATTATGGATACGGACGTTGACCGTCTCACTCCCGTAGAAGCACTGATGAAACTGAATGATATTAAGAGTTTGTTGGTGAAGAAGAAAAAATAATTTGATGTAAACTAACATTTTCTAAAAAAAATCATCACATCACCTTATCATCACATCATCTAATCAAAAAAAATATATTTTCGCCGCCTCAAAAAAAAGACCAACACTCCTCCTTAGCTCAGTTGGTCAGAGCATCTGACTGTTAATCAGAGGGTCCTAGGTTCAAGTCCT
>WRGQ01000070.1 GCA_009787115.1 Bacteroidota bacterium
TTACGTGTTTAATAACTTATGAAGACCGCTATTTTTATCGGCATCTTGGCGTTAACCCCGTCTCTTTGTGCAGGGCTTTGAAACAGAATATCAAAGCCGGAAAGGTGGTGAGCGGTGGGAGTACGATTACGATGCAAACCATTCGTATGGCGAGAAATAAAAATAGAACGCTGTTTCAAAAAGTAGTTGAAATGATTATGGCAACACGGTTGGAATTGACATACAAAAAGTCGTCCATTCTCTCTATGTACGCTTCTCATGCGCCCTTTGGCAGTAATGTGATGGGCATTGAGGCGGCTTCGTGGCGCTACTTCGGTCATTCCGCCACCGACCTTTCGTGGGCTGAGGCTGCACTGCTTGCCGTATTACCGAATGCGCCCTCTGCTATGCACGTCAAGAAAAATCGTTCAGCACTGTTGGAAAAGCGGAATAATCTTATTACTAAACTGTTTCAGTTAGGAAAGTTGGACGAAACTACTTATCATCTGGCTCTGGAAGAGCCGTTGCCCGACGAGCCGTTTCCGCTTCCTCAACTTGCGCCTCACGTGGTCAGCAATTTGCAAGTGAAAAAATCCGGTAAGAAATATGTTACTACGCTTGACGCTACGTTGCAAATGAAAACGGAGCAGGTGTTAAGTCGCCGAAACAAAGAGTTTTCGCAAAACAAAATTGAACATATCGCAGCGGTTGTTTTCGATGTAAAAAAAGGGGAAGTGATTGCCTATTGCGGGAATGTGAATTTTGAGGTCAAAAAAACAGGCAATCAGGTGGATATTGTGCGTGCGCCGCGCAGTTCCGGAAGCATTCTCAAACCCTTTTTATACCAACTTATGTTGCAGGAAGGGGAAATATTGCCCAATACGTTAATTCCCGATATTCCGATAATGGTAGAGGGGTTTCAACCTCAAAACTATAACTTGAAATTCGACGGAGCAGTGCCCGCAAGTCTGGCATTGTCGCGCTCGCTAAACTTGCCGGCGGTGAATATGCTGAAACAGTACGGTGTTCCCAAATTTTTAGACGACATGCGACTGATGGGATTTAACAACCTGAAATTCCCCGCCGACCACTACGGATTGACACTCATTCTGGGCGGCGGCGAAGTAAGTTTATGGGAAGTAAGTTTGGCATACCTGCGTATGGCGCAATCGGTTGTGTTCTACAATGATAAACAACAACGCAAAAGTTGTTTCGACTGGGGCGAAATCCCTTTGTTTACGGAAAAAGAAGCGGATATTTTCAATGCCGGCGCCTGCTGGCAAACATTAGAGGCGTTAATCAACGTAAATCGTCCTGAAGAGATTGACTGGAAAAATATCCCCTCAATGCGCAAGGTAGCGTGGAAAACAGGTACAAGTTATGGATTTAGAGACGCATGGGCAGTAGGCGTTACCCCCGAATATGTGGTGGGCGTTTGGACAGGCAACGCCGGCGGCGAGGGAAGACCCGGATTAACAGGCACAGGCACTTCCGCTTTAGTAATGTTCGACATTTATAACCTTTTAGAAAAAACATCGTGGTTTGAAATGCCCAAAAAGGAGTTTCAAAAAGCGGAAGTTTGCAAAACAAGCGGCTGTTTAGCCGGAAGATACTGCAATGATATTGAGACTGTTTTAATTCTTCCTGCCGGTTTTAAAACCAAAACCTGTCCCTATCATAATATTGTTTACTTATCTGAAGATGAACAGTTTCGTGTGTTTGCCAATGAGTATCCTTCCGATGAAATGGTGCGTAAAGTGTGGTTTATTTTGCCGCCTATTCAAGAATGGTTTTACAAAAAACGACATCCGGAGTACAAAACTCTGCCCCCGATAAGTCCGTTATGCAATGATAATCAGACATCTTCTAAACCAATGGAATTTATTTATCCCAACACTTCCAATCCCATTCGTTTATCCAAGCAATTAGACGGCTCTGTGGGCGCTTTGGCGTTGGAATTGGCGCACCGACAGGCAGATGCTATTGTTTACTGGCATTTGGACGATACCTATATCGGCGCTACGCAGTTTTTTCATCAAATGAGCGTTACCCCGACCGAAGGCAAACATTGGATTACTGTGGTTGACCAGTGGGGAAATACACTGACGCGGTATGTAGAGGTGAGGCGGTGATAGACGTGACGGCGTGACAAGTTTACAGCCTCACATTTGTCCACATTGCCAAAAAAATTTACTTTCGCGGAAAAATTTAAAAATGGAGACAAACATCATAGTATCTGTTTTGATACGCAACACCCCGACAACCTTAAATCTTAAATCTTAAATCTTAAATCTTTATGTTAGTTGATCTGAAAAACCATAACAAAACCATTGAAGTAACATTTGGTACTTCATTACCAGACCTGATAAAAAATGAAAATGTAATCCTTCACTACCCTATCTTAGGGGCGCTGATTAACAATCAGGTGCGTTCGTTACAATACAAAATTCATAAACCCTGTACCGTTGAATTTTTCGACATTACTTCAACCTATGGAAACGGAATTTATACCCGTTCGCTCTATTTCATTTTATTCAAATCGTTGAAAACTCTTTTTCCCGAAGCAAAACTCAACGTCTTGCATTCTATTTCAGGAGGAAAATATTGTGAAATAGAAAACCTGAATCAACCGCTTGATGAGTCTGTTCTGTTGGCAATTACAAACAAAATGAACGAGATTATTAAGGCTGACATTCCTTTTGTGAGAAGAGAGATTACTTATAATGAAGCAGAAAAACTGTTTAAAGAACAGGGCATTGAAAAAGAGAAATCCATTTTTAAAGAAACGAATAAAATGTATCTTACTGTTCATCAATTAGATGATATAGTAAATTACTATTACGGCAGTTTGTTGCCTTCCACAGGCTACGTAAAACTCTACGGATTAGAATTGTATGAAAATGGATTGTTATTAAAAATCCCAAATCCAAAACGACCTGACTTGATTGCACAAACACGAAAAATGCCCAAGTTGTTTAACGTGTATCAACAATTTAAAGAATGGGGCAATCATTTAGGAATACCTTATATTTATAATCTCAATGAAAAAATTGAATCAGGGGAAGTGGGCGATATTATACTTACCTGTGAAGCGCTACAGGAAAATGTATGGGCAAATATTGCAGACGAAATTCATAGAAAAAATGCGAAGATAGCGCTTATCAGCGGTCCTTCAAGTTCAGGAAAAACAACATCCTGTAAACGACTTTCCGTGCAATTGAGCGTTATCGGTTATCATACCGTACAAATTTCCGTAGATGATTTTTTTATGGAACGCGAGCAGACGCCACGCGATAAAAACGGAAACTACGATTTTGAAGCATTGGAAGCCATTGATTTAGATTTGTTTAACAAAACATTAGATGAGTTGCTTGCAGGTAAAGAGGTAGAACTTCCCGTTTTTAATTTTCAATTAGGAAAAAAAGAGTGGAAAGGAAAAAAAATTGCTATGCAGGAAAACTCAATTTTAGTAATTGAAGGGATTCACTGCTTAAATCCTAAACTTACGGCTTCTATTCCGGAAGATACCAAATACAAAATATTTGTTTCTGCCCTCACTTCACTTTCTGTGGACAGCCAAAATCCGATACCTACCACCGATACCCGATTGATACGCAGAATTATTCGTGATTTTAATTATAGGGGATATTCGGCATTAGCCACCTTGCGGCGTTGGCAAAGCGTGCGCGATGGCGAAGAAAAGAATATCTTCCCCTTTCAGGAAAATGCAGATGTAATGTTCAACACCTCACTGATTTACGAATTGGCAGTATTGCGACCTTACGCTATGCCCATTCTCATGGCAGTTCCGGAATACGAGCCCGAATACGCCGAAGCCATTCGATTAATCAAGTTTCTGAGTTTCTTTAAACCGATTAGTGGTGAGATGATCCCCGGGACTTCTATTTTAAGAGAGTTTGTAGGGGGAAGTAAGTTTAGTTATTAAAAGTATTTCCCGACTTTTGATTAACGGTGCCCCTTTGAAAGTGTTTTATGCATAAAACCACTTCCCCATCCTCTTTTCACTCCAATTTTTCGTTACTCTAACGAAAAGAAACATTACAATTAACATAAAAATAAACCGGAAAACAAATACCCCCGAAACGCTTGCGCCAATAGATATCATGAGCAATGAATCTTCTATTACACTGTGAAATAATGACATAAGCATTAAGGCATACAGCACATTGCGGGGATGCAGATTCGATTGCTTTACATCGTTAATAATTAAGCCGCCGCCATACGCCAAACCCAGTGTCATTCCAATTACGGTAATGGGAATTACCTCTTTCCCAATGCCCAGAAATTTCAGCACCGGATAAAACCATCTGTTAATTTTGTCAATGACCCCTATCCGTTTTAGAATATCCATAATGATAATCAATCCTGTGATGTAGCAAAAAACGATGGCGTAATTTTTCAATTCACCGAGCGCCCAACCGCCCCAGGTTGCATTGCTTGCAATGGCTACAACTTTTTCAATTCCGGTGGGAATATTTTGATATAAATTACAAATGTTGTACGTTTGAAACAGTATCACTCCTGCTAGAAATCCCAATAGAAACCGAAACAGAAAAGCAGCGCCTGCTTTCATACCTGCTTTGTGGGTAATGGCTAATTCAACGGGAAAAGTGTGCGCAATGAGAATGATGGTGCCCAAAACTGTAATTTGTGCAGTGGTTAATTCAATGCCTATTGAAAAATAGGTAATAATCCCGGCATAAATGTTGCCCATCATAGCAGAAGCCCAAACCAATCCCATCTCGCCCGGCAACCCCATTACACTCATTAAAGGAGCAAGCGCTTTTCCAATATATACAATTAAGCCTGTTTCCTGTAATATTTTTACTACAATGGAAACAGGTATCATAATTTTAAAAATCTTGATACTCGTAGAAATACTTTGGTTAAACCAACTTTTTATTATCGTTATTATCTTCATACTTTATGTCATTTCGAGCGCAGCGAGAAACCCCAATCAATTACAAATTTTTATGAATTAACCCATTAAACTGCGCCGTGCAGGTAAGGTTAATCTCATTAATACACACGTGTTCCGGCAACGAAAGCACATACACTACCACGTTGGCAACATCATCGGCAACCAGTGGCGTATAACCTTCATACACTTTGTCGGCGCGCTCCTTATCGCCGTGAAAACGCACCATAGAGAAGTTGGTTTCTGCTGCGCCCGGAGAAACGTGCGTTACTTTGATATTATACGGCAGCAAGTCCATTCTCATTCCTTGCGAAAGCGCTAACACCGCATGTTTGGTAGCGCAATACACATTCCCACCCACATAAACCTCTCTACTTGAGATAGACCCGATATTAATAATATGCCCCGATTTTTTTGCCACCATAATGGGAGATATTAAACGGGTCATATAGAGCAATCCTTTAATATTGGTGTTGATCATACGTTCCCACGCCTCATAATTTCCCTTATCTATGGTATTTAACTCAACTGCCAAGCCGGCGTTATTAATCAGCACATCAATATCTTTAAAATCATCAGGAATAGAATCTACGGCTTTTTTACATGCTTCCAAATCCTGCACATCAAACACCAACGGCAGCGCTTTTGAGGAGGTGTTTGTAGTAATAAAACGGCATACTTCGTTTAAGAGCGTTTCGTTTCTACCTGTTAATATGAGTTTTACATTTTGTTTGGCAAGCGTTTTCGCAATCGCTTCTCCAAAGCCGCCGGAGGCGCCGGTAATTAGTATCGTTTTCATAAAAGGGACTTAAGGTTTAAAGTTTAAGGTTTAAAGTTTAATGGGTGTTTACAAGTTTAATGCGGCGCGAAAATATATCTTTTTAATCGAAGAAAAATAATAATGTGTAATTCAGTGTTTGAATATCACTAAATGGAATAATATATTTTTGCGGGGAAATTAAAAAACACAAGAATATTATTATAGCCATAACAAATGCAAGTCAATCTCCTTGAAACACCCATAGAATACCTGAAAGGGGTAGGTCCAAAAAAAGCGGAAATCTTTAAAAAAGAGTTCCAGATTTTTACGTTTCAAGACCTTTTGCATTATTATCCGTATCGTCATGTGGACAAATCGCAGATTCATACGATTCGTTCGCTTGAGGCGGAGGGGGCATATATGCAGTTTAAAGGCAGAGTAACCTCTTTCGAGACTTTGGGCGAACGCCATACCAAACGCTTGGTGGCGCAGTTTACAGACGGCACAGGAACGATTGAATTGGTGTGGTTTAACTCGTTGAAGTGGGCAGAAAACGAACTTGCCCAAAAACGGGAGTTTATCGTGTTCGGCAAACCTACGCTTTTCAACAACCGCTGGAATATGGCGCACCCGGAAATCATAGACCCCGAAAAACAATCGAATATCGGGCTTCCAATGGCATTTCAGCCGCTTTACAGCAGTACGGATAAAGCAAAAAAATCGGGATTGGACTCCCGAAGTATCTCAAAATTGGTTATTACACTGTTAAATCAGATTCAGGATGTAATTACCGAACGTTTGTCAAACGATATTATACAGAAATACAAGTTGTTATCGTTAAAAGATGCTTTGTTGAATGTGCATTATCCCGATTCACACGATATGCTTTCCAAAGCGTTGTTACGATTAAAGTTTGACGAACTGTTTTTTGTACAAATAAGGTTATTAACGCAAAAATTGACTTATGATAAGAAAAGTTCAGGACATCTTTTTGCTGTGGTGGGCGATACTTTTAACACCTACTACAAAAATTATCTGCCTTTTGAACTGAC
>WRGQ01000071.1 GCA_009787115.1 Bacteroidota bacterium
ACCGCAAGCCACTATTGACCACGAGTTGGAATTGGCTCGCGAAATGACCCGCCAGGAAGGTAAACCTGAAAATATGATAGAAAAAATTGCCGAAGGAAAATTAAATAAGTTCTTTAAAGAAAACACTTTATTGAGCCAGGAATTTATCCGCGACACTAAAATTTCGGTTGCAGAATACCTCAAACAAACTGATGCCGACCTGACATGTTGCTGCTTTTACAGGCTGCAATTAGGAGCATAAGTTTTTCATTGTGTTTTTCAAAAAAGCCGGAGAGTTTTTCTCCGGCTTTTTATTTTTATATTTTTGTAACTCTTAATTCAAAAAAAACAATGAAAAAAATTACATTATCTTTTCTCGCATTCACTATCCTGCTTGTTGGCTTTGCACAGAACAGCGCTTATGTCAATCCCTTTATCGGGACAAAATCAATGGGGCATGTTTTTCCGGGCGCTGTGGCGCCGCACGGTATCATCGCTTTAAGTCCCGATACGGACACCATTCCGCACAATGTTAACGGTAAATATCAACCTGGCGCATATCGCTATTGCGCAGGTTATCAATATGATGACAATACAATTGTGGGGTTTTCACACACTCATTTCAGTGGCACGGGACACTCTGATTTGGGCGACTTGCTGCTGATGCCTACGAATGGAAAACGTTTGCTTACGCCCGGGACCAAAGATAAACCCGAAGAAGGCTACCGCTCACACTTTTCACACGAAAAAGAGAAGGCTACGCCCGGATATTACGCCGTTACACTGCAAGATTATAATATTGATGTTGAACTGACTGCTACCGAAAGAGTAGGCGTTCATCGCTATCAATATCCGGATGAAAACGCACGGCTGATTTTCGACTTGGTGGCAGGGATTTACAACTACGATGGAAAAGTACTTTGGGCTTCGGTGCGCATGGAAAATCCGCAATTGATTACCGGATACAGAATTACTAACGGTTGGGCGCGCGAAAACTACCAGTATTTTGCCATCGCATTTTCTCAACCTGTTGTGAATTATGGGTATGAAGAATATGAAAAACCAAAATATGGCGGCGGATGGCGAAAGTTTAACCTCAAAGAGAATTTTCCGGAGATGGCAGGCAGAAAAATTCGCTGCTATTTTGAGTTTGAAATTCCTGACACGCATATTTTAGAACTCCGTTTGGCATTTTCTGCCGTGAGCACAGAAGGGGCATTGAAAAACTTAGAAGCCGAAGCCCCGCTATCCAAATCGTTTGACGAAGTTCTTAAAGAAACAAAACAAAAATGGGAAAATGAATTACACTTTATTGAGGCTACCGGAAATGAAGATCAGTTGGCAATGCTTTACACATCATTATATCATTGTAAAATAAATCCTTCCGTGTATCAGGATGTAGATGGAAAATATCGCGGATTGGACGGCAATATTCACGAAGCCAAAGATTTTACCAATTACACAGTGTTCTCTTTATGGGATACCTATCGGGCGTTGCATCCTTTAATGAATGTGATGGATAGAAGGCGCAGTGAAGATTTTGCAAAATCAATGCTGGCACATCGGGCGCAAAGCGTACACAAAATTCTTCCGCAATGGTCGCACTTCGCCAGCGAAAACTGGTGTATGATTGGCTACCACGCAGTTTCCGTATTGGCAGATGCCATCGCCAAAAGTATTCCGATAAATGTACAGGAATCATTAGAAGCAATGTATGCCAGCGCTACCCTACCCTATTTTGATAAAACTGCGGAATATCTGAAATATGGCTACGTGCCTTACGACGTGAGCAAAAATGGCGTTTCCATCACGTTGGAATATGCTTACGACGACTGGTGTATTTATCAAACCGCATTAAAAGAAGGATATACAAAAAAAGCAGAAGAATATGAAAAACGTGCCTTGAATTATCGTAATGTTTTTGACCCTGATTTAGGTTTTGCACGCGCCAGATACTCAGACGGTTCGTGGAAAGAGGATTTTTCGCTCTTAAATACCCACGATGAAGGCTTTATTGAGGGCAACTCATTGAATTACAGTTTTTACGTGCCGCACGATGTGCTGGGATTAATCAAACTTATGGGGGGCGACAAAGCATTTATTGCTAAACTGGACAAGTTGTTCGATATGCATCTTCCCGACGAATTTTTTGCCGAAACCGAAGATGTTACCCGCGAAGGGTTGTTGGGCGGTTATGTGCACGGAAATGAGCCGTCTCACCATATTATTTATATGTATAACTTTACTTCCGAACCGTGGAAAGCGCAGTATTGGGTGCGCGAAGTGATGAACAGAATGTATCGCAACGATTTGGACGGCTTGTGCGGCAACGACGACTGCGGACAAATGTCAGCGTGGTACATCTTTTCCGCTATGGGCTTTTACCCGCTCTGTCCGGGTAGCAACCAATTGGTATTGGCTGCCCCTTACCTTCCTTATATAAAACTGAATTTGAACAACAACAAAACTTTTGAAATCAAAGCCCCGAAAGTAAGCGACAAAAACCGCTATGTACAATCGGTAAAACTGAACGGAAAACCTTATACTAAGGCATTTATCACCAATGACGAGGTGATAGACGGCGGAGTGCTGGAGTTTGAGATGGGAGAAAAACCTAACAAGAAACGTGTGTTTAAAGGAGGGGAACTGCCGTATTCCGTGACAAGTGACAAACGTGATGAGTAACAAACGTGACATCATCTAACTATTCCTCACTTTTTATACACTTCCTCTAACGGGAACTTCTCTTTTGTGTTTGCCATGCCAAGCATGATAATGGCTTCTACTATAGCGGAGTGTTCCATATAGACAGGTATGCTTTTATTGAAAATATCGCGTTCGGTGTGCCAGATTTCGCGGTATGAGAAGTTGTAGCCTAACGGATCGCTACCGCTAACATACAGGGTTGGAATGCCATTCATTGCAAAATGAGCATGGTCGGAGCCACCCGCTTCTTTTGGAACTTCAGGCGCCTCTCCTTCTCTTTGCTTCAGCGTAAAAGGAATTTCGGGATTTATCCGGTTCAATGGTTCGCAAATCGGCTTCATAATCGGGTACCAGCCGGGCGGAACGGTCAGAGCGTCCGATGCAGTGGGTCCTCCGTCCCGATTGAAGTAATTGATAATACATTTCCATTTATCCTGATTGGTTTCTACCCAGTGTTTAGACCCGAGCAGCCCAAACTCTTCGCCTGCCCAAAGGCAAAACACTAAAGTGCGTTTGGGTTTAATGCCGCTTTTGGCAATCAATCGGGCAACCTCTAAAGCCGTAATCACGCCCGTACCGCAATCAATCGCTCCTGTAGCCACGTCATACGAATCTAAATGCCCTCCCTTCATAATATATTCATCAGGATATTTCGTTCCCTTCATAGTGGCTATAACATTGTGATATTTAATTGGTCCCGGACGGAAATGGTTTCTAATTTCAATTTCCAATTCTATGCGTCTTCGTTCTTTAACATGTTGTAAAATGGTTTTGTACTGATGTTCGTCCAACTTAATATCCGGCACAGGAGGCAGGTGGTCAAAGGTCATACTATCCAAACTTTTGCGGTCGTACATCACCTGCAATGGAACAGCGGCGCTTTGAATGATTCCCAAAATGCCGGCATCCACCATCTGTCTGTAAAAAAGCGCCGGCGCATCCAACAATTTTTCAACCTCTTTCTGAACCGAGTCTGTGTTTTCTTTATTCCATTTTTTTATCTCATTATTTCTTGCCGTAATCTCTTCATTTTTTCTAATAATCTCTTCGCGCTCTTCATCTCCTTTTTTAGTCCAGTTAATCGGATAGCCTTCATTCTTTCCTGAAATGAGTACCCACGCGCCTTTTAGTGCAGTTTTCATACGGTCAAATTCGGCTTGGGTTTTAGGTTCTTCCAATACATGTCCCTTTTGTATCCCTTTTGTCCCTACTGTATAAGAAGGAGTTACAAAATGTAAAATTATTTCGCCTTCTCCCATCATTTTGCCCCATGCAGCGCCTCTGTTAAAGCCAACGGGAAGTTCACCCGCTTCAATTACTTCCACATCGTACCCCCATTCTTTGAATAGTTGAGCCGTCCATTTTACGGCGCTTTCATAAGCGCTTGAACCAAGAATACGTCCCCCAATTCTATTGGTGAGAATATCCAAATGTTTCATCGTTTGGTTTTCTTCCTGAGCAATTTCTATAATTTTATTTGCCTCATTATCAAAATTTTGAGCAGACAACAATGAAATAAAAAAGGTAAAAATAAGGAAACAGATTTTTGATTTATAGTTCATAAGGTAAATTTTTGTGCAAAAATAAGAAATTATTGTGCACCAAACTTGAGTGAATGGCAAGAATTTCTTCTTGCAAGGCAAATTTGTGTACTTTTGCAAAAAAATATATAAAATTTGTCCATAATGAGCATCTTATAATTAAAAAATTGAAATATAAACATTTAATAATAATTAAAAATGAAAAAAGTTTACATCGTAGCAGCAAAGCGTACCCCAATTGGAAAAATGTTTGGGTCATTAGCAAATTTTAGTCCGGCAGAATTAGCCGCGTTAGTTATTAAAAACATCATAGCAGAATCGGGAGTAAAGTCCGATCAAATTGATGAAGTGATTGGGGGAAACATCCTCAGCGCCGGTCAGGGTCAGGGAGTTATCCGGCAAGCCGCCGTGAAAGCAGGTATTCCCGTAGAAGTTCCCGCTTACGCCATCAATATGGTGTGTGGTAGCGGTTTGAAAGCAGTAATGAATGGATACAACGATATTTTGGTAGGCGACGCCGATATCGTGCTGACAGGAGGTACTGAAGTGATGTCAAATGCCGGATTTGTGATGAACGGCTCGCTTAGAAACGGTATTAAAATGGGACATTTTACCACCATTGACCACATGGTACACGACGGATTAACAGACGCTTTTGAAGGATACCACATGGGAATTACCGCAGAGAATGTGGCAGAAAAGTTTGGTATTACCAGAGAAGCCCAAGACCAATTTGCCATTAACTCGCAAACTAAAGCCATTAAAGCAGTAGATACGGGAAAATTTGTGAATGAGATTGTTCCCGTTGAAATAGTAACTAAAAAAGAAACAATAATTTTTGATGCCGATGAATATCCTAACCGTGCAACATCTTTTGAAAAATTGAGTGCGTTAAAACCGGCGTTTAAAAAAGAGGGTACCGTAACCGCCGGAAATGCTTCGGGAATTAACGATGGCGCTTCTTTCGTGCTTCTTTGCTCCGAAGAGAAAGTAAAAGAATTGAGATTGAAACCGTTGGCAGAAATTATCGCTACCGGTCAGGGAGGCGTTGAACCTGCCTTAATGGGATTAGGTCCTGTACCTGCCATTAAAAACGCACTACAAAAAGCCAATATGAAACTATCGGATATAGATCTGTTAGAATTGAATGAGGCATTTGCCGCACAAGCGCTGGGCGTTATCCATGAGATCATCAGAGAACATAACGTGACAGCCGAGTGGTTACAGGAACGTACCAATATTAACGGCGGCGCTATCGCTTTAGGACACCCCATCGGTGCATCAGGAAACCGTATTTTAGTCTCTTTGGTACACGAGTTAATTAACGAAAATAAAACCTACGGCTTAGCATCGCTCTGCATCGGCGGTGGAATGGGAACGGCTATGATTATTAAGAATTTAATTTAACATTTGTTGCTAACTTAAAACAAATAAACCTTTCTACCAACTGCTCACCCCTCACCGCTTTATCACCGCCCTTATCGGATTCAAAAACTTATCCAACAACCGCAAATCTTCCGTAATAATTTCGGCGCTACCCGTCATTTCCTGACTGAATATCAATGTTTTTCCATAATTAGTAACCAACGAATTGGGAAACTCAACCTCCAGCATATAAGCCTTCTGATTATTTTCCACTGCCACAGTCACTAACGAGATATTTTTGATTTGCACACGCACCATTCCAAGGTTTGAGATATTTAAAAATGTAAGAAAACTTTGTCCGGTCTTTTTTTTCGTCTTCCTGTTCGTAAAACGCCGGTGTAGGCTCTAACAGCAACGCAACCCCTTCATCTTCATCCTCTTTTTTGGTACTAATCCAATGTGCGCAAAATTCTTCAACCGTAAATTTGACTAAACCATGTGCAGGGGCTGCCACTTTGACAAGACCTTTACAGGCAGAAGGCGCGAAAGCAGAAGGCAGAACGCTTTCCTCCCGCTTTCTGCTTTCTGCTTCTTCCTTTAAGCGTAATCCCGTACACAACAACAAAATGCTCCTGACGCCAATGCACAATGCACGAGAGCGGCACATCTTCCGCCAATTTTTCAAAATTGAGGCGAGCGCCCAGCGTTTTAAACCCCAGTTTCTCTGCGGCATCGCTTATTTCCAGCATACTCACGCCGGTACGGGTGGCGGAGCACATTTCGCGCAACTTTTGTATGGTGTAGTTCTTGCCGTAGTGTTTGGCTATCATTGCCAAGCACGTGGCACCGCAGTCCATAGCGTCGAGTTGGGAAAGGTGGAAGAAGGGTTTTGGCATTACGAATTACGAATTAGGAATTAGGAATTACGAATTAGGAATTATGAATTACGCACTTTAAATCTTAAATCTTAAATCTTAAATCTCTTACAGTTCACCGCATACCATTCACTGCATAAGATTTTTTTTATTTTCGCCGCGTTATTTTAGTATTAATTTAAAACCACAGCAGAAATGAACAATTTAACACCTTTTTCACAGGCTACGCCTGAAAGTTCTTGGGCGCAAATTCAAGAATCTAACCGGTAT
>WRGQ01000072.1 GCA_009787115.1 Bacteroidota bacterium
GAAACAAACGAGCGCTGATTAAGGTGATTGGGGAGTAGAATGAATAATGAATAATGAATAATGAATAATGAATAATGAATAATGAATAAATTTTACACCTATCCACCTTTACACCAATTAACCCTTAACCTTTAACCCTATTAACTTATAAACTTATGAAAAAGATCACATTACTGATTTTGCTGGCAGCGTTGTTTGCTGCTTGCAGTCAAAAGAAAACAGAAGAAACAAACGCACAGCAGAATGCTGCGAACGAAACAATTACCATTAAAGTGGCGGAAGTGTTTGAAGAGCCTGTGGCGCAAATCTTTGAGTACACCGCTGTAGTACGTGCCGAAGCCGTGAACAACATCGCTTCTACGTCTCCCGGCAGAATTGACCAGATTTTTGTAGAAGTAGGCGATTTTGTATCTGCCGGACAAAAATTGGTGCAAATGGACGCTACCCAACTGCGCCAGGCAAAAACTCAACTGGATAACCTGAAAGATAACTTTAAGCGTTTGGACGAACTTTACAAAGTGGGCGGCGTTTCCAAAGCAGATTGGGACGCACTGAAAACCCAATTGGACGTGGCGCAAAACAGTTACAATTATCTATCTGAAAACACACAGTTGTTAAGTCCGATTAACGGCGTAGTTACCATGCGAAATTACGACAGCGGAGATATCTACGGAGGCAACCCTATCCTGCAAATTCAACAGATTAAACCGGTAAAATTGCTGATTAATGTTTCGGAAAGTCAGTACAACGACATAAAAAAAGGGATGGAGGCAAAGATTAAAATTGACATTTTGGGAAATGCTGAAATTAAGGGACGTGTAAGTTTACTTTATCCTACGTTAGATGCGCGTACCCACACTTTTCCTGTAGAGATTACCATTCCTAATGAGAATGTTAAAGTACGTCCCGGAATGTATGCCCGCGCTATCTTCAACTTGGGCAACCGAAATAATGTGGTAGTTCCCGACAATGCTATTGTAAAACAACCCGGCAGTGGTGACCGCTTTGTATATCTCCTCAACGACGACAGTACCGTTTCTTACATAAAAGTTATCCTTGGCAGAAGATTAGATACCAACTACGAAATAATCTCAGGACTCAAAGATGGCGATAAAGTAGCGGTTACTTCGCTTACAAAATTGAAAGATGGGATGGAGGTACAAGTGGTGAAATAAAACTCATCGTCTAATCATCTAATCTGTAATCATCCCATTTCACTTCCCTGCCTTCGTCGTAAAGGGTGGTTAATATGAGTTCGCCCTCTTCATTGTACAAATTCCAAACGCCGACGCGCTCGCCGGCTGAATATTTTCCTGTTTCTCTTATTCTTCCGTTATGAAAATACACAGTATATTTCCCGTTGAAGAGATCCTGATCATATTCAATTTCGGAGATTGGTGTTCCCTCTTCGCGCCATTTGGTAGTCCACAGTCCGGTACGCATCCCATCATAAAAGATACCTTTTTCAATGGCGTGTCCCTGAATATAAGTCCATTCACCCTCTTCTGTACCTTCTAAATATGCTCCTTTCACGATAATTTCACCGTTTTCGTTGTATTCTATAAATTCTCCGTCCAATTTTCCATTACTCCAATTTTCTTCTTGAAGGATGGCACCATTGGGGTAATACCAGTACCATATTCCCTCTTTCTTGCCGTTTTTGTAACGACCAACCACTTCAATTTTTTGGTTTTCAAAATAAAATTTCCAATCACCCTCCTGATTTGAGTTTATGTAATGTCCTTGAGATTTCAGTTCGCCGGTGGGATAAAACTCTTTCCAAAGCCCCTGTCTTTTACCGTCTTCATCAGTAATACCTTCATATCTTACTATGCCGTTTGCAAAAACGTAACCTTTGATAACTTTCCCTTCCTCGTTGAACTCCCTACGAATTCCGTCAGGAACACCTTTATAATAAGTGGCTGTGATAGCCGGTTTTCCATTGGGATAATAGACGGTTTTGATATCCATTTGGCGTGTTTCCGGCGCATCAGTTATCAAATTGTCGTTATCATACTTCTCAACATATTTAAAGTTACCGGCTTCGTCGTAATATTTAAAGTATCCTTTTTTCTTACCGTTTTGGTAGGTTCCCTCCTCTTTTAGATTTCCGTTTTCCCAAAAATATTTCCAACTTCCCTGTTTTAAACCAAACTTATCGGTACGGTTAATAAATTCCCGTTTTCCCAAAATTCCCGCATAATATTTTGAAACCACAATGACCAACCCTTCTTTATTAAATTCTTTTTCCAAGCCGTGCGGTTTTCCCTCTTCAATGGGGGTTAAACGTTTCAGTTCCCCTGTTATGTAAAATGTCTGTATGGTATGAACTAACGTATCTTCTTTCCATTCTTCCACCATCGTTTCATCTTCAAAATATTGTTTTCTAAATCCGTGTTTTTTTCCTTTGGAGTAAGAGATTTCCATATTCTTTTCACCGGAAGGCGTATAAAATACCCACACACTGTCTAACAAAAAGTTCTTGCGGTTTCCTTCCGAAACAAGCGTTCCTTTTTCGTTGTACGACTTCCAGTAGCCTTCTGGTTTGCCGTTTATTAAAGTTCCTTCGCTCGATTTAACACCATTAGAATAGTAAAAGATGTTGTACCCGTCGGGGTTAATGTTTTCCTGAGAGAAAGCGGAAGGCAGAAGGCAGAAAGAAAAAAGAAGAAAGAAGAAAGAAAAAAGTGAAAAACGTTGAAAATGAGGCATAAAATCGGTTTTCAAAATTGAGGTACAAAGGAACATTTTTTTTCAAATAAAAAAATCATTTTACTTATTACAGAAGAAGTAATAAAAAAATATTCAAAACAGCAATAATTCCATAATAAAAAAGTTAATTTGTGTATAATAATGTAAGCATACTATGCAATTTTACAATTCCAAAATCATTTCTCAGAAAAAAATAGCAACCGATATTTTTCATTTAGTTGTTGCCAAAAAAGATGAAATCGTTGTGCCCGGACAGTTTTATATGCTCAAGGCGTGGGACGACGGACTGCCCTTAATGCGCCCCATCAGCGTTTATAATGTTGAAATAGAACAACTTCATTTTCTATACAAAGTAGTAGGAAAAGGTACGGAATGGCTCTCCAAACTCCGGAAAGGAGAAAAAATAGAGTTGTTAGGTCCTTTGGGCAATGGATTTCCGTGTAATGAAGTGTCGGGAAAAATTGCCTTAGTGGGAGGTGGAATTGGAATCCCGCCACTTTTTGAAACGGCAAAACTGCTTACCAAAAATGGTTGCAAAGTAGATGTGTATTTAGGTTATAAAGATGAACTTTTTGCTTTTGAACCTTTTGAAAAAGTTTGCGAAAACATTTTTATTGCCGCAGAAAACGGAAAAGAGGGATATAAAGGTTTTATTACCGATATTTTTCACGCTCAAAACTATGACGCTGTTTTTACCTGCGGACCCGAAATGATGATGCGAAAAGTAACAGAACTTTGCGATGCCCGACAAGTTCCGATTTGGCTCTCTATGGAAAACAGAATGGCTTGCGGCATTGGCGCTTGTTTAGTTTGTACCTGCAAAACAAAAGAGGGCATGAAACGCTGCTGCAAAGACGGTCCTGTATTTTTTGGAAAAATACTTGATAATTAGATATTTGTATTATGAAAATTGGAATCAATACACGACTTTTTGTCAAAGGAAAAATGGACGGTATCGCTTGGTTTTCTTATGAAATCATAAAACGTATTGTTACACAACATCCTGAACACGAGTTTGTATTCTTCTTTGATAGACTTTATGACCCCTATTTCATCTTCGCCCCGAATGTGAAACCTGTGATAGTTCATCCACAAGCAAGACACCCTTTTTTATGGTATCTTTTCTTTGAAATCGGCATAAAAAAGGCGCTCAAAAAAGAGAAAATTGACCTTTTAATTTCACCCGACGGGTGGATATGTCTGGACACAAATGTAAAAACCATCAATGTAATTCACGACTTAAATTTTGAACATTTTCCCTTGTTTATTCCTCCTTTATATCGAAGATATTACACCTGTTTCTTTCCCCGTTTTGCCCAAAAAGCAGACCGATTGATTACAGTTTCTCAGTTTTCCAAAGAAGATATAGGTAATCTTTATCACATTGATGAAAATAAGATTAGCGTGGTTTACAATGCGGCTTCAGATGATTTTTTTGAAGTAGATGCACAAACAAAGAAAGAAACCATTCAACGATTAACAGGAGGTATTCCCTATTTTGTTTTTGTAGGCTCGGCACACAAACGGAAAAATGTGGAACGGATTATGCAGGCTTTTGACCAATTTCGTGAAAAATATGCAGATTTTAAGTTTGTTTTTGCCGGTTCAAACAAATACTGGGATAAAGATATTAAAAACACCTACAACTGTTTAAAATACAAATCGGATATAGTGTTTACAGGGTATCTCTCAACGGAGGAGATGAATCGAGTGGTTTCAAGCGCATTGGCTTTGGTGTATCCTTCTCTTTTTGAAGGTTTTGGCGTTCCCATTGTGGAGGGATTTGCCGCGCACGTACCGGTAATTACTTCAAATGTTACCTCTATGCCTGAGGTAGCCGGAGAGGCTGCGTTATTGGTAAATCCGCTTGCCGTTGAAGAAATTGTTAGCGCAATGGAGAAAATCGCTGAAGATGAACAACTTCGCACAACACTTGTGCAACGAGGTAAGGAAAGATGTAAAATGTTCTCATGGGATATTTCCGCTCAACAGTTTTGGAATGTAATTCAGGAGTTTTGCAAATGAAAATGATATACGCCAGATGGGGACAGTGCGTTCCTCATGGGTACAGATTAAAAAAACGAAAAGAATTAATTTGGAAGAAAGTTGTATTTTTGTCATTTTTGAAAAAGTAAAGAATAAGTAATCAAGTAATAATATGTCCAACGAATTTTCCGAAAATACCCGCGTAAAACTCCCCGCTCTTGTGCATTTAACAAGGTTGGGGTATAACTATTTTTCGTTAAAAGATAGAGCAAATTTTGAGTGTGATGGTGAAACAAACATTATTAAAAATGTTTTTCGTAAGCAATTTTTGAAACTGAATGTTGGCTTTGATGAAAACGACTTTGAACGGGAATTTCAAAATATCTCGCTCGAACTCGGTTACGACGACTTGGGCAGAACTTTTTACAACCGTTTAATCGGCAAAGGAAACTCTATTCACAAACTTATTGATTGGGACAATTTCAAAAACAATGTTTTTCATTGTTGCACCGAACTCACTTATCGCAATGGCGAAGACGAATTTCGTCCCGATATTACAGTGTTTATCAATGGTTTGCCTTTGGCGTTTATAGAAGTGAAAAAACCAAACAACCCGCAAGGAATAAAAGCCGAAAGAGACAGAATTAACGACCGTTTCTGCAATGATAAATTTCGTAGATTTATAAATATCACGCAGTTACTCGTTTTTTCAAACAATATGGAGTATGACGATAACAATGCCGACCAACTGCAAGGTGCTTTTTATGCAACGACAGCCAAAAACACTAATGTTCTTTTCAACAACTTTCGTGAAGAATTAAAATCCGAACTTATTGACGGAATAAAAGATATAGACGACAGTACTGAAAATTTTATTCTGAAAGACACGAATTATCAAACGCTTAAACATTCACAAGAGTTTATATCCAACAAAAACGAGAATACGCCTACAAACCGCATTCTTACTTCGCTTTTTACAAAAGAGCGTCTGAAAATGTTTTTGCAATACGGAATAGTGTATGTTGATGAAAAAGATGGTTTGCAAAAACATATTATGCGTTATCCCCAGTTTTTTGCGGCAAAGGCAATTCGTAAAACATTGGAACAGGGCGATAAGAAAGGCGTAATTTGGCATACACAAGGCAGTGGCAAAACGGCTTTGGCGTATTATTCCGTACGTTATCTTACCGATTACTTCAGTGATTTTGAAAAACTTGAAAAATCTAAAAATAGAGAAAATATGAAAGACAATGAAAAACTCTCACCACTGGTGAGAGAAATTGGATGGACAAATAATGTGCTGACAGGTAACGCCCTGAAAGGGCATTATAACCCAGCCCAATGGCAACACCTTGGGTATTTTGATGTAATTGATAATTTGGGTATTTTGATGTAATTGATAATTTGGATATTTTGATGTAATTAATAAAATAAATATGGCACAATCATTATCAAAATTATATGTTCATATTGTTTTTCACGTAAAACATAACGACGTATTAATTCGACCTGAAGAAGAAAAAGAATTGTATGCCTATATTGGAGGCGTTATAAAGGCAAACGAATCCTTCCCGATTAAAATTAACGGCACGGAAAACCATTTACATATACTGACAACAATGTCAAAAAATTTGCCGCTATCCAAATTTGTAGAGGAGATAAAAAGAAATAGCAGCCGTTGGATTAAAACCAAAGGAGAACATTATCATTTTTTTAAGTGGCAAGGCGGATATGGCGCTTTCTCGGTCAGTCAATCGAAAGTTGCTGCAGTAGAAAAATATATTGAAAATCAGAAAGAACACCATAAAAAGGAAACTTTTCAGGAAGAATATGTGAAATTTTTACAAGAATATAATATTGATTTTGATGAAAAATTTCTTTGGACATAAAAATTATATATTGCCCTTTCAGGGCGCAAATCGGTATTATCGTCAATCATCCCAAGGCGTTGCCATTGGGCTGAAATATAAATGGTTTTCAACCATTCCAAACGCCCCGAAGGGGCATTATAACCCAACCCTGGTAGAAATGCAGGCAGCATTGCCAATAAGAAATAAAATGAAAGACAGTGTGTTAAA
>WRGQ01000073.1 GCA_009787115.1 Bacteroidota bacterium
AATCAAATGGGACGGCAAAAATATAATTTTTATTATACAAAAATTTTATACCGCATTTTTTGTTGATGTTTTATGACAAAATGCTGGGTCTTAGTTTATTAAAATTTTTACTGTAGGTGAATTTTAATATAGTCTATTTATAAAATTGGAAAATTGTTGCACTAAATCTTCAAAAAAAAGTGTTTCTGAATTGAAACTTTAACGCTTGGAAGTTTTTTGGTCGTCATAAATTGATAGCCAGTGTGAAATCCAATAGAAGAAACAGATTTTTTTATAAACGACCTAATTATTACTTATTTTTATTATTATATTTTCGCAGCGAAATTCTTTAACCTGATGAAAAAGACTATTCTTTCTGTATTTATTTTATTAATATTAACTTCTTTACATTCTCAGGTTAAATACAAAATTAATGAAAATACATACCAAAAAATAAATCTCTCTTTTACTTTTGCAAATCTAAAATCTATAGATGTGGAAACCGGAGAGGGTTTTTTTGCACGTCTTTATATAGATGGATGTGGAGGTAGCAAGAATATTGGGGAACCTGAATTACCCGTTTCGGTTAATATGCTCGAAATTCCGATTTTTGGCGATTACGTGCTGAATGTTTACGGCAAAGAGTTTGTAATTTATGATGCTAATTTATTAGGAATTAACTATCCTGTTTATCCTGCACAACCTTCCGTTTCAAAATCTTATGATGGTGCGGTTGAGTTTATTCAAAACAGGGAAATCTATCAAACCGATGCTTTTTATGCTTTGCCATTGGCGCAATTTAAAGAAACGGGTGTGATGAGGAATGTAAATCTGGGAGAACTGTACGTGTCCCCGGTACAGTATAATCCTGTTACCCAAGAAATTAAAGTTTATAAATCTATTGATGTTGAAATTGTTTTTAAAAAAGTAGAATTAGTTAAAACGCAAATTATCAGAGATTTGCATAGTAGTCCCTTGTTTCATCTTTCAAATATTATTAATCCGATGCAAAGTGGCAAAGCGGAATTTTCAAATACGCCCATTAAATATTTAATTGTTGCTCACGAAATGTTTAGAGGTAAATTAGATAATTTTACGGTATGGAAAAAAAGAAAAGGCTTTTTAGTAGAGGTTGTTTATACAGATGAAGATAGTGTGGGTACAACCACCGCCGCTATTGCTGCTTTCATAAAATCACGTTATGATAATGCTACGCCTGAAAATCCTGCACCGACATTTGTGCTGTTGGTGGGAGATGTGCAGCAGATTCCGACATTTAACTATGGTTACCCTACCGATTTATATTACTTTACGTGGGCAGGCGGTAATCTTCCCTGTTGTTACTATGGTCGTTTTTCAGCTCAAAACGTATATCAATTAACCCCGCAAATTGACAAAACATTACAGTACGAAAAGTTTACCATACCTAATGCCAACTATTTGAATAATGCGGTTTTGATTGCCGGTTATGATAATCTCTATGCGCCTGTTTATGGGAACGGACAACTCAATTATATTGCAAATAATTATGTGAACAGCGCAAACGGCTATGCTAATGTTTATAAACATCTTCATCCCTGTAATAATGAGGCAGAAAGAATTAGAGCGGAAATCGGTGCAGGGGTTGGATTGGCTAATTACACAGCGCACTGTAACGCAAGCGGATGGTATAATCCCTCTTTTAATATGTCTCATATTTCCCGTATGACAAATACCGATAAATATGGCTTAATGATTGGAAATTGTTGTGAATCAAGTAAATTCGATGTGCAGGAATGCTTTGGAGAAGCGCTGCTTCGTGCAGAAGGTAAAGGCGCAGTGGGATATATCGGCGGCTCTGATGACACTTACTGGGACGAAGATTACTATTGGTCTATTGGATTTAGAAATACTATAACAGCAAATCCAACTTACGACCCCTTATTTTTAGGCGTTTACGACAGGTTATTTCACACGCAGGGCGAAATCTATAATAATTGGATGACTACTTTTGGCGCCATAATTACCGCAGGGAATGCAGCCGTACAAATTTCTACTACTGATATGAGTATGAAAAAATATTATTGGGAAATTTACAACCTCATGGGCGACCCTTCTGTGATGACCTATTTATCAAAACCTGCCCGAATGAGTATAGAAATCAACAATGTGATTCCTTTTGGAGAGAGTACGTTCTATGCAAAAGTGGTTCCTTACGCTTACTGCGCTTTAACCGACAGTGCAAGAGAACTTGTTAGTGCAGGCTTTGCAGACGAAGAGGGAAATATTACCTTACAATTTGCACCGATGGAAGAACACGCTACGTATGAATTTGCTGCGTGGGCGCAAAATTATATCCAATATTTTCAAACCGTTTATTCCGGCTATGTGGGCGTTGTGGAATTAACAATGAGTAATGAACAATTAACAATATATCCGAACCCCACGACAGGCGAATTTAAAATTCAAAATTTAAAATTCAAAATTCAAGGTGTT
Organism: Bacteroidota bacterium; assembly: GCA_009787115.1. Lineage (GTDB taxonomy): Bacteria > Bacteroidota > Bacteroidia > Bacteroidales > WCHB1-69 > WRNX01. The sequence goes on from WRGQ01000073.1 coordinate 2,455, forward strand.
GAGGTATTTGATGTTTACGGCAGAAAGCAGAATGCAGAATGCAGAATGCAAAATGTGGTGGATATTTCGGGATTGGGGGCAGGGATTTATTTTGTAAAAATAACTACGAATGCTGGCATACAAACCCAAAAAGTAATTAAAAAGTGATAAGTGCGTGACAAGACAAATTCGTGTCGTTTGTATTGATGTTTTAAGGAATATTTTGAATTTTGGGAATCTTCGAGTAACTATGTTAAACAGTTGCTTGAAGATATAAAAATAAACTTGCCGGAAAAATTACATAAACCTGCCCCGAAATATTTTGACAAATACGGAAAGAATATGGAATATGCTGTTTTTATAGAAATTTTGCGTGTATATAATCTTTATTTTATTTTTGCGCAAATTTAAATTTCAAAAAAATCATGACAAAAAAGATTACAAAATTTTTCTCAAAAATGCGGAGCATTTTAAGAAAAAGCACAGTTGAAATATCTAATATTTAAACTCTAATATCTAATTATTTTTATGAACACTAACTCCCAGTTCGACCAAATAGAGAAAATATGCTACGACCTTTTTTCAAAGAAGGCAGTAGATTACGGAACGGCGTGGCGTATTTTGCGCACTCCTTCCTTAACCGACCAAATCTACATTAAAGCCCAACGCATCAGGAGCATTCAGGAAAAAGGCGTGTCGAAAGTAGATGAAGGAATTGTACCGGAATTTATCGGTATTATCAACTATTCCGTGATGGCGTTGATACAGTTGGAAATAGGAGTTGCCGACTCCTACGAAGGGATGCTCTCTGCCGAAGAAGCATCGCAGTTATTTCTTAAATATATTCATAACGCCAAAGCATTGATGTTGAATAAAAACCATGATTATGGCGAAGCGTGGCGCAACATGCGTGTGGAATCATTAACCGATATTATTCTAATGAAATTATTGCGCATTAAACAAATTGAGGACAACGATGGTCTTACAATCGTTTCCGAAGGGTTAGACGCTAATTATTACGATATTATTAATTATGCCGTATTTGCGCTTATAAAGTTAACTTTAATTTAAAATCTAATATTTAAAATCTAAAATTTAAAATCTAATAATTTAAAATCTAAAATTTAAAAAATCAAGTATTATGAAAAAACAAAAAGATCCAATTTGGCTTACTGTTATTCGCATTGCATTAGCGTGCGTTTTTATTTTTTCAGGTTTATCAAAAGCCATTGACCCCGTGGCTTCCGGAATACAGATGGACGACTATTTTATCTCCTTTGGTATGGGTTTTATGCACCCGTTTTGTTTGTGGCTGGGCATATTGATGAACATTGCGGAGTTCACGCTGGGCTTTATGCTCCTCTTTAAAATCAGGGTGCGGCTCACTGCTTTGGGATATCTCCTGTTTATGGTCTTCTTCTTCTTCTTAACGGCGTGGTTGGCTTTAGCGGAACATTTAGAAGTAAATTACGGATACCACTTCGGCGTAGTAAAAGATTGCGGTTGCTTCGGGCAGGCTATTAAGATGAACAATCTGGAAACATTTCTGAAAAACATTGGACTGCTGTTTTTTACACTGATTATCTTTGCCAAACGAAAAACAATACAAGATATTAGATTAACCCTTTTAGGTCAATGGCTGTTTGCTTTCTTAGGCGCCGGAATAGCGCTGATAATACAAATTTACTGTTTGCGAAATTTACCTATTGTTGATTTTCATTGGAAAAAAGGTAAAGATATGACAGAACTTTATATAGAAACACCCGCAGAAAAAGAGATTCTGTTCTTATATAAAAATGATAAAGGAGAGGAACAATACCTCTCAATGGATGAGATGAACAACATTACGGAAACAGTTCCTAATTTTTACGATGAGTATGAATATGTGGATCGCATTGATTCTGTGATTACCGAAGGGGTTCACGCAAAGATTCCCGGATTCTCCATGTTGGATAATCAGGGAAAAGATTTTGCAAGCATTTATCTTAATAGAAATGAAGTGTATATGCTTTTTATGCACGATTTAGATGAAACGAACCTAATGGCAATGAAATCTGAAAACCTGCAAAATATAATTAACTATTGCACTCAAAACAATATTGATTTTGTAGGAATTACAAACTCATCTCCCGACGATATTGCCCAGTTTATTAAAAAATACAACATCACTTTCCCCATCTATTATAACCCGATTGACCCTATCAAAGGTCCTTTTATGGTTCGGGACGCAGTGCGCTCCAATCCGGGACTTATTGTGCTGAAAAACGGTGTTGTTGTGAATAAAAAATCGTGGAGAAATTTTTAAATAATTCATCAAATCATCACATCATCTAATCACTTAATCACCTAACCTTTGAACACCATCCTTCTTCTTCCCGACATTGTTGCCAACCAGATCGCCGCCGGCGAAGTGATTCAACGTCCTGCCTCCGCAGTAAAAGAACTGTTGGAAAATGCCATTGACGCCGATGCTACTAAAATTCAACTTATTATTAAAGATGCCGGTAGAACGCTCATCCAAGTGGTGGACAACGGTAAAGGAATGAACTTTACCGATGCGCGGATGTGTTTTGAAAGACACGCAACCTCAAAGATTGCTACTGCCGACGATCTGTATCACCTGACTACAAAAGGGTTTCGTGGCGAGGCACTTGCTTCTATTGCCGCCATTGCTCAGGTGGAACTCAAAACAAAACGCCCCGAAGAGGAAACAGGAACACTCTTAATTACGGAAGGATCGCAGGTTAAAGAACATATCCCTACGGCAACACAAGACGGAACATCAATTTCTGTAAAAAATCTGTTCTTTAATGTGCCGGCACGAAGAAATTTCCTCAAATCAGATACGATAGAACTGGGACATATTGAAGAAGAACTTAATCGGCTATCATTAATTCATTGTGATATAGATTTTTCCTTTTATCACAATGGAAAACTGATACAACAACTGCCACCTTCCAATCAGAAACAGCGCATTATCAATGTTTTCGGCGCTCATTTTAAAGACAAACTCTTTCCGGTGGAACTGGATACGGAAACTGTAAAAATTTCGGGATTTATTGCCAAACCGGAGAGCGCTAAAAAGAAAAAAAATGAACAGTATCTATTTGTTAACCACAGGTTTGTGAAACACTATTTGTTACATCACGCTATCGAAACCACCTACAAAGAGTTGATACCGGAAGGGCATAAACCTGCTTTTTTTATAGAAATTTCTGTGCCTCCCACTACTATTGATGTTAATATCAGTCCTACAAAAATTGATATTAAGTTTCAAGATGACAGAATGATATATGCGTTCCTGAACGCAGCAGTTAAAAAAACATTAGGCACGCTTTCGTTGCTCCCGCAAATAGATTTTAACTACAATCCCCAATACGATTTTTCGGGAATAAAACCTAAAGATAATGTAAAACCACCCACATTAACACTAAATCCCAATTATAATCCCTATAGTTCTAAAACTGAAAGGAAAACAACTCCTTCCGACTCGTGGGAGCAGTTTCTATCAGGATTAAAAAACGAGCCCATCGTTACTCATCCTAAAGAAGAAGAGAAACTTGTTTTTACGGAAGAGAATAAAGACAATGAAGAGATTATAGATGAAACGCAAATTAAATGTTTACTCTTTTCCGATACTTATTTAGTATTTCTTTGGAAAGATATGTTACATATCATAGATGTGAGGGCAGCGCGGGAACGGCTTTTATTTGAACATTATCTTAACGCTTTGGAAAACACGTCTATTGTGATTCAACAGAGTATGTTTCCGGAAACCATTACATTATCGGCAAGCGCTACCGAGATTGTAAACGATATTCAGCCCGAATTACGCGCTTTGGGTTATGAGTTAGAGCAAATGGACAGGAACTCTTTTGCCGTGAACGGAACTCCGGTAGATGAAACAAACATTGATGTACAACAGGTTATTGAACAATTTGTGGAGATGTACAAAACGCATCAATTTTTGCATAAAACCGACAAAAACAGCGCCATTGCCAAAAGTATGGCAAAACAAAAATGCAATTCCAAATTACAAATACCTTCAGAACCGGAGCAACAAGCGTTTATTAAACAGTGGCTTCAATGCAAAGTACCACATATTTCTCCTTCGGGGAAAAGAGTATCGAAAGTTTTAACGGCAGAGGAGATGAGAAAATTTTTTGACTAATCGGTATCTGAACCAACCTTAAAAAACCTTTGCTCCACACCGTTGGTCACTCCAATAATCTCTGCGTTGAGGGTTAGATTATACCTTTCCGCCTGCTCTAAGACCTCCTGTGTTAAAGGAATATGCGGGGCTTTGCACTCCACCACCATCCAGGGTTTTGCTTCTTTATAAACTACTATATCGTAACGCTTGGTAAGTCCGTTTAGAGTTATTTTTCGCTCAACCGAAATATGAGATGCAGGAATTTTTAATTCATTGATAAGATGTAAAATAAAAAACTGCCTTACCTTTTCTTCTTCGGTAAAAACAACCCACTTTTTACGAATCGGGTCAAAAACCTGCTCTGCTTCGTTAGTTCTTCTTATTCTCAAAGTGACAATCATTAATCATTAATCATTAATCATTAATCATTAAT
>WRGQ01000074.1 GCA_009787115.1 Bacteroidota bacterium
GATTCGTGAATTTCGATAGGGTTGGCGGGCATATCGGCTTCTGTTCTGCGGTAAAGTACAATCACATCTGTGCTGCCACAGCGGCGCGCCGAGCGGCAACAATCCATAGCGGTATTTCCGCCGCCCACTACCACTACGCGCTTGCCGCGCAAGTTGGTATCGTTATTGGTTTCGGCATTGCGTTTCAAAAAGTCAATTCCGGAAACTAAATTAGGGGCAGGTTTTTCACCAATACCGAGCAAATCACCGGTTTGTGCTCCGATGGCGATAAAAATAGCGTCATAGTTTTTATCCAAATCTGCTATTTGCACATTTTCGCCAATATTTTTATTCGTAAAAATGTTTACGCCTAACTTCGTAATATTCTCAATCTCTTTATCTAACACGGCGTTGGGCAAGCGATATTCGGGAATACCATAGCGGAGCCAACCGCCTGCGGCTTCCGCACGTTCGTAAATATCCGCCTGAAATCCTTCAATTTGCAAATAATAAGCAGCGGTTAATCCGGCGGGACCACCCCCAATAATGGCGACTTTTTTTCCGTTTAACGGTTTTGTTTTAGGAACATAAGTTTGATAGTTCGAGTCTATGGAATCGGGAAGATGTGAAAAGAGATCATAATCGGAAACATAGCGTTTCAGGTAGTCAATGCCAACGGGAAGTTTATCTTCGGTGAGTTGTCGGCGGCATTTTCCCTCGCACGGGCGCACGCACACGCGACCGCACACTGCCGGTAGTGGATTGGTTTCTTTAATTAAGGCTACGGCTTCTTTGTATAATCCTTTCTCAATCAGCGACAGATAGCCTTGCACGTCCACGCCTGCGGGGCAAGTAAGTTTGCACGGCGCCACACAATCGGCATAATGGTTGCTCATGAGCAATTCCAAAGCGGTTTTGCGCGCATCGAAAATTTCGGGCGTGTCGGTTTCTATTTCCATACCCTCTTGCACGATGGTAGAGCACGCAGGTTGATGTGTCTTAAAACCTTTAATGGCTACTACGCATAGGAAACAGGAGGAGAAGGGTTTTAACTTTGGGTCGTGGCACAAATGCGGAATCTCAATGCCGATGGATTTGCATACGTTTAAGATAGTTTCGCCTGCATTAGCCGTAATTTTTTGCCCGTTGATATGAAGGTTGAGTTGTTTGGTCATCTGTTTTGTTTAGTGACGAGTGACAAGTGACGAGTGTTTTCCGGTTGTTTTTGGCGGAGAGAAAGGGATTCGAACCCTTGGCGCCCATAAAGAGCGCAACAGTTTTCGAGACTGCCCCGTTCGACCGCTCCGGCATCTCTCCAAAAAACAGCGGCAAAATTATAAAAAAGCGAGTAAGTGTATAAACTTTTCTATTTTCGCCAAAAATTTTTATTAACAAAAAATTATTATGAAAAAATTTTTATTACCTCTGTTATTCTTAACAATTTCGTTAAATTTATTCGCGCAAGTATCTAAACAGGAACAAAGCGCTGAGTTACAAAAAGATGCAAAAGAAATTAAATTTCAAGAGCATATCGGTACCCCCTCGTATATTCATTTTCGAGATGACAATAGTTTCACACACGAAAAAGTAATTGCGTATTCCAAAGGTTTTTGTGCCGCCGATAATGTTGATTTTACATTAAAAAGTCAGCAACAAAGTAAAGACGGCAAGATAGTTTACAAGTATGAACAAACCATTGCCGGTGTGCCCGTTGAATTTTCGGCGTGGCATCTTCACGAAAAAAACGGCAAAATAATTGCCGTAAATGGCGATATCGTGAATATTCAAAATTTTGATGTTATTTTTTCTCTGTCGGAAGAAGAGGCATTGCAGGCGGCGCTGAAATATGTCGGCGCGGAAGTTTATATGTGGACAGATGAAGGAGAAGAACAAAATTTGAAATTTATGCTTGAAGACGATGCGGCTACCTATTATCCAAAAGGAGTCAAGATAATTACCCCTCTTCAACCTGATATAAGAAATAAAGAATTGACAACCGCCTATAAATTCAATATCTATTCTAAAAAACCCTTTGACAGAAAAATGGTTTATGTGGACGCACAAACCGGTAAAATTCTTTTTGATTTACCGTTAATTCACTTCGATAATGAAATAGGAACGGCGCATACTGCATATTACGGCATCAGAGAAATCAATACATTTTCAAATACTCCTACGGAATTTATTTTAAGAGACAACACACGCGGAAACGGTATTAGAACATTAAATTGCCACATGACTACTGATTATAATGGCGCTTGGGAGTTTACAGATGATGACAATGATTGGAACAATGTGAATCCCCAGTTGGATCAATATGCTACCGACGCTCATTTTTCTACGATGTCCACTTACGATTATTACTTAAATGTTCATAACAGAAACAGTATAGATGGCAACGGTTTTGCTTTGCTGTCGTATGTTCATTTCAATCTGGTTCAGGCAGGATATGGCAATAATGTTAATGCATTTTGGAATGGTCAATGTATGACTTATGGCGATGGTAATTCATCCTATACACCACTCACTACTATGGATATTTGCGGACACGAGATTACGCACGGCGTAACGGAAAAAACCGCAGGATTGGTTTATTCCTACGAATCGGGCGCATTAAACGAAGCATTCAGCGATATTTTAGGCACTTGTATTGAATTTTATGCAGTTCCGGACGTTGCCAATTGGCTTATAGGGGAAAAAATCGGCAGCGCTTTTCGTTCTATGTCCAATCCGAAGTCCCATAATCAGCCCGATACATACAAAGGTCAATATTGGGCAACAGGAGGTGGCGATAATGGCGGCGTGCATACCAACAGCGGCGTTTTGAATTATTGGTTTTATCTTATATCTGAAGGCGGTTCGGGAGTGAATGACAAGGGTAATGCATATCAAGTGCAAGGACTCGGCATTGAAAAAGCAGAACAGATTGCGTACAAGACATTGACCGAGTATTTATCGCCAAGTTCGCAATATATTGATGCTTACACTTATGCAGTTATTGCAGCCACTGATTTGTTTGGCGGTTGTACTCAGGAAGTGCAAACCGTAGGAGATGCTTTTTATGCGGTTGGAGTGATTAACGAACCTTTTGTCAGTGTAACTTCCGCTAATTTTAAAGCATCTGAAACTGCTTTTTGCTCAATTCCTGCTACAGTTACATTCTTCAACAAAAGTATGAACGGGATTACTTATTTATGGAATTTTGGAGACGGTACTACGTCAACTGAAACAAATCCCGTGCATATTTACACCGAAGAAGGAAGTTATACGGTAACCCTGTCTGTGGACGGCGGTGAGTGCGGTAGCGGAACAATAACAAAAGAACATTTTATTATCATAGATGCTTCTATGGTTTGTCCTTTCAACATGATTTCAGGGACTTTAAACAAGGAAGGCTGTACAGGCGTATTTTATGATGCCGGAGGCGCTAATGGAAATTATCCCCCTAATTTAACTTCAACGCTTATTATTCATTCTTCGGGCGCTGATAAGATTGTTTTAACTATTGAAGAATTTGATATTGAACCGGGATCAGGAAGTACTTGTAATTATGATTATATTGAATTTCGCGATGGTAATTCAATCAGCGCTCCTTTGATTAATAACACAAGATATTGCAATACCACCGGAAATCCAGGAACTATTTCTTCCACAGGAGAATATATTACGGTTCGTTTTCATTCTGATCAGGGTGTGGAATTGGCAGGATATAAAATATTCTTCCAATGTCAGGGTTTTCCAACACCGCCCAAAGCCCATTTTTCTACCAATACCAAAGTGTCGTGCACAGGTATGATTGAGTTTATTGACAACTCACTCAACAAGCCTGTTGAATGGTTGTGGAATTTTGGAGACGGAACAACCAGCACGGAACAAAATCCCGTACACGAATATACGCAAAGCGGAATCTATACAGTGAGCTTGACGGTAACCAATGAACACGGAACAAATACCATTCAAAAAGATAACTTAATTACGGTTGCTCTTCCTAATGTGCCCGAAGTAGGAGATATCAAAGGATGTAATAATTATGAATTTGAAATAAATCTCAATTTGGAAGGCACCGCATACTGGTATGAAAATATCACCGACGAAGAACCGGTTTATATTGGAAATATCTGGAATCATTCTCCCATACAAGAAAATATAACCTATTATTTGCGTGAAGTTACAAAAGCACCTGAAGGAAGCATTGATGAATATTGTATCTCTCCTTTTACCGATGTTCTCGTAATTTCGGAAACCTGTTTATCTGTTGCTCAATATAATCTTGAAAAGATTCTAATTTCACCGAATCCTTCCAACGGACTTTTTAATATAAAGGGATTGACCGAAGCGTGCAATTATCGCTATGTTGTAACAGACATTACCGGAAAAATAATCGTTGAAAATCAACCTTTAACTTCCAAAATTATTGATATAGGCGGATTTCCCGATGGAATATATTTTATGACACTTTTAACGCAGGAGAGTGTTAAAACATATAAGTTGGTAAAAATCAAATAGCATCAATGCTACCCCAAGTCCATCAGGCAGATATAGATTACCATCTCCCCAACGAAAAGATTGCGTTCTTTCCTCTTCACGACAGAGACCAATCTAAATTGTTGGTTTATAAAGATAAAACCATCACAGACACTCATTTTCTGCATTTAGCCGATTTCTTAGACGAAAATTGTGCATTGGTTTTTAATGATTCTAAGGTAATTCACGCCCGATTGTTGCTCCAAAATCAACATAGCACCAAAATAGAAGTGTTTCTTTTAGAGCCTGTCTATCCCACGCGGGATATCGCTTCCGCGTTTTCAAAAACAGGAATGGTGGCGTGGAAATGCCTCATCGGAAATGCTAAAAAATTCAGAGATGCTATTGATTTTGATGTAGTAATGCAGAAGGTAGAAGGCAGAAAGCAGAAGGCAGAGCAAGAGATGAATAGAGAAGATGATGATGATGAGAGGATGATTAAGATTACCGCAGAGAAGGGAGATAGAGTTGGAGATGCCTTTTTGGTAACTTTTATGTGGGAAGATGAAACCGTTACGTTTGCGGAATGGTTGGAGGCTTACGGTAAAATGCCCCTTCCACCTTACATTAAAAGAGAAGCCAATGCAACTGACGAAGAACGTTACCAAACCATTTATGCCCGACAGCAAGGTTCAGTGGCTGCGCCAACTGCCGGATTGCACTTCTCGGAATCAGTATTACAATCGCTTAAAAACAAGAATATAGCGCTTAAAAATATTACACTTCACGTAGGTGCAGGGACTTTTAAACCGATAACCACTGACGCTGTTTTGGAACATAAAATGCATCAGGAACAGATAGTCATTTCAAAAGATACCGTTGATTTTCTTCTTCAAAACACACATAAAAAAGTGATTGCTGTGGGCACCACCGTAGCACGAACTTTGGAATCGCTGTTTATTATCGGAGCAAAATTATTTCTGCATATTGCCGAACCGTTTCGTGTAGCTCAATTTGAGATATACGAGAATGCACAAATGCAGGAAGTTTCTGTTGAAAATGCCCTTACTGCTTTAAAAAGTTATTTTGATGAAAACAGATGTGATGAAATTTATGCCGCCACAAGTTTAATGATTTTGCCTCAATACCCGCATAAAATTGCGAAAGGATTGATTACCAATTTTCACCAGCCGAAAAGCACGCTCTTGTTGCTCATATCCTCTTATCTGGGCGCAGATTGGAAGATGATTTATGAGCACGCCCTGTCGAATGGATACCGGTTCTTGAGTTATGGGGATTCTAATTTGTATATTTCCTCTAAAAATTTTTGAAAAACATTTTTATCTGTCTATGTGTATTTTTTAAAAATTCATGTTTATTTGCAAATTAAATTCAAAGACTATGCTCGAAAGAATGAAAATCGCCGTCTTTTACAAAAAACACAGCGAAAACGATAAAGAGTTTATCGTTACCGCATTACAATTTCTTAAAAATAATGGCGTGCAATTAGTCGTGCACGATAAATTGACGGTAAAATCTTACTTTGAGCAAATTATTAAGGATTGCCCGGTGTTTTCTACGCACGAAGATTTAAAAAAGATTTCAAATATTGACTTTTTCTTCTCTTTCGGCGGGGACGGCTCGTTTATTGATGCCGTGAAATTGGTCGGCAGTTTGAATATTCCTATGGTAGGTATAAACACAGGGCGTATCGGTTTTTTGACGACTATTACGAAAAAGAATTTTGAACAACAATTTCAAATGCTTCGCGAACAACGTTTTATCATTGAAAAGAGAAAACTTTTGCATTTGGATACCGATAAACCTTTGCATCTATGTAACTCTTTTGCACTGAACGACATCACCGTGCGAACCACCGACGAGGATTCGGTGTGCGGAATTGAAATCTGGGTGAACGACATACCGGTAAATACCTATTGGGCAGACGGTTTGATTGTGGCAACCGCCACCGGCTCTACGGCGTACTCGTTGAGTTGCGGCGGCTCAATCATTCACCCCGCCTCATCTGTGAATATCATTACGCCTATTGCATCTCACACCTTGAATATCAGACCCATTATTGTAAATGCCAACGATGAGATAAAGATAAAAGTACACAGCAGAAGAACCGATAAATTTTCGTTAGCCTTAGATAATGAACGTATTATCGTTCCAACTACGACAACCCTAACCCTTAGTAGCGAAGATTTTGAAATCTCTATGGTGCGGTTTCACAACACCGATTTTTTCTCGGTAATTCGTGAGAAATTGCTTTGGGGCATTGATTTACGAAATACAACGATTAAACAACTATCTCGATGACATTCAGTTACCGAGATTTTCTCGGCAACTGCCTCTGACGGTAAAAATTATCAAATAAAACACTATAACCTCGACCTCATTATTGCTGTTGGCTATCGTGTAAATTCCAAGCGGGCAACAGCATTTCGCCAGTGGGCAACATCGGACTTCGATAAAACAATAAAACAGATTGAAAATGAATAAAATACATCAGACAACGAAAAGAGCATTTTTTTTTCTATTTTCGCGCCTCAAAAAATAATAACAAATTAAACACATAAAACATTATGCAAAAGAAAGGTAACAAGTACGGCACGCACCGCGTGATTGAGCCGAAAGGCGTTTTGCCGCAACCGGCAAATAAAATTGACAA